>NZ_CP150145.1:6939867-7241600 GCF_037963835.1 Paenibacillus sp. FSL H8-0332
AGAGAGAGCAGCAACAGTTCGAGGCCCTAATTCAGAAGTACCGGAGACAGTGGGAGCATCAGCTCCCCCTGCTGGTGGAACGGTTCTGGCAGGATATTCTCAGCCAGCGGGCGGCGCCCGTGCTGGAATCGCTCACCCTTCCGGCGAACACCTACAATCTGGATCTGCAGCCCGGGGACCGCTACTTCCTCGCCCTGCTGGGGCTGGAGCAGTGGAAGGAGAACCTTAGCGCACGGGATGAGACGATTATGGAATATGCGCTGCGCAACATGGCCGATGAGCTGCTGCTAAGCGGGCTGGAAGGCACTGTGCTGCAGGATCAGGTAGGGCATAATCTGGCGGTCATCTACGTCAGGGGCGATATAAACGCCGTCCGGCATACGCTGGAGCAGAATGGCCGCACCTTCCTGGACACCTGCGAGCGGCTGCTGCATTGCTCCCTGTCGATCTACATCAGCGCGGGCGTCCCCCTGTCCGGAATCATGAGCGCTTACACGGAGGTCACTGAGCGGGAACAACGCAACCTGAACCGTTCGCGTCAGGTGTTCGGACCGGAGGATCAGGCGTATGGCCGAGATCAGCCGCTTGCGCCCCTGCCTCAGGCAGCGCCTATGCATATCTTCGGAGAGTGGGCGACCCTCCTGGAGCTTGGCGAGCTGGAGGAGCTGGAGCGCCGCGTGACGCTATGGTTCTCGGGCATTGAGCCTGGCCGCTGGACAAGTGAGCTGCACCGTCAGCTTATCCACGGCATCCTGTTCATTGTACACACCGTTCTCGCCAAAAAAGGCTTATCCGCACACGCCTCAGCCGAGCTGAAATCGCTGATGGATAAGGAGAATTATCCGAAGCAGTCCGCTTCGCTCCAGCATTGGGCGCTGGAATGCCTGCGATCCGTAATGCGCTTATTGCAGACAAGCAATAACGTATCCTCGGCCACAGTCGCCAAGATCCGGCAGTATATCCGCTCCCGCCTGAGCGAAGAGATTACCCGCGACGAACTCGCGGCCTATGTCTACCTGAACCCGGCCTACTTGTCCCGGCTGTTCAAGAAGGAGACCGGGCTATCGATCTCCGATGTGATTATTCAGGAACGGCTGCAGAAGGCCAAGCAGCTGCTGGAGGAGACCGAGCTGAAGATCACCGATATCGCCGAGCAGGTCGGCTACACCAGCCTCGGCAGCTTCTCCAACCTGTTCAAGCGGATCGTCGGCGCAACGCCGCAGCAGTACCGTGCGCGGAATAAGAAGTGAGCGGGGCGGGCGGGGCTATTGGGCATACGAACCGCCGGGCGGGGACATCGTGTTCGGTTTTGCGCATACATTGACCCACACACCGCCGCGCTGGCGCATTGTGTTCGGTTTTTCTCATACATCTGGCACACGCTTTCCGGCGGAGCAGGCAGATGTCCTCTGGAACTGGTCTTCGTACTCATCATACCTGCCAAACAAAAAGAGCGAGAGGGCTATAGGCCCCTTCGCTCTTTTTAACATCAACTCGCTATTTACTTTGACAAGTGACTCAATTACTTAATAATCACGTATTCCAGACCCACAAGCTTCGCGTAGGTAACGATCTGGTCGGTAGTCAGGTTGAGCGAGACTACGGTATGGTGTCCGCCGCCATTCTCGATCCAGGCTCTGACTCCGTCCTGGAAGTTAGGCTTCACCTGCCACAGTACACGGGCTACCGGAAGATTCGGAGCCGGAACGGTGGGTTCGAAGGCAGTAACTTCGTTGATTAGCAGCTTGTAATGAGTGCCGAAGTCAGCCATCGATACCACGACGCCTTCGCCTGCCTTGCCGTCGAAGACAAGACGGGCAGGGTCTTCACGGTCGCCGATTCCCAGCGGGGACACAATGATCTTCGGCTGGTTGCTGGCCAGGCTCGGATCAACCTCCAGCATGTGGGACTGGAGAATCGCTTCCTGCCCGGCAGCCATTTCGTAAGTATAATCCTCCATGAATCCAGTGTTCAGGTTGTGGCTCATCACCTTCATCAGGCGGTCCAGGGCCGCAGTCTTCCAGTCCCCTTCGCCGGCGAAGCCGTAGCCTTGGGCCATCAGGCGCTGAACAGCCAGACCCGGAAGCTGCTTCATGCCGTGCAGGTCCTCGAAGTTAGAGGTGAAGGCATTGTAGCCGCCTGCATCCAGGAAGCGCTTAAGGGCAATCTCGTAGCTCGCCTGCACCTTCACACTGGCTTCCCAATCTTCCTTGCTGTACGTGCCATAATCAACGGCATACAGCTTAGTATATTCTGCGAACAGGGCATCGATCTCTTCCTGCTTCACTTCATTCACATAGGCTACCAGATCGCCGATGCCGAAGTAGTCCACGGTCCAGCCGAACTGGATCTGGGCTTCTACCTTGTCGCCTTCGGTAACGCCCACGTTACGCATGTTGTCGCCGAAGCGGGCTACCTTGATATTGAAGCCTTCGTTATACGCTACGGCAACGTCCATCCACTCGGCAATTTGCTTCTGGACTTCAGCACGTTCCCAGTATCCTACAACGACCTTATTCTGCTTCTTCAGGCGGGCATTGATGAAGCCATACTCACGGTCACCATGGGCAGCCTGGTTCAGGTTCATGAAGTCCATGTCAATGGTTGCCCAAGGGATGCTCTCATTGTACTGGGTAGCCAGGTGCAGCAGCGGCTTCTGCAGCAGCTTCGTGCCGCGAATCCACATTTTGGCCGGGGAGAAGGTGTGCATCCAGGTGATTACACCGGCAACCTCATCACGATAGTTCACTTCTTTCATGATGGAAGTGATTTTGTCTGCGCTAACGGCCAGATCCTGCAATACCAGCGGATAAGGAAGTACCCCGCTGTTGTTGAGCGCATCGGTCATTTCCTGGGCGTGAGCCTTCACTTCACCCAGCGCTTCATCTCCATACAGGTGCTGCGATCCTACGACGAACCAGAATTGCTTGTCGCTTACTGTTGACATATCATTCATCCTCTTCTCTATGAGTTTGGTAAAAGTCAGTTATTTCTGTCCGTAATACGCGTCCTTGCCGTGCTTGCGCAGATAATGCTTGTCCAGAATCCGCTGCGGCAGCTCCTCGGCGAACGTATTCAGCTGGCGGGCGAAGTGGTTCATCTTGGACACTTCCTCCAGCACGACACTATTCATCACAGCGGCGTGGGCATCCTTGCCCCACGTGAACGGCGCGTGGCCCTTCAGCAGAACGCCGGGAATCGCCATCACATCCAGCCCCCGCTGTTCAAAAGTCTCAATGATCACATGCCCGGTCTCTGCTTCATAACCGCGGTCAATCTCTTCCTGTGTCAGGAACCGGGTGCACGGTACAGAACCATAGAAGGTGTCTGCATGTGTCGTCCCCATAACCGGAACATCCAGTCCGGCCTGCGCCCAGATGGTTGCCCACGTAGAATGCGTATGCACGATGCCACCGATCTCGGCGTAATGCTTGTAGAGTACAGCATGGGTCGCTGTATCCGAAGAAGGCCGCATCTCTCCCTCCACCACATTGCCATCGAAGTCCACAACGACCATATCGCTCGGCTTCATCTTGTCATAGCTGACTCCGCTAGGCTTGATAACGAACAGACTGCTCGCCCGGTCCACCGCGCTCACATTGCCCCAGGTGTATTTGACCAGCCCGTGCTTAGGCAGCTCCAGATTGGCCTCGTACACCTCTTCCTTCAGTTGCTCCAGCATGTGTTAATTCCCCCCGTTCTCTACGAGATGATCTACAGCGGCCTGCTCAATCGCCAGACCCGCCGTGTAGCGTTCCATGAACAATCCAAAGCCCTTCACATCTGCCGCAACCGGATGAATGGTCTCGCCTTCGATATCCTTGAAGACCTTCTGGTCGAGGAAATCATCCAGACGCTCCTGCTGCGCTCTGTTCTTCATATAAGAAGCCAGAATCGCCATGCCCCACGCGCCGCCTTCTCCGGCTGTTGCCATCACAGAGACCGGAACATTCATCGCAGCAGCCACGATTCTCTGTCCGACAACAGGCGTCTTGAACAAGCCGCCGTGCGCCAGAATGCTGTCGATGGACACCTGTTCCTTCAAGGTCAGAATATCCATGCCAATCTTCAGTGCGCCAAAAGCGGAGAACAGATGCGTCCGCATAAAGTTGCCCAGCGTGAATCGGCTCTCCGGCGAGCGGACAAACAGCGGCCGTCCCTTCTCCATCCCGGTGATGTTCTCACCCGAGAAATAGCCGTAGCTGAGCAGCCCGCCGCCATCGGCGTCTGCCTCCAGCGCTTTGTTGAACAGAACACTGAATAACTTCGCCGGATCAGCCTTGAAGCCCATCGCCTCTGAGAATTCTCTGAACAAGCCGACCCAGGCATTGATATCGCTGGAGCAGTTGTTGGCATGCACCATCCCTACCGGACTGCCATCCGGGGTAGTCACCATGTCAATCTCAGGGTATACCGCTGTAAGGTCCTTCTCCAGCACGATCATGGCGAATACGGAGGTGCCTACAGAGATATTACCGGTCCGTTTGCGGACACTGTTCGTTGCGACCATTCCCGTTCCGGCGTCACCTTCTGGAGGACAGAGCGGAATGCCTGCCAGCAGGTCCCCGGAATCATCCAGCAGTCTCGCTCCGGCTTCTGTTAACACGCCAGCCTGCTCGCCTGCTGCGTAGACCTTGGGCAGAAGATCACTCAGCTTCCAAGGGTAATTCTTAGCGGCAATCAGCTTATCGAACTGGCTGACCATAGCCGGGTGGTAATCCTGTGAAGCTTCATCTATAGGGAAGACCCCGGAGGCATCGCCAATCCCGATCGCCTTACTGCCGGTCAGCAGCCAATGGATGTATCCGCCCAGCGTCGTTACGAACGTTGCCTGCGGAACATGCTCTTCCCCGTTCAGAATTGCCTGATACAGGTGGGCAATGGTCCAGCGCTCCGGAATATTGAACTGGAACAGCTCTGTTAATTCCTTGGCCGCCGCACCGGTTGTAGCATTACGCCAGGTCCGGAACGGAACCAGCAGCTCGCCCGCGCTGTCAAAGGCCATATATCCATGCATCATTGCTGAGAATCCGATCGAACCGACAGTAGTAAGCGTAACCCCGTATTTCTGTGCAACCTCCTGCTTCATCTCGCGGTAAGCCGCTTGCAGCCCCTTGATGATATCGGTGAGGGGATACGTCCAGTACCCGCCTTCCAGCAGGTTCTCCCACTCGTAGCTTCCGGATGCAACCGCCTCGAATCGCTGATCAATCAGGACGGCCTTGATACGTGTGGACCCAAATTCGATACCCAGTGATGTCTCTCCCTTAAGTATCGCTTGCTTGATGTTCTGATCCATGCCCACGTTACTCCTCTCTAAACCAAACTGTGTTAGTTACGAATCTAAAGAATGCGCTTCCTTTATGAACAGGTTTAGTATATTTTTTGTTCGTACATTTGTCAACAATAGATATAAGATATACCTACAAATTTACCGGAAAATCACCTATATTTTACGTGAATCATGATATATGGTAGACACCGGAGGATATTAAGCTTATATTCAAGCTATAATATGTACGTACAACTACAGAATATTTCTTGTTTTATATAAGAACAACTATGAAAGAAGTGACCCGTGTGAGAACCAAGTACCAGATCATATTCGATGAACTCAAAAGCAATATCCTGTCCGGCACCTACAGTGTGGGCGAACAAATCCCTACGGAATCTGCGCTGCAGGAGATGTACGGCGTCAGCCGCCAGACCGTGCGGAAGGCCATTCTGGAGCTGTCCAACGAGGGGTTCCTGCGGAGCGAGAAGGGCTCGGGCACCTATGTCAGCCACCAGTTCCGGTCCAAATCCGGGAATGGCGCGGGCAAACGGACCATCGGCGTAATAACCACTTACCTCTCCGATTATATTTTCCCCTCCATTATCCGGGGGATTGAAGGCAGGCTCAATGAGGACAACTATTCCCTGCTGCTCGCCAGCACCAATAATGATGTGGCCCAGGAGAAAAAGGCGCTGGAAATGATGCTGTCCTTCGGGGTGGACGGGCTGATTATCGAGCCTACGAAGAGCAACCTGTACAACCCGAATATCGCCTACTACCTGTCGTTCAAGGAGCAGGATGTCCCGTTCATCATGATTAACGCTTATTATGAAGAGCTGGAGGTGCCGTTCTTTTGTCTGGATGATGTACAGTCCAGCTATCTGGCGACCCGGGAGCTGATCTCGAAGGGCCATACCCAGATCGGGATTATCGCCAAAATGGACGATCTCCAAGGCAAGTACCGCATGAAGGGCTACATCAAGGCGCTCGGCGAAGCCAAACTTCGCTTCCACCCGGAGCAGGTGCTCTCCTTCGATACGGAATCCAAGCGTGATCTGTCGGCGAACCTCAAGCAATTCCTGAAGGATAACCGGGAGGTGCTGACAGCCCTTGTATGCTATAACGATGAGGTGGGACTCGAAGTGGTTAACGTCTGCAAGCAGCTGGAACTTTCGATCCCGGAGGAGCTGTCGATCATCGGCCAGGACAATTCCTACATTGCCAAGAACGCTGGCATCAAGCTGACGACCTTAACCCACCCGCAGGAACAGATGGGCCGGGATGCGGCGGAATGGGTCATTAAGAAGCTCCAAGGTAAAAAAGATCTGAAGAGCAGCACCTACTATCTGCCTGAACTGGTAGAGGGGGAGACGGTGCGGGTGCTGGAGCCAGCTCCTGCGGAATAGGAAAGTCCGCTCCGGAAGATGACACAGAGACAAACAGCCCTGACCGCTTCATGACCATTAGAGGCCATGAAGCGGTCGGGGCTGTTCTTGTTCAATCCGGCTGAACCGGGGGACCTGCTTAGTCCATCAGCGTAGAGATGCTTATACTTTCAATCTTAGCGCCCTTGACATGAAACAGCATGTAATCCACATAGTTGCTTGGGGCGAACCGGTAGTCATCCTCTTCCTCAGGTGCCCCGTCTCCGGTCAGCTTGCCTTCGGGATAGGCTTTTTTGAGCGTATCGAGGCTGTCTCCAACCTTGACATTACGGACGGTGGTGTACTTCGGATCAGTAATTTTAATGCTGAAGATGAAGAACTGCTTGCCATCAGAGGCATCCAGCGTCTTAATCTCAAGGCCCGGGAAGGTATACGTCTTCTCTGTTCTGCCGATCAGGGTATCCATATTCTTTCCGTCATCCAAGGAATAAGTGTGTGATTTCTTCGCCGTTGCCTTTCCCAGCATACTCTCCAGCTTGGCATCATCCACAATGTCGGAGAGGGCGATAGTGTGATCCTTATAGACAAAAGCCAGCTCCTTCAGAATCACATTCCCTTCCTTCTCGATAGTGCCCTCCTTGATCGCCTCGGAGCCTCCCGCTGCTGAAGCCGCAGGGGTTGGCTCGGCCGGAGCCGCGGTTGCAACTGCTTCCGTTGCCACAGGCTCGGCAGCTGGGGTAGCCGAAGCTTCCGGTGTCTCTGTGGATGCTGCTGTAGGTGCAGGAGCGGCCGAATCGGATTGGCATCCGGTCAGAAGTGTCATTAACAATACTGCGGACAGCAGCAGCGCTGCCGGTTTTTTAAATGTTCCCATAAGTAATCCCTCCATGAATGTACGCGATAGACGCGTTGTTTGTTTGGTATGAGGTTAGTATACGAAAACCATTTATTAGTGTAATAACAGAGTTGTATCATTCTTGTAAC
The DNA here is from genome assembly GCF_037963835.1 of Paenibacillus sp. FSL H8-0332. NCBI lineage: Bacteria > Bacillati > Bacillota > Bacilli > Caryophanales > Paenibacillaceae > Paenibacillus > Paenibacillus sp. FSL H8-0332. The sequence goes on from NZ_CP150145.1 coordinate 6,947,512, forward strand.
GCCTGTTCACAAGAGCGGCAGATGGATGGAGACGGTGGTTCCGGTTCCGAGCTGGCTCTCTATATCCAGGTGCCCGCCGAACTTCTCGGCGATCTCCTTACAGATGGACAGCCCCAGCCCCGTTCCGCCTGCCGTGCTGGCATTCCGTGCCCGGTAGAAACGTTCCTGGACGCGGGCAATTTCATCTGCGCTAATGCCAATCCCCTGATCGCTGATCTGCACAATGGCTTCCTGCTCTCTGATCATCACTTCAATGGTTATCCGGGTGCGCGAATTGGAATACTTCACGGCGTTGTCCAGCACATTGGCGATGGCATGGGACATCAGTACCTGATTCACATAGACGAAGGCCGGCGGCCCCTGCCGGATCGTAAGCTCTACCCCCTTACTGTCCGCCTTAGCCCGCATTCCGGTGGCTACCCCTGCGGCCAGCTGTGCCAGGTCCGTCTTCTCGGCATCGATTCCATCCTGCCCTGCCTTGTCAAAGCGCGATAGCATGAGCAGCTCATTGACCAGCCGGGTCAGCCGGTCCGATTCATTCACCAGATGGAAGTAGATCCGCTGCAGCTCCTCATCCTCATCTTCGCCTTCATATAGGTATTGAGAGAACCCCTTGATAGCAGCAAGCGGCGTCTTCAGCTCATGGGATACGTTCGAGACAAACTGCTTCTGATACTGGATATAGTCACTGAGCTGAATGCCCATCCGGTTCAGGCCCGCCGCCAGCATGCCCAGCTCATCCTTCCTGTTCAGGTGCACCTCCCGGAATTGCTGGTTGGAGAAGCTCTCTGTGGCGCCAAGCAGGTATTTGATCGGCTTCGTCATATTGCGGGCAATGAACAGGCTGGAAAGCGTAATCAGAATAATGAACCCTCCCGCACCGGCGAACAGGATATAGCGGATCTGGTCCATCATCGTATAGAAATAAGAGACATCCTCCACGAACTCGTACACATAGCTGTTCTGATAATATTTGTCTTGGATCGGAACCGCGAAGTACAGCAGGTGATCCTCGGAGACCGTGTAAGCATAATTACCCTTGAGAGCGTTGGCGATATTCCCGGGAAAAATGACGGGGGTCTTGTTATTGATCACAATTCCGTCAACGGCAAGCCCCAGCAGCTTCTGGCTGCTGTCGTAGATGCGCACCTCCTTGACGGAGGCTTTTAACGTCTCCAGCGCGCTTCTCGCCACCGCCTCCATCTGCCCGGCATCCACCTCTTGTTCGTGCCTGGAGAGCACCTCCCTGAAGGACATCTCGCCCAGATCTGCCTTCTCCATCATTTGCTTCTCTATAGTTACGAAGCTGAAATAGTCAATCGCCTTATTAACCGAAATTATGATAACGGCAAAGGACAGCACCGAGAACAGCAAATACATTAGCACCAGCCGGGTCGCATATTTCAGGCAGAGCCACCTCCCAGCTGATAACCGAAGCCGTAGACGGTCCTGATATATTTCGGATTCTCGGCATCATCCTCCAGCTTCTTTCTTAAGCGCATAATCGTCATATCCACGCTGCGGCTGTCGCCCATGAAGTCATAGCCCCAGACGATCTCCAGCAGCTCATCCCGGGTATAGATTTTGTCCGGACGCTTCAGCAGCGTCTCCAGAATCCGGAATTCCTTGGCTGTCAGAGCCACCGGAACGCCGCCTTTCTGCACCACCCGGGTCTCCAGATCGAAGGTCAGCTCCTCATGAGTGATCCGGGTATCTTCAGCTTCTGCAGGTAGGCCGCTGTTCTGGGCTCTTCGGAGCACCACCTTGATCCTCGCCAGCAGCTCCCGGTTATCGAACGGCTTGGTCATGTAATCCTCGGCCCCCAGCTCAAGCCCCAGTACCTTATCTATAATCTCATTCTTGGCCGACAGCATAATGACGGGAACCGCCTGCCGCTTAGTGATCTCCTTACATAGGTCATAGCCGGAGCAATCGGGCAGCATCAGATCCAGTACCACCAGATCCGGCTGAAAAGCATCCAGCGCAAGCAGTCCAGCGCTCCCGTTCTCCGCTGTCCGCACCTCATAATTCTCTCTGCGGAGCACAAGCTCAATCAGATCTCTAAGGGCCGCTTCATCATCGATTACGAGAATTTTGTTCATCCGATCCCTCCTCCTTCTAATATTAACACCGCGAGAGAACATTAATCTCTCTGTCACCGTTCGAACCCCCGCGCCAGCCGATTGTGTTCGGTTTTCAGCCCTGTTAGAGCTTGGAAAAAATTAACCTTCGGCAGATGGTTCACCTATTGCATTTTCCAACATACCTTGAATAAACCAACTAGAAAGGGGACAAATCAATGTATCTGCTCTGGGTAATCATCATAGGGGGACTCATCGGCTGGCTAAGCGGCAATCTAATCGGGCGTGATGTTCCGGGAGGCGTGCTGGGCAATGTAATCGCCGGGTTCATCGGTTCCTGGCTGGGCACCGAGCTGCTTGGTCCAAGGGGCCCTGTAGTAGGTGGCTTCCACATTGTTCCGGCCATTATCGGCTCCATCGTTGCGTTACTGATCTTCTTTGCCCTGGCCCGCGGCGGCGCCTTCCGGCGTCGTTAATCCTTCACGCCAGCTGCTGCAAAGTCAACACAGAGCCCCTCCTGTTCACCCAGGCAGGGGCTCTGCCATGTCATCCTTACAGAATCCTTAGAATCGGCCCTTAGAGTATAGGGAGAGAAAGGATGATATACTATGCAGGATAATATTCTGGAAATACAGAATCTATGTAAAAGCTTCAAGCGCCAGACAGCCGTCAACAACGTATCGTTAACAGTCGCACGCAATTCGGTCTACGGGCTGCTCGGTCCAAATGGTGCAGGCAAATCGACCCTGCTCAAAATGGTTACCGGGATGCTGCGTCCTGATTCCGGGAAGATCTGCTTCCAGGGGCAGGAATGGACCCGGAAGGACTTAAGCCGGATCGGCGTATTGATAGAAGCACCGCCGCTGTACGATAATCTGACCGCCCGGGAGAATCTCAAGGTACGCACGCTGGCCCTCGGACTGCCGCAGTCGCGTATTGAAGAGGTGCTTGCTGTTGTCGATCTGACCGCTACCGGAAAAAAACGCGCCGGACAATTCTCCATGGGGATGAAGCAGCGGCTCGGCATCGCCATTGCGCTCCTCAACCAGCCGGAGCTGCTGATTCTGGACGAGCCGACGAACGGGCTGGACCCGATCGGGATTCAGGAGCTGCGGGAGCTGATCCGCTCCTTCCCGGAGCAGGGAATCACCGTCATTCTGTCGAGCCACATGCTCTCCGAGGTGGAGCAGACAGCCGACCATATCGGCATCATCGCAGGCGGCGTGCTGGGCTATCAGGGGGCGATCTCCCCGGATCAGGATCTGGAGGCGCTGTTCATGCAGGTCGCAGCCGCCCACCGGAGGGAGGGTGCCGCCCATGCTTAATATCGTTAGCGCTGAACGCCTGAAATGGCGGCGGACTTTCATCCCCAAGCTGGCCTGGCTCGCCCCTGTATTCACACTGCTCTTATGCGCTGTTCTGATGGGCGGCAGCTTTTTTCAGAGCGGATCTTATAATTGGTGGTACACGATGCTGTTGCCCGGAGCGCTGAGCCTGACCTGTTCGCTGGCACTACAGAAGGATGCGAAGCTGAAGTACCGCGGATTGCTGGCCCTGCCGGTTGCACCGGGAACGCTCTGGGCCGGGAAAATTATCGCCTGCGCGTATTGGCTAATGGCTGCGCTCCTTCTGTTCTTGATTGGCGTTACGGCAGGAAGCCTGCTGTTCGGTCAGACCATTCCGCTGTCCAGCAGCCTCGCGGGCACCGCGCTGATCTTCCTCACCTTCCTGTGGCAGATCCCGCTGTGCCTGTTCCTGGCTGTACGCCTCGGATTATTCGCCGCAGTGCTGCTGAATCTGTTCGGCAATGTGATGGGCATTCTTGTCTTCAATAGCGGGGGCTTATGGGATTACATGCCCTATACGATTACCTTCAGACTCATGTGTCCGGTGCTCTCCATCCTGCCGAACGGCCTCCCTGTCCCGGCGGATAGTCCGTTAAGGAACACAGACATGATTCTTCCGGGTACGCTGGTCTCCCTCGGATGGTTCGCCGTCCTGTGGCTGCTTAGCACTCTATGGTTCCGCAGACAGGAGGCGAAGTAGCATGAAGGCACTGCCGGGTCTGCTAAGGGCCGATCTGCTCAAAATGCAGCGCACCCCGTTTCTCCTGATCCATCTGCTGACCCCGCTGATCGGGGCCGGCCTGTTCCTGGCCTATTATTCCATCTCTGCTGCGAGTGAAGCGGGCAAGGTGATGGCGTTCATGCAGGCCATTGCCTGTGCCTACCCTACTGTGATCGGGCTGGTCTGTGCGATGACGGCGGAGCAGGAAGCCGTTGCCGGGCGGTTTCAGGGGATGCTTGGCCTGCCTGCGGGCAGGACAACAACCTTTTTTAGCAAGCTGCTGCTCCTGCTGGGTTTCAGCCTGGGGGCTGTCCTGATCACTTTCGCCCTGTTCGGCACAGGCTTCAGCCGGGTCCTCCATCAGGGCAGTCATGGACTGCTCTTCTACGGTACAGGAGCGGTCATTATCTTCGGAAGCAGCCTGTTTCTGTATCTGCTTCATCTCACAGTCAGCCTGCACTTCGGCCGGGGAGCATCCATCGGGATCGGGATTGCGGGGAGCCTGATCGCCGCCCTGATGCTAACCGGTCTCGGCGATGCTCTGTGGCCTTATATCCCTTTTGCCTGGGGAGCGCGCTTCGTCTCACTGTGGGCCTTCGCTCATACAGGCCATTCGATATCTCCAGCCGTATCTGGACAGACTGCCGGACTGTGGGTCTGTATCACCGCAACATTAATGCTGGGCCTCCTAAGTGTATTATGGTTCCAGAGGTGGGAAGGCCGCCCAGCGGATGACTAGACTTCAAATGAACTAATGAGGGAATGACTATGGCCAAAATACTTGTGGTAGACGACGAACCCGCCATCCTGTCTCTGATAGCCAACGCGCTCAGTACCGACCGCCATCTGGTAACCACCTTCTCTGATTCCGCGCTGGTGCGCCGGACCGACCTCGGTGCGTATGACTTGATTCTGCTGGATGTGATGATGCCCGGCGTAGACGGCTTCACCCTGTGCCGGGAGATCCGCACGGCGGTGGATTGTCCCATTCTTTTTTTGACGGCAAAGACGCTGGAAAGTGACCTGATGTACGGACTGGGGCTGGGGGCGGATGACTATATTATGAAGCCCTTTGGCATAGGTGCGCTGCGGGCGCGGATCAACGCTCATCTGCGGCGGGAGAGCCGGGAGAAGCGCAACATTCTGTACATGGACCCTGTGCGCTTCAACCTCTCCGGTAAAGAGTTATACGCCCGAGAGGACAAGGTCCCGCTGACCAAAAGTGAATATGAAATCTGCGAGTTTCTGGCCCGCCACCGCGGTCAGGTCTTCTCCAAGGAGAATATCTATGAAGAGGTCTTCGGATATGACGGGGAGAGTGATAGCAGTGCCATTACGGAGCATGTCAAGAACATCCGCGCCAAGCTGGGCCGGTACGGGCTTGAGGCCATTGAAACCATCTGGGGGATAGGATATAAGTGGAAGCTGTAAAACAACGCAAACCCGTGCGGCTGCGCACCTTTTTTCTGCAATACCTGCTGCTGTTAAGCCTTGGTACCATTCTGCTGCTGGGAGGACTGCTTGGCGCGTTCACACTGGCGTTCGCCTGGGGTGCGGTGCTGCCTGCCAACTATGACGAGAAGGAGATCACCCAGTTCAAGCAGCAGCTGGCTGCGGGTACAGCGGATACGGCCCCGCAGGTCCCCGACCGGCTGGATTACACCGTATTCACCTTGGACGGGAAGCCGCTGGGCGGCAATCTGAATGCTAAAGAGGCGGAACAAGCCTGGAGAATTACCCGGCAGGGGGACTACAGAGGCTCCTACTTCTACACCACCGCCGAACATGGACAGAAGCTGTGGATCTTCCGTTATGTCTTGACGCCGCAATACGCCTCTCCCCTGCTGCGCCGCTCGCTGCCGAACCCCCAGCTGCTGGCCCCCGTACTCTTCGTGCTCGGGTTCCTGGTGATGGCCGCCCTGCTCGCGGCCCGGTTCGGCCGGAAGCTCTCGGAGCGGATGGCCGGACTGCAGGAAGCGACCGAGAACATCCGGCGCGAGAATCTGGAGTTCGCCGTCCATCCCAGCGGCATTGTGGAGATTGATGAGGTACTGGGCTCGCTGGACCGGATGAAGGATGCCCTGCAGACTTCACTGGAGAAGCAGTGGGAGCTGGAGCGCTCCCGCAGAGAGCAGATCTCCGCGCTGGCCCACGACATCAAGACGCCGCTGACCATTATCCGGGGCAACGCCGAGCTGCTGCAGGAGATTGTAGAGACGGAGCCGCAGCGTGAATACAGCGGCTATATCCGCCGCAGCGCTGAAGACATTGAAGCCTTCGTGCAGGAAGTCATTGACCTGTCCAGCCAGCAGGCCGGCTCCTCCCGCCAGAAGGCGCTGGTCCCGGCAGCAGAGATCATAGCTGAGCTGGAGCTGCAGATGAATGCCCTCAAGGCAGGCAGGAACCTGAAGACCTCTATCCGGCAGGAGAAGCTGCCGGAATACCTGTTCATTCACAAGGAGCTGCTGCTGCGGGGCATGATGAACGTGATTACCAATGCCGCCGAGCATACCCCGCCCGGGGGCAGCATTGCCCTGCTTGTCCAGAGCGGGCCGGATGCGGTTCAGTTCACGGTTACAGACACCGGTAGCGGCTTCTCGGCGGCCGACCTCCGGGAGGCCACCAGCCAGTTCTACCGGGGCGACCCGAGCCGCAGCTCCGGGAATCATCACGGAATGGGGCTCTATATTGCACGCTCTGTGGCCGAGCAGCACGGAGGCAGTCTGCACCTCAGCAATGTCTCCCCATCCGGGGGCGGGAAGGTCACGATGCGCATTGCCGCGCCTGAGTAGCGGCACATCCAGTTCGTGGCTGAATTCCATTGTTCTTAATATTGCTCTTCCTGCGTTCATGGATGATTTCATCCGATTTAATAGATTCAGACTTCTCCCCAGTTCCGCTGATACAAGCGGCGGGAGGGTGTGTGTTCCGTATGCTCTGTGTACAGGTTGGTCGCGGTTATAAGCGCAGCCACCTTGTCCAGGAAGACCGCCTTCGGCAACTCCTGGCCGAGAATCACCTCGTAGACCTGCTGCAACTCGGCCAGGGTGAATTGCTCAGGCATTAAGAGCAGCGCGATTCCGGTTCTTTCCGTCTCCTGACGCAGCCGTTCAATAGCATAGGTAATGATCTTGGCGTGATCAAAAGCAAGTCCGTCATTCGACAAGACGGCATATTGCACCGATCTGGCCGCCGGTGTCGCCGTCACCGTCTGTTCTACCACTGCAGTCAGCGCCTGTTTTGCGGCCTCCAGCCGCAGTTCATAGGTACGGGTGCGGATGCAGCCTTGCTCCAGCAGCTCTTTATGCTCCTGCCGGAGCTGGTAGCTTACCTTGAACCAGGCCGCAGCCTCGGCATCATCCCCTGCCTCTAATTGGCTACGGCGGCTGTCGACCAGCGCCATATAACTGCTGCTGATCACCCAGGTGCGGGGATCGCGCCCGGGGTCTGAGAAGATGCGCAGCTGCTCCAGATAGACACCGGCCACGCCGGTCTCCTCCTCCAGCTCTCGCGCGGCCGCCTGATCTGTGGTCTCGTCCGGCTGGACGAAGCCGCCCGGCAGTGCCCACTTCCCGAGGCAGGGATGCCCGCCTCTGCGGATCAGCAGGAGGCTCAGCCCCTTCGCTCCAGCCCCGGGTTCCTGATCCGCCGCTGCATCCGCAACGGTGAAAATCACCATATCCGCCGCCACGGAAGGCCGTTCATAGTCCCCGGCCCGGTACTGCTCCAGGAATTCACGCTCTGTAAGTCCGTTGGCATCTCTCAATTCCACATTCTCCGCCTCCTCTGCCCTCTGGTTCAATGCTCCAGCTCTCCGAAATAATTCCCGTACGGCTTGAATTTTGCCAGTACACTGTCCACCTTGCTTATACGTTCCGTAAGCGTGCCCCTAAGGGTTATATAGGGAATCCGCCGCTCCTTCAGGTCTGCGATAATCTGCTGGTGGAACACATGCCGCTTCTGATCCCCGCTGCGGTCCCACGTATCGTCATACGGAATATCATCGTCGCACAGGAAGAACAGGTCGTAGCGCTGCGCGTTCTCCAAGGCCAGCCGGGTTAGCAGCTCGGGTGCCTTCCCATGGTAATCCAGCGCATACATATAAGTGGTAATCGCATTCGTATCGACGAATAAATACCTATTGGCGTCAAGCAGTGCCTGCTCTTCCCGCTCCAGATGCCCCACCGCGATCTCGTCAAAAGCCTCCAGCCCAATCCGGCGGTCCACCTGATGCTCTGTCCAGTAATCCCGCCCGTATTCACTGGCGAAGGCCGTACCGTATCTCCGGGCAAGTGCTTCGGTGATCGTAGACTTGCCGGTAGACATGGCCCCTACAAATACGACCTTGGTAATTAGATCGCGGTACACTAGCCCGCTGACATAACCCCGGTATGGGTAAGGGTCCGAGCGGACCATCGTGGCCGATACCGGAACCTGCACCCTCGCCTCATCCACCCGCCGGTCAATAGCACCCAGCGCCAGACTCATATGCTCTCCATAGAATTCACTCGAATAAAAATGGGTCACCTGCTCGCCCTTCAGCAGCCAGAGAATATACTGCTCCTCCCGGAGCTCATGCTCCCTGTCATCCGAGTATCCACCCGGACCATCCCAAGCTTCAATTACCCGGACCGCAGGATAGAGGCTGCGAATCCAGTTCGCCCGGATCTGTAGCGGCACCGGAGAGACGGTCGTCTCGTAGATCACCACGATCAGCTCGTCAACCTCCCGCAGTGCGGTCTCGAACATGAACTGGTGGCCTTTATGCAGCGGGGCAAACTTTCCGAGTGTTAATCCAAGTGTCTTCATGACAGCGCCTCCTTAGCCCCTTTGTTCCAGTTGTAGTAACCGTAGACCGCGTTAATCAGATAGGCGCTCCACATCACGATCATCAGCAGACCCTCCCCGCTGCCTTCCAGCGTCCGGATCACCCAGAGCAGAACGGTGAACATATTCAGTACGATATAGACCAGCCACTGCTCCTTGAAGCGCCGCACCATAAGGAGGGTAGCCACAACGGATAACACGGTAGTCAGGGCATCGATGTAAGGTGAATTCTGCGCGGGAATGAACGATAAGCCGAAGCCCAGCAGCAGTGCCCCCGCCACACAGACTGCAACGGTGAGCAGGAGGCCCCTCGTTTCCATTTGGCGCATGGACAGCTTGCCGCCGTGCATATTTCTTTTCCACATATAGAAGCCTACAATATTCATGGGCACAAAGAATAGCAGATTCAGCATAACCTCGCCAAATAATCCGTTGATATAAGCCAAATAGGCATATCCGAACGTATTATACATCCCGAATCCATAGCTCGCCAGCTTCCCCTTCGCCGTCAGCACCACGCATAGTACCCCGGTGATGAAGACCGTGAACCCGAAGAGCGAATCCTTGGAGATCACCGTAAAAACAAACGCGATCAGCGTAAATATCACCAGCCAGGCGAGTTCAAACCCGCTCCAGTTGCCGGGTACCTTCTTCATGCTCATCCCTCCGATTCCTCTGTATCTTGCAAAACGGATTGCTTATTAATGACTCTTATTAACTAATTGATAATTACATTTTGTTAATATCAAAATAACAGAATTTATGAGGAAGCACAAGCATTTTATTTACTTCCATTTGTTGTTGCTTAATCCTCTATATGCAAATATTATAGATTCATATACTCCAAGAAATAACATCATTTTCCACACCCTATTTCAATCTTATGAGGAGGATCAGCAGCAATGTTCAAGAGAAGGATCATGAAACGGAGCTTCACCCTGTTTGTCATTCTGGTATTGGTATTATCGTCTCTTCAGCTCAAGCCTGCTTTAGCACAGGAAGACACGGGCGGGAAGCAGGAAACAACTTACACAGGAGAGGGTTATGAGGTAACCTACACGATTTCCTCCAAGTGGGAAGGCGCCTTTAACGCAGATGTTACGATCAGGAATACGGGTAACCAGACGCTGGAGAACTGGAGTATTGATTTTACATCCCCTTATGAAATTACGAATATCTGGAACGGACAAGTACAGGCCTACGAGAACGGAGTTTATACCCTCAAGAATATAGGCAGCAATCAGGACATTCCGGTGGGTGGCAGTGTGAATTTCGGCTTCACGGCTTCATTTGAAGGAGAGCTGCTGCTACCGGCGTCATTTGATATGCACAGCACTGGACAGATCGTACCGGGCGGGCAATACGAGACAAGCTTCACAGTGACAAGTGATTGGGGAAGCGCTTTTAACGGCGAAATTGCCATTAAGAATATATCGCAGTCAGCCATTGAGGATTGGACGCTGGAGTTCGATTATGACGGGAACCTGGACCGGTTCTGGACGGCTGAAATTACCGGGCATACCGGCAATCATTACGTCATACATAATGCGGGCTATAATGCCAACATTCAGCCGGGCGAGACACTGATCCTAGGCTTCTCTGGGAACCCGGGGAATGTTGTAAGTGTCCCTTCGGGCTATCAGCTAACGCAGATCTTAACCGGGGAAGAATCCCCGGAGCCTGAGCCGGGCAGGGTCTCCGTGCAGCTTGAAACGTACAGTCTCCAGCTTCAGAACAGTCCGGACGGAGACTATTACTTCCTGACCTCCAAGATGGACAAGCTGACTGGTACGCTGGGAGGAGTATCACAGGTCAAGGCCTTCAATTATGAGATTACGGACAAGAATAAAGCAGTCCTCCAGCAAGGGACGATCCCTGTAAGTGCAGCATGGTCTGCAGAAGGAATCGGGCTTGGCATCGGATACAATCTGCTGAAGCTGCGCGCACAAGTTCAAGATGGGACTGAAGTGACCAAAGAGTATATTATCGTGAACTTCGACGAGAACAATCTGGATAACCTCGGGATTGACCGGGAGAAGGACAGCGATAAGGACGGAATCAGCGATTACTATGAGGAGCATTATGGCCTATCCGCTACCAGCAAGGATACTGATGGTGACGGCTTAAGTGACCGGGATGAGCTGCTCGTGCTGAAGCTGAACCCACTTGAAACGGACAGTGATAAGAATGGGACCGCTGACGGTGATGAGGACTACGATAAGGATGGATTAACCAACCTGGAGGAGCTGATGCTGGGCACCAGCCTCATCAGCGAAGACAGTGACGGCGATAGTCTTACGGACAGCGAAGAGGTTCATACGCACAAGACCGATCCCCTGAAGGCCGACACCGATGGCGACGGACTCTCTGACGCGTGGGAACTCCAGATCGGAAGCGACCCGCTTGTGCCTGAGACGAAGTTTGCAAGAACAATGAAGGCAGAGGATGTCGGGGGCAAGGCTGTTCCAACTGTTGCTGTAGAAGGGATCACTGCGGAGCAGGTAGACAGCTTATCTGTTCAGCCGGTCCAGGACGGCATTCTTAATGATACAACTATTCCCGGATATATTGATCAAGGCTATAATTTCTCCATCGACGGAAGCTTTGAGAAGGCCACAATCTCCTTTGAGTTCGATAAAAGCTTACTGAATCAGGCAGGCTTTGTGCCGCGAATCTACTATTACAATGAGGAGTCGCAGCTGTTCGAAGAGCTGCCGGATCAGCAGGTGGCCGGGAATATGATCTCGGTCCAGACGGTTCATTTCTCCAAATACATTCTGTTAAACAAAACAGTATACGACCAGGTCTGGTTATATAAGTTCCTGTATGATGAGGGACAGGAGCATTATGCGGGGATGGATATTGCCTTCGTCATCGATTCCTCGGGCAGTATGTCAGATAATGACCGGAGCAATGTGAGAATCAGCGTAACCAGACAGTTCGTCAATCTGCTGACGGACAGTGACCGCGGGGCTATTGTTGATTTTGACGACTCTGCCAAGGTGTTATCCGGCTTCACTTCAGACAAGACCGTGCTGAGTCAGGCTGCGGGGCGGATTGATGCGAACGGCGGAACGACTCTGAGCAGCGGGATTTCCAGTGCAATTAATCTGTTCGCCACCACCAGCAGAGCGGAGGTTCTGAAGTACATTATTATGCTTACTGACGGGGAAGGCTCTTATGATACCGCACTAACCAAACGGGCTGCCGATCAGGGTATTGTGATTTATACGGTAGGCCTGGGCAGCAGCATTTCGACGAGTGTCCTGACCAGCATGGCCCAAGGCACCGGCGGCAGCTATTATCATGCAAGTAATGCCAGCCAATTGTATGGGATCTTCGATACCATTGCCGAGACTTCCGACCTGTACAAGGATACAGACCAGGATGGCATCAGCGATTATCATGAGAAGGAGATGCAGGCCGGAAGACTGCGTGTCGGTACTGGCGGTGCGGCGGTCAGGTTGAACTATCTGGATGCGGACAGTGACAATGACGGGCTTAAGGACGGGCAAGAGATCCACATTGTCAAAGCTGGCAACAAGGTCTACGCTTATATGTATTCCAATCCCAACCTTACCGATACGGACGGGGACGGATTAAACGATGCGGTGGACAGCAGAAGACTGATTCCAGATGTAAGCGAGGCCCTGATCCTTCAATCTGAGTACAGAGAAGGAATTCTAAAGAAAGCACCGCAGGGAACTTCCCCAGTCTCCGATGACCTGACGTTCAATGACTATACGTATTTTGAGTTACTCAAGCTGGACCCGGTATTCTCGGTGGCCAGAATTACGCCCGAGTCCATGATCTGGGGCGAGATGGCTCTTCTGTTCGTTGTCGGCAAAATAGGTGCAACGGATGATATGAAATTCGTTCTTGGCGATCTGATCTCAACGTTCAAGTACAGCAAAACCATTAATGAAGGAACCTCGGTAACCCTTGGTGACACCTTCGATACCAGCAACTATATTAAGTATCATAACAGCAAGCTGGATAATGCCGTCATCTCGGACGCCAGCACCCAGAGGTATGTACACTTAATCCAGGATTTCGTGGTGCAGGAGCTGCGCAGTAATCATGGCGATCTGTCCAGGCTGAGATTTGACCCGAACGGAAGCCAGAGTGTGGTGAATAGTTACGTGAATCAATTCTCGACCAGCCCGTATCCGGTATTTACGGAGAAGACCAATCTGGCGTTATCTCTGGCCATCCATGCCTTCCATGGTCATAATATTACCATTAAGGACTTCAACAACAACGGAGATCAATTCAGCGGCAAGCTGGTGTTCCATTTCTATGATCATTTCGGCCTGGATGCTGATGATGAGATCAATAATCCGGGATTTGTGGACTGGTTCACTTTGCAGCACTACGAACGGTTCAACGGCAAATATGTACCGTTCATTACAACGATTGACTACGAGCTGCCTTTTAGCGGCTCCGTGTATTAATTTCAATCCAATCTAGGCAGGTGAAGCTATTGAGTGTCAGGACACGAGTCTTACTTGGCATTACAGTTATACTGATGCTTGCGGGAATAGGCTCCATCATCGGTTACGATTCCTCCAAGGCAAAATATAAACTATTCCGGGAGCATCGCGCACAGTTTGATGCTGTGAAGACGGAGGCCCTTCTGCTGATGGACAGCCTGGATGAGCGGAGCGATATCGGGAATACGTTCATCTACTCTGATAATGCCGTCCCTCCATTCCATGACAGTATGAATACGAAATTGCAAGACAATATCCGGCAGATCGCCGCATGGTCCGGGGACAGTCTGGACTTCGTGCGCTACAGCAGGCAGGATGGAAAGCCGCTCCTCAGGTTCATATTCGACTGGGAAAGGGAGCATGGTCCCACCTATCATATCGTGTATTGCGTAAGTCAGAGCATGGTGGAGCAGGCCTATGCAGCAGAGCCGGTTAAGTATAAGCTGACTCTACTTGCAGACGGCTGGTACGGGATCGAGATAGAATAGTTTTAACAAAAAAAGGGGTGTCTCACGCCATGTGTAATGGCTGAGACGCCCTTTTTTTTGAATACATAGGTTACCCGTTCTGTTCACTCGCCCACCCTGTATTTTGGTTTTTCTTCAGGGTATGTTATCATTCCTAAAGTAAGTTAAATTTTAAATGTCCAGGAGGGATACCTGATGAAAAAGAGATCTATTCAATATCTGTCTGCTGGAATCGGGTATTCGACTGCTGTTTTTTTCTAGAATTAATGTTGACGGGATAGTTCTGTCCAATATTAAGAAAAACTACAAAAAAACAGCCCATTTTAAAGGAGACTTATAACCATGAGCCTAAATAACAATGTCATTCAAAGATATAACCCTGAAAATATAGCGAAACCGGTCGGCAGCTACAGCCATGTGACCAAAATCAGCAGAGATGCTGAAATGTATGTCTTTTCCGGTCAAATCGGAATTGATCCGAACAATAATATCCCTGCCGATTTCAACCAGCAAGTAACCAATACCATGAGTAATATTGTCGACATTCTGTCCTCACAGCAGCTAACCCCGGACCATGTCATCAAAATCAACATCTGGGCCACGGAGGAAATCGATTGGGATCATTTCTATTCCATCTGGAATAACGTGTTCGGCCCCACGCCTCCCTCCATGACGGTTGCCTACATCCAAGGATTAGGGCTGCCTGAGCTGAAGATTGAATTAGATGTTTGGGCCGCTGGTTAACACCTAAATATCATCCACCTCACCCAAAACGTACTTTAGAAGACATTCTAAAGATGCGTTTTGGGTGTTTTAGTGTTTTCCTGCGCGATTGGCTGGGTACCCTTCCATGGATCATACTAATCGAATCTTTTTCATGCCCAAAATTATATTTTTTTCCCAAAGAGTGTAACTTTCCCCTTATTCTCTACGTCTTTGATATTGTATTGCATTCTTTATTATTTAGATTTCTCAGAAACTATTTCTTTTTTAAATTTTTATGGGGTATCCAGTTGGAATCATACAGGGTCCTTATCCTATAACGAGGTGAAAACTCAGATTGATAGCGTTGGCAGTCCTGTCTACGTAAGCTGGAAATGGAATACTGCTACCGGTGGCGGGCACGAAATAGTTATTTATGGGTACGACACATTTGGCGGAAATGACTGGATTCAACATATGAACCCGAGCGGAGGTACAAGGAGGAATTTCCATGAGGAAGAAAACGCTACTGGCAAGTATTGCCTCATTTTTGTTGCTTCTACACTTACTCTCCCCTATACAGGCTCAGGACATTGCAGAAGATGTGGTTTCTTTTGCCAACACCCAGGGGTTGAGCTTAATTAAAGAAGGGCTGTCTAAAGACCCCGGAGGATACGGTTACGCTAATGAAGCGGAGATTAGTGAAGTTACCGTAGGTGAAGGAATGCAGATTCATTTTATTGATGGGGCAAAGCTGAGGACAGCTTCTGATAGTTTACTTGAAACAGTCACCCCTCAGGAGAGCTGGGAATTTCTTATTCTGTCAAGTGGGGTACCCAGATCCAAGATGGTCATTCAAAAAGATTCAAACGGTTCGTATCAGGTTACCGAATTCGGGGGAAACCCTGGAACATTAGCTTATGCCATCCAATCTCTGCAGGCTGAAGGAAGTGTGAGTGAGCCTACTCTTATCCGTGAGCGGGACGAATATATAGCTGCCTTCAAAAAAGATAATCAGGAGCTCATTATTGTCCCACAGCAGGCCTCATCAGCAGAGTCAAAAGGATTAAGCAGCAATTCAGAACCTCAACCACCGGAAAATTTAATTGATGTACTACAGTCCCTACAAAATGATTCATCCGATAACGGGAAGGATGGTTCGGGAACCGTTGCTTCTGCATCCAATGCAGATAATAATACTCCCTTAATAAGACCTATTATGATAAGCATTCTTATTGCTCTAGCAGCGGTGTTCGTATTCTGGGTCTATCTCAGAAGACGGAAGCCCTCTAGTCCAATGTAAAAAGAAACAGGCCGCCTTCCAGCATTGGAAAGCGGCCTGTTTATCAACTATCTACAATATCACTCCGCCTCCATCTTCTTTGGCGCCCGCTCATAAGCCACAGGGTAACTCTCGCTTCCCAGCAAAATGCGTTTACCCTGGAACTCGTCATAGATGTTCACCCGCACCGTGGCACCGGTGAGCGCCTTGTACGCTTTGTTGTTCAGCGGGAAGGACAAACTGCCCGTGGCTCCCGCGCCAGACGGTCCGTCTCCCAGAGGCAGAAGCTGCTCCGACGGCTGCCCGAACGGATCGATCAACTCGGCCACCAGCTTATGCCCATTCGCCTCTGCAACATACTGTTCACTGCGGGTGAACCGGTAGTTGATCTGCGTCTCTATGGACTCCCGGTCTTCAGGCATCGTGGCGGTCACCTGGTTCACGGACAGGGAGTACGGGAACAGCTCCAGCTTCTGAAGGGACGGCTGCGGAGCAGGATTGGCCGGACTCAGCCCCAGGCCCACGGTCTGGATGTAAGCGGTCGGCACTGCGCCAGGTGCGGTCAATTTGCCTTCGGCGATGCCTTCCCCAAGGAAGAGGGTTAGATCCGACGCATTGATCTCCGGCGGAAGCTTACTCCAGACGGTTACGAGACTCTTCTCTTTGGGGTTCAGGGCCGCGGCGGACTGCGAGATTACCGCCTCGAAATACTGATGGTCCGGGGTCCGGTAATACCCTACCAGCTGCGCCGGCTGGGTCTTGCGTAATTCCTCGTTGGTCATTACCAGCTCAGTATAGATCAGCTTGGAATCCGTGCCCGGATAGATCCGGCTCTGCCGCTCCAGAATCTCTGCCTTCTTCCCGGCCAGCTCCAGGCGTAAGGGTTCACCGGCCGCTACGGTTCTTAAGGTATTCTCCACCTGGCTGGTGAACAGCGTGAGGAAATTCGCCTGGGTCTCTTCCGAAGGATACTGGAGGATCACCTTCAGCTTAGTCAGATTATAAGAATAGGGAAGGTTCCCCGTAATATACAGAACCGCTGTCTCCTGCGGGGCCAATTGGCTCTTAGAGCCTTCGATCACCATCTGCGAACTGCCGCTGATATCGAGATCCCCTGCCTTCAGAAGCGCTGTAAGGGCCGGAAGCTGCACATTCGTGGACCCTGAGTTGCGGAGACTGATCTTGGTCACGACCTGATCGCGGTCCGACCACGGCAGACGTTCCACCGCTTCCAGCTTCACCACGAAGGTACCCAGACTGTTCTGCAAGGGGTACTCAGTGGCCAGCAGATGATTCGGCTGCAAGGAGTAGGGAATCTGATAGTAAGCCGCCGGGAAGGCGATCCGGCCCTCTTCTGCCGGCTCGTTCATCTGTAGCTGGAGCACTCCCTGATTAAGCTTCAGGGGCAGCTCTGCACTGAGTTCGACTACCCGCTCCTCCAGCGGCCTCAGACTCAGACTGGCCAGTGCCTTATTGCTGACCGGATAGCTGTACCCTTCGGCAGTCGTCAGGCTGAAGGGGTAGGCCGGAATCGTCACCGCTTGGTTGCCTGTGTTGCGCAACCGGAATTTCAGGCTCCATTTCGCCAGATGATCCTCCGAATACACCGCCGCGCTTGCGAGCTGCGTCTCAATTGTATCGTTAGCAACCTTAAGCTTCGCGACGGCATTAGCGGGTACGGTGAAGTTGGGCGACTGTGCAGCAGGCAGCTTATACTCAGCCACCGGCAGGTTCAGCTGCAGCGCGCTGTCTTCCTGGACGAACTGCAAGGACATATTATCCGTCTTCGTATAGGAGGGGATGTCCGCCAGATATTGCACGGTCCGTTTCTCCTTGGGCTGAATCTGGTAATTGGCAGGGGCGGCATTCAGTTCAAATCTGGAGCCTCCCGAGGATATCAGATATCCCTTCAGACCTGTGTCCTTAAGCAACTTGGTACCCGAATTGGCGAAGCTGATGCCCACCCTGGCGTACACTTTTCCGTTAGCCTTAACGATCTGCAGGCTCTCGGCCTTACTGATCACCGGCACACCCGCCAAGACCAGCTTCTTGCTCTGCCCTCTGGCAGTGGCTACCGAGTAGGAACCCGGAATCGTGAACATCCCCAGCTTCTTCTGGTAATTCGCCTGGCTGAAGTCCCAGCCGAACAGGGCGATTCGGACTCCGGTTATTTTGGCAGCCTTACCCGCATTGACGTAATACGTAACCGGTTGACTGCTGTTAGCCGGAATAGACTTGATGGCAGCACTGCCTGTTACCGGTTTACCTTGAATCACAGCGCCGCTGGAAGTGGTGACCTTGGAGAAATAATCGATCAGGCTTACATTACTGCCCGTTCCGTTGTAGTAATTCAAGGTGTACGTGAGTATATTCCCGCTCTCCTGAGGCTGAAGCGCTGCATTCAGCAGCTTCACACTCATACCGCTTTTCAAGGAGACCGCCCCCAGTCCCTCCAGCGTGGACACGGCGGCTGCAGCCTCTGTTCCCGCTGAAGATCCGGCGGCTGCCGTATAGGCTCCGAAGGCGATGGACTGGCTGAGAACCGCCAGGCTTAGCATGGCAGCAGCATATTTTCTTTTGGAATGATACATGATTCTGATTCTCTCCTCCCTTAACTTCGCTTACGCTTGCGGCAGCCGCATCTCGAATCTTGTCCGTATCTCGTTACTCTCCACAGACAGAGTTCCCTCATGCTGCTCTACGATGTTCCGTGCAATGAACAGACCCAGACCCGTGCCGCCCTCCTGATGAGTCCGCGCCCGGTCCCCGGAATAATACATCTCGAAGATATGCACCTGCTCCTCCGGCGGAATGGGATTCCCGTAATTGATCACCTCAACCGCTACTGCACCTGAATCAGGACGGCTGTTAATATCCACATATACGCCTTCCTGCCCATAGCGGGCGGCATTAGTAAGCAGATTTCCTAAGACCCTTACCAGCAGATCACCATCCCCATAGACACTTAAGCCGGGGGTAATATTCAGCCGGGAGGTCAGACCGTTCCGCTCAAATACCGGGTATAGCTCCTCGTTCAATTGCCGGAGCAGCTCGCCGATATCCAGGTGCGTCTTCACCATAGGCAGTGTGCCATAGTTCATCCTGGTGATCTCGAACAGTCCGTCGATCAGCTTCTCCAGCCGCTGGGACTTGGTGAAGGCAATGGTTGCGTAGTGTCTGATCGTCTCCATCGGCAGCTTCTCCTCCTTAAGAATCAGATCCAGATAGCCAAGCACAGAGGTAAGCGGCGTACGCAGATCATGGGCCAGATTAACGACCAGCTGGTCTTTGCTGCTCTCAGCGAAATCGCCTCTTTGCACCGCTGTCAGCAGCTTAGCCCCTGCCGCATTCAGATCCTCGGCAATCGCACTGAACTCATCCCTTGAGGCAATCTTCACCTGATTCTGAAATTCCCCGTTAGCCAGATGATGAATCCCGCTGGAGATCTCGTTAAGATAACGGATATAAGGCTTGGTGAACTTGAAAAAGAAGATCAGCATGAGCGGAATGAACAGCATCAGAGATACGTTGAAGTCCCCGAGCTTGTAGATGAACCGGCGCACTTCCGCCTCCGGGTCCTCCAACTTCACCCCGGAGTAGTAGAGCTGAAGCAGCTTGAAGATCCCATAGGTCAGACCGGCTGAGAGCAGCATGCTTACCCCCAGTAACTGGACTAATCTGGCTCGGAAGCCCCGGGCCCGCTTATTCATTGAACGTGTACCCGACGCCCCAGATGGTTCGGATGAACCGGTCCTTGTTCTGGTCCTCGCCCAGCTTCCTGCGAAGGGTACGGATATGCACCATCACGGTATTGCCGGATTCATAGTACGCTTCACCCCACACCTGCTGAAAAATACTCTCCGCACTGAACACCTGCTTAGAGTGGCTGGCCAGCAGATAGAGGATGTCGAATTCCTTGGGCGTGAGGTCAATCGCCTTCCCGTATAGCGTAACTGTATGCCGGTCAGGGGCTATAATAAGCCCGCCCGACTCCAGCACCGGGGCCTGATGGGCAGCCGGAGGCTGGCTGAACTGCAGGGAACGCCGCAGCTGGGAATTGACACGGGCCAGCAGCTCCATAGGGTTGAAGGGCTTAATCATATAATCATCCGCTCCCATCACAAGGCCGGTAATCTTATCGAAATCTGAGGTCTTGGCACTTAAGAAGATAATCGGCAGGTTATGCTTCACCCGGACCTGGCGGGTCACCTCGTACCCGTCCAGCTCCGGCATCATAATATCCAGGATCGCCAGATCAATCGACTGTGACTGAATGGCCTGTACCGCTGCCCGGCCGTCAGGCACCTTGATACAGTGATACCCTTCCTTCTGCAAGTGCAGGGCAATCAGGTCGGCAATCTCCTTCTCGTCCTCTGCGATTAGAATCGTGGTTCGCTTCATTCCGGGACCTCCCAGGCCGTGATCTACTCGTTAAGGTACGTTGTCGCCTTGTTCTGTATCAGCTTGGCCACATCCTCTGCCGTCTTCTGTCCGCTGAAGAACGCGTTTGCTTCCTCGCCGATGATGCTCAGAATCTTCACATCCATCATGGCGAAGTTATCCGCTGTATCCATCATGTCTTGGAACACCTTGAATTGCCCCTCTGGAACACTTGCAAGCTTGCCGTCCGGGAGCTTATACGTTCCGCTCTTCACCTGCTGCTGAAGCTCACTGAACTGCTTGTCATTAAGCGATCGGAGCAGGGAGAAGCCTTCTCTGCTCTGCAGGGACTGAACTTCATCAGAGAGCAGGAACTCCATGAACGTCCAGGCTTGTTCGGCAACCGGCGATTTGGCTTGTATCGCAAACGTATAGTTCGGAATAATTCTCATGGCCCCGGAGTTTCCGCTATGCGGCTTATACAGCAGCTTCGGATTGGCAAAATTGGTATACGGAACGTTGATGAAATCCGCCGGGCCCTGTATAACGGCAGAATAGAACAATTGATTCTCGGTCTCGACTGGCTCGGTGGTCATCAACTTCTCTTGATACATCTCATTAATCTCCCGCATCATAAATATGAAGGCAGGGGAATCAAACTTGGCCTTGCGGGCAGCTACGTCTACGAACTGGTTATAGCCGTCGACCACCATCTCCTGAAGCAGCATATCCGGCGGATTATTCGGAAGCGCGTAGCGGTGTGCGGACCCCGCCTGTTGCTCCGACGCAATCAGCGATTTGGAGATTTTCTTCCATTCCTGCCAAGTCCAGCTCTTATCAATGATCTCTGCTTGCTTAAGTACATCCCCGTCTCCAAGGAACGCTCTCAGGCTGAACCCGGATGGAATGATATAGGTGCCCCCGTTCACCTTCAGGGCATTCAGCACATTCATTTGCAGGTCCTCCTGCTTCAGCGTCTTCGACTGCTTGAGGTAATCCTCCATATCAAGGAATAGCTTCTTGCTCACGTAATCACTGGCGGGCAGACTGCCCGTTTCATAAATATCGGCTCCTTTGCCTGAGAGCAATGCTGTACCGGCGGTTTTCTGATACTTCTCATAATCCGGCCCCTCCATCTTCTCGCCGATCCCCTTATACGCCTGAATCTGCAAATCTATATCGGGATAAGCCTGTTCAAACTTCTGCTCTACCGCACGGTAGAAGTCACTATCCTGCTGAACCGATAACGTAACAACCGTCTTCCCCACGGTGCTTGGAGCTTCTGCACTGCTCCCGGAACTACATGCAGACATCATCGTTGTAAAAGCAAGGCTCAGCCCCAGCCAGCCCATTCTCTTAATCATCTTCATCTGTCACTACCTCCAATAATTGTTCGTATAGTAGGCCGTACTCCTAAGGTTATTGCAGACGTACGCGGTTCCCGTCCTGCAAGGGCTCACTGCTCTCCAGAATAATCATCTCGTCCCCATACAGATTATCCGTCTGAATCATACTGTCCGGGCCGTTCGTGATACTGGAGCGGATCTGAACCTCGCGGGCGACAAACGTATTACCTAATGCCCCCCTCTGCTCCTCAACTACATAGACAAAGCTGCGCCCGCCCGTCTGATGGATGGCCTTAGCCGGTACCACCACACCTTCCTGAAGGGACGGCTTCTTCATCTGGAACTGAACCTGCTCCCCCCCCTGAAGCGAACCCTCATTCATTACAATGAAGACCGTCTTCTGCGCGATGTCCTCCGCCCTGCTGGTATCCTCACTGGCCGGACTTCCGGCACGCGCCTCAGCGCTCTTGATCTCTGCAATCTTTCCCGGCAATATCCGGGCCGATGGCCCCTCAGCAGAATGAACCTCCACCTCAAGCTTCTCCCCCAAGGTAATTCCCAGGCTGGATAATAGCCCCGCGTCCGCTGTGAAATCGAATTGAAATCCCTCTCGGCTGCTCGACAGCACCAGATCCGGCTCGCCCGATGACGGTATCCCCGGAAGGGCATTCAACCGGGTCACAATCCCGTCGAAGGGTGCCTTAAGCTGCTGCTCCGCAGTTAACCTCTCTCTCATCTCGGCGATTTTACGCGCCTGTCTGGCCTGCTCCTGCTTGCCTGCTTCAATCTCGCGCCGGGCCTTGCGAATCTGGAGCTCATCCCCTTCCGCATACGTCTGAATGAACTGATCTTGAAGTGTCTGCTGCCCTAGTTTTTGCTGATCCAGCAGCGCGATTTCATCCTGCAGCCCGGCTTCGGCAGACTGGCTGTCATAGACGATCAGCCTCTGCCCCTTCTTCACCCGCTCCCCCTCCTGCACAAGCACCTCCCGGGGCTTCCAGCCGCTCTCATTCTGGAGCTTCACTTCATTCACGGGCCGCAGCATCCCGCCGCCCTCCAGCGTGAATTCAAGGCTCTTGCTCTGCGGCGTGACCGTCGTCACCTTGGGCAAGGTCAATGACTGCAGCGTATTGCTGAAGAAGGTGAAGAAGAGTAACACGCCCAGCAGCAGCAGGGAGGCTATTTTAATGTTTTTTTTACGCCTGCGGTCTGCGGGCACTCCTGCAATCTCCATTTCCCCGTTCTCCTCCTTTCCTCATAAGTCCCTCACATGCGAGCCCTAGCCCTTGATCCCGGATAACTGAATGCCCTCAATGAAATACGTCTCCGCATACAGAAAGAGCAGTACCATCGGGGCCATGTAGATGACGGAAGCAGCAAACGCAAGCTCCTTCTCTTTGCTGACATTCGATAAGTAGACAGATAAGGGCTGACGCAGCGGATCATCCAGGAAAATCAGCGGCTGCTCCACCATATTCCAGTAATCGACGAATAAGAGAATCGTAAGCGCGGCCAGACCCGGCTGAACCATGGGAACAATAAGGGTACCAAAAATCCGTAAATGTCCGGCACCATCCATCTTGGCCGCTTCGATATAGGCATACGGGATATCCAGCATGAACTGCCTGAGCATGAACACACCGAAGGCCGCAAAAATACCAGGCAGAATAATGGCCCCCGGGCTATTCAGCAGCCCCAGCCGGTCGGCCATGATGTAGTTGGGCACCAGAGTTACCTGAAAGGGCATCAGCATCGTCAGGACATAGACCAGAAACAGGAGCTCCCGGCCCCGGAATCTCAGCTTGGAGAAGGCGTAAGCAGCCAGCGCAGCTATAAGCGTCTGCCCGGCAATAATGGGCACCACCAGGAACACCGAATTCCAGAACATCGACAGGTACATCGGGCTGTCCAGCAGCACCTTACCGTATTGCTCCAGGGAGACCTGATCGGGCAGCCATTTCAGATTGGCGAACGGATCGCTCCTGCCCTCTATGACTGTGTTCATTTGTCCGACGGGACCGTAATTGATCTCAATCTCGCGGCTGCTCATGAACGAATTGATGAGCGTGACCCCAATCGGGAACAGCATCAGGAGGGCAACCGCCCCCATCAGGACGGTTAACGTTAGTTTTTGTATGACTTTACCAACTGCCAAGACCTCTTTCACCTCTATTCCATATTTCGACGGTACCGGCGTTCCATGGCGAACAGCCCAAGAACAAGGATCAGAATGCCGCCGACCATCAGGGTAGATGCCGCTGTCATCTTCGGGAGGTCGAGGGACAGGAACATATTGTTCATAAAATGCTGCAGCATATAGATACTGTCATGCGGATACGGCCCGGCCAGCAGAAACGTCTCCCGGAATACCTTGAAGGAGTTAATGATCGACATCATGACGACAAAAAACATCGTAGAGGTTAAGTAGACCAGCGTAATGCTCCGGAACTGCCTGAGACGGCCGGCCCCTTCAATCTGGGCGGTTTCATAGTAATCCTTCGGGATCTGCTGCAGTCCGGCCAGGAACAGGATCACGTTGTACCCGATGTTTTTCCACACATACATCATCATAATTACATTCCGCGCTGCCTCCGTCTTCATCCAGTCCACCCGGGCCAGACCGAAGCCGCTCAACCACGCATTCAGCGCCCCGTTCCAGTCGAACAGGATCTGCCAGACCAGGATAATGGACGCGACAGGCACGACCAGCGGGAGAACGTAAGCAGTCCTTAGCCATTTCTGAAAATACAGCTTCTTATGAAGCAGCAGCGCTAACCCCAGCGACAGCACGATCAGCAGCGGAACACTCACCAGGCTGAAGTAGAAGGTATTGAAGGCCGCCTTCCGGAAGGAGTCGCCCGCAATCAGCTCCCGGTAATTATGCAGGCCCACATACTGCCCGTCCACCGCACGGTCCATGAAGGAATAGAATACGCCCATGCCAAACGGAATCAGATAAAACAAGGCAAACCCGATGCTACTAGGTGCCAGAAATAACCAAGCCACCGATGAATCCTTACGGGCCCAATTCTTCAAGTTGCTCCCTCCCTGTACTCAAGAATAGGCGCAACTATTTAAGAAGAAGTCGGGTAAAGATTAAAACTTTCTTAAATTCCCTTCACCACACAGCAAAAAGCCGCGGACGGATGTATTCTCCATTCGCAGCTCTTGCAAGGCACCGCATACTTTACTTCAAATCCGCAACCTCCATCACTTTATCCCTGAACCGGTACGTCACACTAACTTCTTCAATAATTGCTGTGTCGTCGTAGGCCAGAAAACTCTCGAACGCTAACGTATCGTTATCCTGCCACACAAGATGGTTCGCATAACTGTAATTCTCATGATCACTGCGCGTCCAAGTTTCCAGCTTACGCTGCGCGCCATGTCTGATTCTCGCCGACTCTACCAGCTCCGGGCTGATCGTCCCCTTCTCCACATTCAGGATTTGCACAAATTCACTCTTGTTAGAGCTGGTGACCACCGCAAGGAGCTTGCGGTCCGGGGACGGGAGGATCTCCTTAATGTACATCGAAGGGGCCGCGAAGCTGAAATACGGTTCCAGCACATCACCCTTGATCCGCCACAGCACATTCTGGGTGCCGTAATCCGAATAGTTGTTGAATAAGGCGAATACGATGCTCCCGTCGGCCATTTTGTGGAGATACGGACTCTGGTAGCTTTTCGACAGGATATCTGTGGCAAAAGCAGCCGACTCCGCGATCTTCGCGGAAGCACTGGTCAAGAAGGGCTGCAGCTTCTGCAGCGCCAGCTCCCGCGCCTTGGGATCATTGAAGCTCTCCACCAGCCGGTTCACTGCAATATATACCTTGTCATCGTTCCCGCTGGCTAACGCCTTGAGGAATTTGTCGGCTTCATACTGCGCACGGGGGGCCAGCTCCATATCCTCCGCTGTCAGATAACGGATGTAGGGCTCCTCTGTTTTATTTCTGGTGTATTCTGTGGCAAGCAGCACGGTAGAAGTTGAGCTGTACACGACCAGACAGGCGACCAGTGCGATCCAACTTTTGGAGAACCTGTGTCTCCTGCCCCTGCCCCTTACTCCGCTGTGTTCAGCCGCCGCAATCAGCTCCTCGTCAATCAGTCCGATCTCTTTATACAAGTCCTCCCGCTTCATAGGTGAACGCCCCCCTGGTCTAAATGAACTCTAAGCTTGTTCCGGGTCCTGAATAGGCTCGACTTCACCTTACTGCTGCTCATATCGAACCTGCTGGCGAGGGATTCTATCGAATCCGCATACCAATACCGCCTGATGAATAAATTTCGTGCTCCCTCCTCCAGCCCATACAGGAATTCATTGATTAACCGGGCCGTTTCGCCTGCGGCATGCTCCGTTTCAACCGTCTCCGCCGCAGGCAGGCAGTCTTCCAGCTCCTCCAGAATCACCTCGAACTGGCGGCTCCGCTTCTTGGCCGTATTATAACCATGCTTGTCGAGCGCAATATTGCGGGTGATTCGCCCCAAGAATACCGGCAGCCTCCTGGGCAGGTTAGGCGGAATAGCGTTCCACGCAGCCAGGTATGTATCGTTCTCGCACTCTTCGGTATCGGAAGGGTTCGCGACAATGTTCCTGGCGATCGCCCGGCAGTAAGCACCATATTTGTTCCGGGTCTCCGTGATGGCCTGCTGTGAGCGATGTAAGTATAGCTGAATGATTCCCTGATCTTCCATCTGCTAGTTTCTCCTTTGGTATCCTCTTATCTATATAGTAGAGAATTCCGGGTAACGGTTGCACTTATACGCTAATTATTTTTAGCACAAAAAAATCCTGGCACATAAGCATCACTGCTTACACACCAGGATGGGGATATAAATCTCTTGTTAACCGAGGACCGGCGGGTTCAGCTCAGTGGTGCTGTCACCCTCCGCATCTGCCGGTTTCGGGATGACCTTAATGTCCACAATCAGGGAATCCGTCAGCTCCGTATCGGCCCAGGCTGTGCCGTCCCATACCTGCTTGCGGTAGATGACGGTTATCTTGTAATCACCTGCTGAGGAGGGAGCATATGCAGCCTGATACACCTCATCCATTACGGTGAATACGCCCGCCACACCTTCCTCCGTGGAGCTCCATGCTTCCGGATAATAACGCTCATCTCCGGGGGCGACAGGTGCTACGCTCTGGTTATGGCCTTCAGCCGTCAGGCTGAATGTTTCCCCTGCAAAGGGACTGCCCGGGCTAACACTGAGCCGGTTGCCTTCAGGCGTAACCGCTTCATACACATCTTGGGTTACCGTCTTAAGCGCATTGGCCGTCACCTTGTGTATCCCTGTAACGCGGGCATTATCGAACACAGCATTCTGGGAGGTCGTTCTGAAGCCGATCCGCCCTGCGGTTAATTCCGTTTGCGGGTTCGTCCATTCGAGCTTCAACTGGCCGTCCACAAATCCTAGAATCCGATTGCCTTTGATGACCGCCTTCAGGGTATACCACTGGCCCGCAGCCGCATCGGCAAAAAGTATACTAGACACGGGGGTCAGCGTTCCGTTAACCGCCTTGAACAGCTCCAGCTTCTTGTCGTTGACGTTGATCCGGTACATGTAATAGTTATTGGCGTCCTGCACCCGGAAGAGAATACCGGCATTGGCATTCGCGATGGGAACCTTCACTTTGGCTTCAAAAGCAATATCCTGCCACACGCTCCCAGCTGTAATAAGTCCCGTCGTATTCCCCGTCGTCTGGATCAAGGCTTTCGTACTGCCGTCAGTGGTTACGCTCCAGGTCCCGCTGGCAGCCGTCCAGCCCGCCAGATTGCCATCCTCAAAGTTATCCGTGAACCGGACCGAATTAGGATTGGCATCAATCGGGGTCTCCTCCACATCGGTAACCTGAATCGTGAAGCTTTTTTCCAGAGACAGGCCATTGGCGTCAATGCTCTTCACCCGGATGCTATAGCTGCTCTTCGCTTCATAATCCGGCGTGGTGCGGAGGATCAGCCTGTCTCCCTGCGGGGCAATGGAGAAGCTGCTGTTATCGGCGTCTCCCTGCCCGGGAACCAGCGCGTAAGTAAAGGTCTGGCCCGCATCCGGATGGGCTGTCGTGAAGGTGCCCACTACACCGCCTGGAGTAGTCAGCTCCGGCACCTGGGTTGAGCTGAGAGTGATATCAGTGGGCGGATTGTGAATGGCAGTCACCTTGGCATCGTCATACCAGACCCCGGCTGAAGTGGTGCGGAAGCCGATTCCGCCCGAGGTTAATTCATTGACCGGATTGGTCCATGTGGTCTTCAGCACACCATCCACATACCCTTTGATGGTATTGCCCTGAACCGTCGCCTTAAGCGTATACCATTGGTTCTTGACAGGCACAAACGAAGTATTCGAGACCTGCGTCAACGTTCCAGCCACAACCTTATAGAGCTGCAGCTGGCTTGTGCTGGCATCGATCCGGTACATATAGAAGTTGTTCTGATCCTGCACCCGGAAGACAATGCCTGCGTTCTCGCTTCCATTAATGAGAGGTAGTCTGGCTCTGGCTTCATACGTGTAATCCGTCCAGGATGCACCGGCCTTGGCGGTGATCAGCGCCGTCGTGGTCTGGCTGGTGGACAGCACCCGGTTCCCTGTTCGATCGGTTACCGCCCAACTGGTTGCACCTGAAGCCATAGTCCAATCCGTGGTCAGCCCGGAGGTGAAGTAATCGCTGAACCAGGCCTGATCCGTATTTGCGAAGACCACCCCGCTTACATTCTCATTCTTGATGCTCACCTTCAGGTCACTGAGATTCTTCGCCAGCTTTCCTTTGACCACCACATCTGCAAAAGTTACCCCGTTCACCATCCCGCCTCTGGTAGGGTTGCCCTGAATAGGGGAATCTCCTCCCGTATCGCGGACATTGATGTTCCGGAGAATGACATTGCTTACATCGCCGGATGTACTGGTGGAGACCCGCAGCCAGTAATTCCCGAACTGGTTGATGCCCACCCGTTCAATATCAATATTCTCGAAGGTCACATCCTGGGCCCAGCCTTCGACCGGGAGCGGATTCTCTGTGTAAGCATGATCCACCAGCAGCGCCCGCGCGCTCTGATAGACATACGAATTGCGGATGGTTACGCCAATCTGGGGCGTGCATATGCCCATGCCCAGCTTGAAGGCGGCGCAGCGCGTCCAGGCGAAGCAGTCCTCGAAGACCACATTCTCCAGATGCTCGATGGCTCCCGGCCAGTCCTTGGACATTCCTTTCTGCGGCCAGGTCTTGGTGGAGAAGGTATCGTCATCCGAGATGGCAAGCGCATGCTTCACCAGCACGTTCTGGCTCTCATTAATGTCGATGGCATCATCCTCAAGCGTAAATAAATCCTGGTATCCCTTATAATTGGTGATGGTCACGTTATCGGAGCGGACCACCAGGAACGCCCAGAAGCCGCCATCCCGCAGGGTTAACCCGTCAAACTTGAAGTTGCTGGTCGCCATCGGCACCACCAGGTTATTGATGAACCCTTCTCCCTGCTTATGGGTTGCAGGCGGATTGGTCATCTTGCGTTTGCGCATTTCTATCCCTTTACCATCGATGGTTCCGCGTCCCCGCATGGTGATATTCACGGAATTGGTCGCGGTGCGGATAAAGTAGGTTCCATCCGAGATCGAATCCTTGCGGAAGTCATTCCGGTAGTCCTCGCCCCGGCCTGTGCCGACAATGACTGCACCCCCGGCCAGGTAGAACGTAACATTGCTTTTCAGGGTCAGGTTGCTGCTCTTATACACGCCTGCCGGAATATACACAATGCCGCCCCCGGCCTGATTGGCTGCATCAATCGCCTGCTGGATGGCACCCGAGGTGATCGTTGCCCCCGTCTTGTCAGCGTTGAATGGCGCAGCGGTCACATTGTAGATCCCCGGGCCGGAGGACGCAGGGATGTCTGTCTCCAGCGGATCGGCGGCGATCACGAGTCTTTTGCGGCGCTTGTCCGGGTCCTTCTCATTCGGGTCTTCGTTCGCAGGTGCATTAATATCCACGATCACATAGGTTGAGGCCGACAGGGTGAAGGTCAGCTTGTTGCCGTTGACCGTTCCTGTGATGTTCTTGGCCAGCGGACTGATCGAATACGAGGTAATCGGCTTGTCTGCCGTCACCTCAAGGCTAACCGTTCCGTCAAAGGAGAACTGGGCGTAGTCATAATCAGGCAAATACTTGATGACGGGGACCGCCTCATTGTTCACCTTCAACGAATAGACAGCAGACGGAGTATAGATAGACGGCATCGGGTAATTCTGGATGGTTGCCGGGGCAGCGGCGGCCACCTGCGGCACCGGTTCCGGTTCCGGTTCAGCCGCACCGGCGGTCTGCGGGATGAACCCTGTGAATGCGACAGCAAGCACCAGCAGCAATCTCATTACTTTGTGAGTAAGCATAAATACCTCCTCCAGATCAATTTTGGCTCCAGGCAACCGCTTTCAATTTCCAGCAGGATACATAGAGTCATTCCCTACTATAATCCCGGGCCAAAAAGAAAGGAGGGTGGCAAACCCACTCTCCAGGGACACAATTATACTGTTCTAAACCGCTCTCCGGTCTAGATTAAAGCGCCGAAATGGCCCTCACATCCGTGACCGCGCTGCTTCCGGTATGACCCGCTGCTTTCCATATGCAATTGGAAACGGCTTTACCGTCCCATTCTTATATTTTGAAAAATCTACGAAAACAATTTACATAATATTCTATATATGGTATCCTCGATGTGGATGCGCTTACATATTATGTCGGGAGAGGAGGAGGCGACTCCGTTTCTGTAGAGGGAAGGCGAATAGGGTTCACCAATCGAATGAAGGAGGACATATGAAATGAAGAAAATAATGACCCGAATTGCAAGTCTGGCTCTGGCGACAGTCCTGCTGTTGCCTGCAATGTCTTATGCATCACCTGTGACAGAGGAGCAGGATCTGAGCCTGTCTGCGGATGCCGCTGCGGCTGTAACCAGCACCATCACTCCCGCTCCGCAAGGCTATGACGGATACCGCAATAATATTCCGCACGGCAACGTACAGCAGATTTCTTATTATTCGACTACCGTAGGCAAATCGAGAAACGCGATGGTGTACACCCCTCCGGGCTATACCCCTTCCAAGACCTACAACGTTCTCTACCTGCTTCACGGCATCGGCGGGGATCAGAACGAATGGCTGAACGGGATGAATCCGCGGAACATTCTGGACAACCTGTACTCCCAGAACAAGCTCGCGCCGATGATTGTCGTGTTCCCGAACGGCCGCGCTATGGCGGATGACCGCCCGATCGGCGATATTTATGCACCGGACAAGGTAGCCGCCTTCGAGCGGTTTGAATTCGATCTGATTAATGACCTCATTCCTTACGTTGACTCTCACTTCCCGGTATACAAAAACAAGCAAAACCGTGCCCTGGCCGGCTTATCCATGGGCGGCGGACAGACCCTGAACTTCGGCCTGAAGCATCTGGACAAGTTCTCCTGGATCGGCGCGTTCTCCTCTGCTCCGAATACGAAGTCGGCTTCACAGCTGATCACCAATCCGGCGCAGACGGCCAGCCAGCTGAAGCTGCTCTGGATCTCCTGCGGCGCTTCGGACGGCCTGCTCTATGTCAGCCAGAATTTCCATAACAGCCTGACCAGCATGAACGTTCCGCATCTGTGGTATCTGGATGTAGGCGGACATGAAGGCAAGGTCTGGAGCAGCGGACTGTATCAGTTCTCGCAGCGGATCTTCAAGTAATCCTGGTCATAGCCTGCCTTCCCCTGATCCGCTAAGGTAGGGGGAGGGCAGCATTTCAAGATGAGCCCGGCCATACTACAAGGAGGGCAATAAGATGGATGCAATAATCGATTACTATGATTCCTATGATGAGGAGGGAAGGCTGTTCAGGGATAACGGGCATCAGATCGAATGGATCACAACGATGTCTTACTTCAAAAGGCTGTTTAAGCCGGAAGCCTACATTCTTGACGGCTGCGCAGGAACGGGGAATTACTCCTTTCAGCTTGCAGAATTGGGGCATAAGGTAGTTGCCGGAGATATTGTTCCTCATAATGTAGATATCATCAGAGAGAAGCAGCGCATACGCCCGGTATTAGCTGATATGTATACAGGAAGCATCACGGATTTATCACGTTTTGACAGCGGAATTTTTGATGTTGTTTTGAACATGGGAGCCTTTTATCATATCGGCAATGAAGACCGGCAGCTTGCCATGACCGAATGCCTGCGCGTACTGAAGCCGGGCGGATTACTCGCGGTCTCCTATATTAACAATGCCGCCGTTTCGGTATTAAGCATAAGTGATAGACTCAGGAACATGGAAGATGTACTTACCTGGCATACCAACCAGACGAAGGATGGTCTATTCCTACATATGTCCCCCCTGGAAATGGAACACATGGCCGCAGCCTATCATACAGAGATCGTTGCCCATCTTGGAACAGACGGAATCGGCTATCTTCTAGCTAACCATATTAATGGGGCGCAGCAAGAAGATTTCGAACACTGGCTTCAGTTTCATCTGCGGACCTGTGAGGATAAGAGTCTGCTCGGGTATAGTTTGCATGCACTGGCGATTATGCGCAAAAGATAAAAAACGGACCCGCCCAGCTGACGATTTACGCTACCATTCACGACCGCACATGGGCACATCCGGCCAACTTCCCTCGCGCCGGCAGATTGTATTCGGTTTTTCGATTACATCTGGCCCACGCGTCCACGCAATGCCGAATGTGATCGGTTTTTCGATAACATTTTGGTCGATGCACTCGCCAGAGAGCAAAAGAAAGCTGCACGCTCTTCGCATGCAGCCCTTCTCAAGCCCTCTTATGGTGTGCCAACACGTAACCACGCTGCTGGAGTTTTCCTGATGAAATGCTTCTCTTCTTCAGCAATACTGCGGCAACACCTGTACAACGTATGGGAACTTCAACGTTCGTCTTATTCATGCCTGATCCTCTCCGCTGCTATTTGCCCGCTCTATCCAAGCTCCGTATAAATCTGGAACGTCACCCCGAACTTGTCCGTCAGATCGCCGAAGCCCGGGCTGAACGGCTCCTCCCGAAACGGCATATTAACCTCCCCGCCCTCCTGCAGCGCATCAAAAATTCTCCGTGATTCCTCCACGCTGTCCGTAGTAACGCAGACCGTTACCCGCTTCCCGCTCTCAACTGGCGTACCGCCGGGAGTATCCGAGAACATCAGCTCCGTGCCGCCCACCTGGACCTTGGCATGGGCCACCAGACTCCGCACCTCATCCGGGAACGTGTCCGGGAGGTCCGGCATATCACCATACGTCAGGATAGAGAGGACTTCAGCACCCATAGTCTGTGCATAGAATTGAATAGCCTCCTGCGTGCGCCCCTCCAGGGTGATGTAGGGAGTAAGTTTGATTGTCATTGATTGTTCCTCCTTGAATTCGGAATGGTGTCGCTTGTGCGATTCATTAGTATAGACGTTCCGGCCGCGGCAGAATCATCGGTGTTCCGGCAATCCGAAGCGAATAAATAATTCAGCATCTATAAAATGATGAACATGCGCGATCTTCCCCCCGCTCAGTTCAAGCACATGAATCGCCCACGGGACCAGCAATCCGTCTTCTCCAGAGGGAACATACTGGGCAACGGCGGGCCGGTTCCCGTTCACCCGGACCGGCAGCAACCGCGAGCCCACACAGTGACTGCGTGTGATCTGGTAGAAGGCCGCGAGATCCGCGCCGCCTTGCACCCACATCGTAAATGGCGGCATCGACAGGCTGCCGTTCTCCTGGAATAAGGCTAACAACGCATCAATATTGTATTGTTCAAAAGCCTCCACGTATCTGGTAA
Organism: Paenibacillus sp. FSL H8-0332; assembly: GCF_037963835.1. NCBI lineage: Bacteria > Bacillati > Bacillota > Bacilli > Caryophanales > Paenibacillaceae > Paenibacillus > Paenibacillus sp. FSL H8-0332. The sequence goes on from NZ_CP150145.1 coordinate 6,980,958, forward strand.
TCAGCCCTTCGTCCACTTCGTCATCGTCAACCTGCAAGGCCCCGGACCGGAGCTGTGCCTTGGCCATGGCCGCCCGTGCCCGCTGCATCGCGCTGTTCACCGCAGCCACGGTCATCTCCAGTGCCCCGGCGGTCTCAGCTGCCGACCACCGGAACACCTCCTGCAGAATCAGCACGGCACGCTGCCGGGGCGGCAGCAGCTGAAGCAGCGCAATGAAGGACAGGCGAATGGTCTCGCGGCTGATCAGGATATTGCCAGGGTCATCCACATGGCCCGGAGCGGGCCAGATCCAGGAATGCTGAGGCAGGCTCTCCCTAGGCTCCGTAACGACAGCGGCCGGTTCCGAGAGATCCATCGGCAGCGCCCGCCGCTTGGCGCTTCTCAGCCGGTCAAGACAGACATTGGTGGCAATCCGGTACATCCAGGCTCGGAGAGAGGCCTGCTGCCTCATCTGCTCCTGGTGCTTCCAGGCCCGGATCATAGTATCCTGTACCGCATCCTCCGCCTCGAAAATGGAGCCCATCATCCGGTAACAATACCCGGTTAGCTCGGAGCGCATGTCCTCCAGCCCGTCCAGGGTCTCGTAGGTCGCATGGTTATGATTCACTTATGACATCCTCTCCTTCATGACAATCATCCGCACTCCTCCTTATTCTTCACTCCTATGAATACAGCTCGCATCCCTTCGACAGAAGCCACGCTTTCATCTTGGCGAATACCTGCCCGGCAGCCTGCTCATAGAAAACGGCTACCTCCTGTCCACCCGCCAGATTCAGGCGGATATAGCCGCCCAGATTCCGGTAGAACAGGTAGCAGACGTAAGGATTCTCAATGCAGAGATCCGGCGGAGCCTCCGCACGGCACAGGTCAGCCAGCTCCGTGAGCGCCAGCTGGCCCTCTCCCGGCACCATCCGCAGGAAGAAATGCTCACGGGTTCCCGTCCATGGCTCATAATAGACGCTCTCCTCCTGGCTCCGCCCATACATCCGGCGGTAGATGCCGTCCAGGATCAGGGCATAGCCAACATCCTCTTCCTTTTCCCCGGCTGGCAGCGGGATCGCTTGAATCTGTTCTGCATGACGGGGCAGCCACAGTAGTCCGTCCACCCGGGGATGGACCGCCAGGAAATCACCGTCCACGGTGGTCCCGATAGCGGTACACTCCCCGATCTGCTGCTCCGTTATAGGACTGTCTTCATCATGCTCCCATAACCCGTATTCAGCAAAAGGCCGCAACACCTCTGTGTCAGGGATCTGCACATTCATCCAGCCCCGATACGTTCCTTCGCCGTACTGCTGCAAGAACCGGGTATAGGCTGGCGGATACAGTCCTGCGTTCTCTGCTTCAAGCTGCTTCCTGAGATGCTCTGACAGCCCCTTGGGCTCAGATACGATATACATTCGTCATTCCCCCGGTTTCCTGCGTGAGTTATTCATCAATAACCTTATTCTGCGGCTTCCGTCAGCCAAGCTTGCATCACTGGAGATTCTGCCTGGTTCAAGCGCAGGGCAATGTCCGTATTCCCCTCATCCGGCGGCATCACTTCGGCAAGCACGCATACGTCCTCACGTGGCTGATTGAGCGCGAACAGACCCTCAGCATCCAGCATCCGCATCGCCAGCTCCATAGCCCCCAGCCTCATAGTGAACTCATCGTTCCAAGCATCATCCTCAAGCTCCGCAATAGACGGACGCGCCTGGAATAACCGCTTGACCTCATCGAAATGCTCATCCCCGAAGCAGCAATACGGCGAATCGGCATAAGACCATTTGATCAGCTCGGCGATCTCTGCTGCCGGTGTGCTGCCGCCCTCTGACTGCCTGGCCGCTTCCTGCTCCAGCGCTTCCCGCGACCAGGCGGAGAGGCTTGGTGCATGTCCCTCGCCCGTTGTATATAGAGTGCAGTAATAATAATGCTCCCCATTCGCAAAAAGCGCGCGGAACGACCTCCGCGCCGCCTCCGCAATCTCCGCCGCCAGCCGCTCCACTTCCTTCTGTGCCACATTCATGGCTACTTCCTCTCGTCGATCAGCTGTTCCAGGAATCCGGCAAACGTCACGGCGTATTCCTCAATCAGATCATTCATCAGGTCATAACGCATGACCGGGAATTCCCCCTGTTCATCCGGGGAAGAGGTGTCGAAGTAATACAGCTCATCGCTGTCCGGCACAAACAGGTCCATTCGATGTGGAAACCGGGATACCCACCATTCCTCCGCCAGATTCAGCCTGTGGATATACAGCAGATCCCAGTCGGTATACTCCCTATCCTCAGGAGCAACCAGCGTCAGAATTTGACCGTCCCCCAGGCTCCCACCTCCATAACGGGCCAGCCACCAGCGGTAAGACGGCGGCAGCTTGAAGCCTAGCTCCTCCTCAGCTTCGGCAATCCAGCTCTCCTCGGCCCCATGGCCGGGAAACCACCTTATAGCGGAAGGCTTGCTCAATTTCTCTGTCAGACGCTCATACATAGGTATGCTCCTCTCTCCCACATAGAGGGATGATTATAGATTATCAGGATGAACAGCAGCTGGCGCATCGTCATTCATGCGCAGCAGGATATACTCAATCTCCTCCAGCGGCAGCTTCGAGGTCCGGCTAACCTCATGGAGTCCCATCTCCCGGGAGAGGAGGAGGCGTGCCTGATGGATTTTCCCTTCCAGCCAGTTATTCGCCAGCATCCAGCATTTCACCCGTTCCAGCAGCTCCGCTTGGGCAGTCTTACCGGCATGCTTGGTATATTTGGCAATGGACTCTGCCAGATAGCTGTACAGGTGAATGCCCAAGGCCTCGCGCTGCTCATTCTTGGACATACGCTGGTACACTTCATAGCTGAGGCTGATATCCAAATAGAGGGTATGATCCCCGCTGTCAAAGCGTCTGAACGTTCTCCGTCCATAGCTATCAGGCAATACCCGGAACACCACAAAGATATCATAGGGAAATTCCCATGTATTCGCCAGTTCCTCTAACGGAATCAATTCATCCCTGAGTACACCCACACATGTTCCATGGGTATCCAGCGTAAAACCCAGTTGCATATTAGCCCCCTCCCCCGCTTATAGCACGCTTGATTTATTTTCCCCTTCTATAGGCATCTGCCAGTTGGACCAGATACCAGACAGCCGCACCGGTCAAGGCTGCGAACAGCAGATTAATACAGCCGAATACAAGAAATAACTTGGCTTTGCCCGGCCCGATCCGCACAGCAGCAACAAGCTGAAGAATCGCAGGGAGCAGGAACATCAGCCAGGAGACGGTGATCAGCTTTTCGGTCTTGAAGCTCCACCATACCGCACAGCACGATAGAGCGAGCACTCCCCAGGTACAGATCAACTTCAGCGCCATCTGCTCCCCTCCCTTTCATGGATAACCCAATACATCAGTCAGGCCCTGATTGCCCATGGATTACGAGTCCATATTGTCTGACCATCCAGGAGTTGCTTAAATCTTCAGCCGCAGCACGGCTTATGCGTACAGAGGGCTTCTGTTCCTCCATCGCCTCCGGGTCTTGCGCCGAGAAGCGGAGAGGCTTGGTCATTTTTTGAATAGAGCCGGTGATTTCCTTATACAGGGCATAACTCAGCGGCTTGTGCTCCCGGACATCCTCATAGAGATAATACTCCCCTTGCTCATCCTGAGCATTGACCCGGTGCCCCTTAGGACAGGAGATCAGGATACAGGGCAGCTCGTTCTCTGCCCATTGCCCGTGATAGGGAATAGAAATCCCCTCATTTCTCGCAAAAAAACCAAAGCTCTCTGTGTCCGGCAGAACCGACATCGAATAGATGAAGAAGGGGCGCACCCCGCTCTCTTTTTCCGCAGCTGTATAATATTGATAGAAGGCGCGATACGCCTCCACCACCTGATTCTGATCATGCTCTGTATGGGTATAATTGGTTAAATAGTACCGCACTTGCGTTGGCTCCAGAAGCTCTACGACTCTCTTAAGCTCCTCGGGTGTGATGAAGAAGCGCAGCTTGTAGAATCCACTGTTTTTTAGCATCTTCTTCTACCATTCATAGGTAACAAAGCGTGCTCTGAGCGTCTCTTCATACGGTAACCATTCCGCATCGCTCCATAGAGACATTCCAGTAATTTCGGACAGCCGCTCCACCGCTTGCTCCGGGCTGGTAAGGCTGATGAATCCGCCGAAGTTCTCCTCCTCAGCTTGCATCCCGAGCACCCGCTGGATATATTCGTCTGCTATACGCTCTTCCCGCAGCTGTTCATAATCCTCCCGGGTCCAAGGCTCACAGAAGATTCGTTCGGCCTGGATCTCCCCCTGCTCAAAGAACGACAGCTCGAAGATCTCCTCATTCATATATGCCACGGTCATCACCGGCTCCTGTAGCAGCGCGGACAACGTTCTGCCAGCCTTTTTCACCGTACCCCACACGAAATAATCGTGAAGCACGCTGATCCAGCCCTCATTACTTTGGCTTACATAGATAACGGCCTTACGCTCCGGCGTCTCAGGATAACCCAATACTTTGCCATGCTTGCCGGTCAGCTCCTGTAAGGCTTGCAGGGTCTTCTCCAGGTCACCTGACTTGATATGCAGATTTGCAAACGATCTTCCCACGGGTGGATGGCCTCCTTTAATGGCTTGTTAATAGTTACTTGGCATACTAACATATAAACTAGATTCCATTCATTTTACCAAATAAATGTAAGGAGGGGCTACCTTGAATAAGAAATTCCTCTTGGCCAGATGGCAAGACGACCAGCTCTCTGAAGTGAACCGGCATCTGGCCGCGATTTCAGGTAAACATAATCTCCATCAAAAAGACCGCTCCTTCCCGCCTTCCCCTTATGGACAGACGGAGGCAGGACTCAAGGATTACCGGGGAGTTACCCTGACTGAGAGCATACAGTACCTCACTCTGCAGGATATTGATTTCTCTTATTCACGCTTCGAGGATTCGGCAAGCTTGAACACCTCTACATTTACCAATTGTTTCCTGGACGAGGTCAGACTGGACAAGAGATTCGTGACGCATACCTTCAATCACTGTTCCTTCCGGGGAGCGAAGCTGAATGGTGCCAGAATGAGCAAGGCGTTCCATGATTGTGATTTCACCGGCTGCAACTTAAGCAAAGTGATAGCTAATGATGTATCCTTCATCCGCTGCCGCTTTGATGGGGCCAATTTCCGCAGTGCCTTATTGTTGTATTGCCGGTTCGAGGAATGCAGCTTTGACGGGGCGCTGTTTCAAGACGGCTCCATAGCAGGAAGCCGCTTTGCGGGAGAGGCATGCTTGCTGCCTGAGTGGGGAAATACGGTATTGGATCATGTTAAGTTTGAGGAGTGATGTAGGTATATAGCACACCCCTCCACTATTTCCAGGGGAGGGGTGTGCGGATAAAAACTTAAGTATAGTGCAAAACAATTTCAAAATAATGTTATCCTTCGAGTATCCGAATAGCAGCTATAACAGCCTCCGCCTGACTCAGTGGAATTTTGTCTTGTTCTCTAAATACATAAATATTTTGCATACGCAAATACTCTTCATGAAAATTCATGTCAGTAAGGAGATCATGTAGATAGCGAAAGTCTTTAATCAAACAATCTGACGGAATACCACCAGAACGTACTTGCTCTTCTTCCCGCTCTAGTCCAATTAGGTACTGAAGGTTGGCTTTTTCTGTAAATAAATTTCGGATTTTTTCGTTAGTAAAAAGCACCATTAAATCATACAAATGTTTAGCAACATCAAATGCAAAATCACTTGGATTATCTGTTCTGGAGTTTATATATTGTCTGTATCTTTGATAATAAAACTCGGTAGCAAATACTTTGTCTATAAAGATCCGCTCTAGTTTTATGGTTAATATCTTAAAAGGCCGAACATTAAACTTTGTATCTAGTATTACTTGTGATTCTTTTTGGGCGTACAAGTAAAGAGCTGGGGCTATCAGCATGGGCTCTACAGGTTCGCTTTTAGTAAACGAAGTAGCTTCAATCTTCACTCTTCCAAATCTTTGTAGTGGATCAGTCCCCTCACTACCATTAAAGATGGGGTCATATCCATAAACTGTGGTTATATTGCCCTTGCCTTTGCTCGATTGCTGATCATCTAAAAGCTTTTTTAAGCACGAGTAGCCCTCCGCTGACAATTCTAGCCGTTTTTTCTTTTGGGTGTTTGAGCTTACATCATCCACGCACACCGTTAAGTCAATATCCTCTGAGAACCGATTAATGGACAACAACGCTTTATATAGTGCAGTTCCGCCTTTAAAATAAGCCTTCCATTGTTCTTGATTCCGAGCCAGCTCCTCAAGCATCAGCGTAACATAATAATCTTTTTCTAAAACATCAGCCCTTATGCCAGCTTTCATACTAACTTGCAGTATGATTTCCTCAAAATCATCCTTACTTTCATGCAATATCATAACCGGGTACCCTCTGCAACTTTACCTAGGCGCCAAACTATATCCTTAGTGTAATTCATAGCGGCATATCCTAATAGCTTGCCATAGTCTAACTTGTTAGCTTCAATAAATTTGTTAATTATCCCTTCAGGGTGGGGAGCATCCCAGACCACCTGGTCTTTATTCTCAATGGCATCTAGGATCTGCAAATATAAATAGTTATCAATATTCACTTCCATACGCGGCTTACGTAATACAGTATGCAGCTCTTTCACAACCTTTGGAGCAGCTAAGTTAGTTGCAATAAAATTATATTTGGGCATTTGAGTTGTAAGCCCCAATCGGTGTTGGAGCGATGCTCCTGTTTCATAACCGACTCTAACATTTTCTTTAGGGGATACGTACATTTTTTTTACAACCTGATCCGGATTTAAATGGGACTTTCCAAATGCAGTGGTTTTAGGCTTGTAGTAGATCCCCTTCCTAAAGCTCTCCAATACTACACCATTTAAACGGTTTAAATTTGTATTCACAATTTTCCTTGCCTGAGTTTCTTCAAGCCCAAATTCCTCCATAACCCTCTCAGTAACTTCAGCAGTAAAAATTGGAGTTCCATATGGCGACTGAGCAATATAATTCGTAATGAAATCAACATACTTCCCCTTAATCGCTAATGTCATATATAAGCCACCTCCAATGCACTTGTTATTATTGTATACAAAAAACCAACAAATGATACATATATAATAACACCACATAAGTGTTGAAGGCCATCCTTTATACCATTACTCCTTTATATTTCCGCCTCTCCCTTAATAATGCTCATCATACTTCTCCCAGTAGCTATAATAGCTTCCTCAGCCGGGCGTGAGTTCCATCCCAGGAGACGCTTCGCCTTCTCATTACTCGTTGACATGTCCTGGCCCAGAAGGGTTGCTAACATTCTTAACTTGGGATTGAACAATGCCGCAGTTCGGCTACATCACGGACATCTACATAATCGGAATATATCTTCGGAACCGGCTTTTTCATAAATAATAACGATCCATCCTAGCCATAATAATGCAGATTCTCTCATTCCACCCAAAGGAGCAGTTAATCTTGAAAAAGCTATGGCTAATGGTGTTCACCCTCACGCTTGTATTCAATCTGGCGCAAGCCGCAGTACCGGTGCAGGCCCAGGCGGTCCCGAAGAAGGAGGCTGCCTGCATAAGCCCGCAAATGGTGCAGCTGAAAAGCGATATGCAGCAGGTGTGGATTGACCACACCATATGGACGCACAACTATATTGTGAGCGCCCTCAACAATAACCCGGATCAGAAGGAAGTGTTGGCGCGGCTGCTAAGGAATCAGGAGGACATAGGCAATGTCTTCAAGCCTTATTACGGGGAGGCGAACGGCAACAAGCTGGCCGGACTGCTCAAGGAGCATATTCAGATTGCCGGACAAATCGTCGCGGCCGCTCAGAAGGGCAATGCGGCGGAGGTGAAGAAGCTCCAGGCGGATTGGCACAGGAACGCCGATGAGATTGCCCGCTTCCTGAGCGGACTGAATCCGAACTGGTCCTTCAAAGGAGTGCAGGACATACTGTACGAGCATCTGCAGCTCGTCACGGACATCGTGCTTGATATCCTCAAGGGAGACTATGCTGCTTCTATTGCTGCCACCGACAAAAACGAGGTCCACATGATTCATTTTGCAGACCTGCTGACGGAAGGTATTGTGAAGCAGTTCCCGGAGAAATTTTAGGGGAGCAGACAGGCTTTTCACCATCTCGCAAAGGAGGGTGAAAAGCCTTTTTATTGCAGTCAACAGATCTTTTTCAGCAAATTGATCCTGTTTGATTAACATTTTTCACCATAAATTATTTCCAGAAACTCCAAAACAATTTCTGAAGTCACATCTTCCTCCGGTAAATATATAAACCGACTTAAGCGGAGAATATCCGGCTTATATAATTCAAGGAGTTTTAGAGTAGCATCAGAGTCTTTATTTCTAGCCGCCTGTAAGAGGTTTAAAAATTCGTTGTTTGTGATAGGTTCTGAAGCAATTTTCTTTTGCATTTATTTACCCCCTGTTGGCTTATGTTTAGTTGGTGGGCAACCTCCGCTTCTGACAAGCCTTCTAAATAGATTTTTTGCAAAATTAATCTCTCATGGAGAGAGAGCGTACGAAATATCTGCTCGACCACGACCCGGTTATCCGAAGATTCTGTAAAGGAAGGAGCCGGCAAATCACGCTCATAGCTTTGCTCGTGCCCTCTGAGCTTCTTAGCCCGGTACTGCAATCTCCAGCCAATGCGATAAATTTCAGTCTTGTAGCGGTTGTATTCACTCTGTTCCAAAGTGGTTCTCTCCCTCCAAATTAATATTACATATGTAAGTAGGGAAATTTTGAGAGGAAAACAACAACCAAATAAGAACATTTGTTCCTATTAATCAAACCATTTTTTTATATTTTGTGAAATGGTTGTGAAACAAGAAGGTCAGTTTCCCTATCCTAAAAGCAAAAATTGAGGAAGGAATGAATACATGAAGATTGAAGATGTGGTACCTTTGATAACCAATGTAGGTTTTCCGGTCACACTCTGCTTTATTTTGATTCATTATGTGCTGGATACCATAGGGGAGAAGTTAGAAAAACTGGATACTTCGTTGCATTTACTCACTCAAGCAATTCAGTCCTTGGCGGAACAAGAAAAAACAGGGAATATCAAAATGGTACGTAAATAGGTCGCATTGGTTCAACAGACTTAGGGAGCTGCGATAGCCGCAACTCCCTAAGAAAAACTAGTTTTTACAATCCCTATTTATATTTACAGCCAGTGTTGTAAATGCTTGATGTTAAATTTATACCACTGCTAGATTTATGGAGAAGTTAGTAATTGTTCGAGCATATCCGAAAATGACTTATAGTCGAACTCACTTACTATAGAATAATTTTGAATCGTTTCTTTCTTGCTTTTATCATAAACGTAAACATAATTTTCATTAAGGAATGCGACACGGAAGAGGAGCTTTTGATTTTCTTTTGAATAAATAAACAAATCATACTCAGAGGCAGCATCTACTTTATCAAAATTAGATGTTTTCTTTAATTTGAGATTAGACATTGGTTGGAACACATTTCGAATCTGATTTTGATCAATGACAGTTACATCTCTACTTGGGACCGAATCTGTTTTAAGAGGTAATCGGATTATTTGAAGAGTAACGTTTGTTTCATCAATCTTATTGAGTACTGCTTTATCCATAGTTGTAGATAAGCTCATAAAATAATAAATCCCGTAAATAATAATTCCAACAATTACAATTCCCGCTATTATCCAGTTTGACTTACGCTCCTTCATTACAATTCACTTCCTTTTTTAGTATTAATATACTGATCCACAATCTTCACTTTCCAATTATATACCAATCCAACGGAAAATAGATGCTTTAAATTCATTTCTAGGCTCAATAAAGAAGTAACGATAATACGTAACAAAGAGAACCTGATACTTAACCGTATCAGGTTCTCTTTGTTAAACAATCTTACACTATTTCCCAACCACTGCCTGAATGTGCTCTCTCGATAACCCCTTTACCGGAAACAAAACGAATAATCGTACCATTTTGTAAAGAAAATTCAAGAAATGGGAAACGAATTTGAAAAAGGTCGTACCGAGTCAACGGCTGCAATGTGCGAGCCATTTCAGTCATTGCGGATACACCATTCTGAATAACTTTTCCTGTATCATTCCCTACTCCACCAAACAAGCTTGCTACAAGACTTGCCACTCCAACCGTAACCCCAGCAGCCGTATTAGTCACAAAAATAAGTCCAAGAATAGTAGCCGATATTCCCCCCAGCGCCCCACTCAAGGCTACAGTATCAGCCGAGGAATCGCCCCAATGCCCATGAACATAGGAGTAGTTTTGTGCGTCACGCATTTGTTGAAGTTGAGAAAGACTAACCGTTACAGAAGCTGCATACTCACGACTTGTTGCCATAAAAAATCTACCTCCAGAAGAATAATTTTGTTTGAGAATCCAAGGCGCCTTGTTTTGTTTCTCACTTATAGGGATATTTTTTATGGCTTTTAACAACTCTTAATCACTATTTTTTAAGGAATGGATGTGGCGGAAAGGAATCTTGGAATTGTAGGCGCTGCAGCAACCAGACGTCCAAAACTTTCTGGAATCAAGGCCAAGCCCCAACAAATTCATAAAAATACAGAGATCAACGATATGTGTTCTGCGCCACAAATAACAAACAGGCCTTCCACCCCCTCACAAGAGGGATCGTGAAAAGCCTTTTCCAATCCAGTGCATATTGTTCAATAAATCTTCCCCAGCAGCGCGATCACTTCATCAAGCGTAAGGCCGAAGGACTTGTAATACGCAATGTCGCCCTCCATCTGCTTCAAGACCATCTCGTTACGTATCCGCAGCATCTCATCCGGTGAGAATTCGGCCACAAAGCAGCCTTTGCCCGTTACCGTATTAATCAAGCCGCTCCGCTCCAGCTCCTCCCAGGCCTTCTTCACCGTGATGACACTGACATGCAGCTCCAGAGCAGCCTGCCGGATGGGGGGCAGACAATAGCCGCTTTCCAGCTCGCCACCAAGAATCTGTGCGCTGATCTGTTCGTGCAGCTGCTGGTAGATCGGCTTGTCGGAGGTGCTGGAGATCGTTACGTTCATAAGATCTCCACTTTCAGGAATCTCCGTACCGCAATCCGGTAGGCAAGTAGGGTGAAGGCTGCGAAAATGAGTATGCCCCCGATCAGAATCGAGAACTGAAGCGCCGTATTCTCTGTCCCGGAGCCGTAGAATATGCTGTGCATCCAGCTATTCTGGATTCCTTCCCATTGGACCAAGCCCGCGAACAGGATCGCCGCAGCCGTTGATGCAGTCGTGGCCGCGCCATACTTATATGCCGTCTTATAGTACATAGTAATAAATATAAGGTTGAACACCGCCAGCATAATGAAGCACAAGCCCCAGAAGCCCATATAAGGCGGAAAGAAAATATAAGTCAAATGCGGGTAGAGGCGAAACGTAAAAATACTGAAGATCATGGCAATGAGCAGATGCATAAGCTCAAGAATGACAACAACGGCTATTCTGGACTTCACGATGTCCGGTTTGGTTACAGGCATCATTGTGCTGAATATGAGATCATTCTGGCTCTTAAATCCGCCGAACATGTTCGGTACGGTGATGAAGCAGAAATACAGCGGAACCAGGAAGTAAACCCAGCCCGGAATAAGCATCAGACCGCCCATAATTAAAGGTAATACGAAGAACCAGGGATTAACGCCTAGCTTCAAATCTTTCAGCACCAGATTATACATATACACCCTCCTTTTTGGCAAAGTAGATCATGATGTCATCGAGAGTCGGGATGGCCGTGCTAAGCGCCCAGGCGGGCTTGAGATCCCGGGTATGGATCAATCCGGTGAAGCCGAAGGAGTTGATTTTGTAGGAGATCAGCTTCCCCTTCACTTCGTTAAGCTGGGACTCGCTGCCGCTAAGTAACCGGTACGACTCCTTGAACTCGTTCTTCTCGCTACTTGCCACAATCTGTCCTTGCTCAATGAAGGTGATATAATCCGCACAGCGCTCAAGGTCAGAGGTTATATGAGTGGAGAACAGAATGCTGATCTCGCCGCCCATGATGAGCTCCTGGAAAATATCCAGCAGATCGTCTCTGGAGACCGGATCGAGTCCGCTGGTCGGCTCATCCAGAATCAGCAGCTTGGCGCCATGCGACAAGGCCAGAGTCAGGCTGTACTTCACCTTCATCCCGGTGGACAGCTCCGCTATTTTTTTATTCTCATCCAGCTTGAACCGGTTCAGATAGCTGTAATACGTCTCGTCACTCCAGTTCTTATAGAACTTCTTCGTAATACCCGTCAGCGTCTTAAGCCTGCTGCGTGTATAGAAATCGATATCGCCGAAGGCGCAGCCGATGTCCTGCTTCAATTCTGTTTCATGTTCAGCAATGTTCTTGCCCAGAATGCTGATCTCGCCGCTGTCGGCTTGAACCATATTCAGAATCGATTTGATCGTGGTGGTCTTGCCCGCACCGTTGACCCCGATGAAGCCCATGATATAACCCTGCTCCAACTGAAAAGAGACGTCTTTGATCTGAAAATTAGGATATTTTTTATTTAAATTCCGGACATCTAAAGCCAGCATAACTAACCCCCTCAATAAATTGTGTATTCCGTGTATACACAATGTATCATGGGGGTTATGCAAAAGTCAATCCTATACGGCTGCAGACGTTGAGGATTCCTTCCGCTTGCGCTGGAAGAACGGCTTACCTTTGGACCAATTGATGAACGGCTGTTCTATGGCGTAATACGAAATAGTAGCCGCTGCGTAAGAGATGACCACAACAGACATACTGATGCCCAGCCAGCGCCACACATCCCTGACTCCGGAATAATGGAAATCCTGAATGCCGTATTTCTCGATTAAGGTAATGAACAGATAGTGCCATATGTACAGGCCGAATGACACTTTGGCCGTATACCGGAACAAGCGGTTATCCAGCACACGCCCGGCGTACCGGCTGAATGGTGCCGAGAACAGCACGATTCCGAACAATATGGCATAGACCGGGAATAGATACGGCTGCTGCTGGAGACTGAAGTCGAATTCGCCTGCGTGGCGCATCCGCCAGATCAGAAGACCGGCAAGACCCAGAGCAAGCACTGCGGCGGCATCGAACACGCCCAGATTGCTGAGCCGTTCCACTCTGGAGCGGCGCTGCAGCAAGGCATTCGTGATGCCCGCCGCCAGAATCCCGATGGTGAAGTGCCCGAAGAAGCCGACCGGATTGTATCTCGGCATCCAGAATTTCGCGCCGCCGACCTGGCCATAGTCCCAGCCCCGGCCCTGCTCGCTTGGAGTAAACCAATGATGAATGAGGGCATTGGCAGCAAGCACCAACCCAAATACGGCGACCCAGAACAGGATCGCCTTACTGAAGGAATGCCGCTTGCCGAGCATGAATAACACCGCCATGAACAGCGGCATCAGCAGGTAGCAGAATACCTCGAAGCTGATCGACCAGAGCGGCCCGTTCAAGTCGGAGGGGAAGAATGTGGTGTAGTGGAAGCCCGATGTGAAGGTGAAGGCTGTGACAATACGCCGCCCTAAGTACTCCATCGGAATATCCAGCCTCCAGGTCAGGAGCAGGCAGACCAGCAGGGATACATAGAAGCCGGGCATGATTCTCGCGGCACGGCGCAGCGTATACGTCCGCAGGCTCGGATACGGACCGTTATTCAGATACGCACTCCAGAAGGGGAACGACAGCAGGAAGCCGCTTAGCAGAAAAAACAAGCTGACCCCGCTGTTCCCCAGAAGCAGCACGGCTTGCAGCTCCTGGAGCCAGGGTTTTTGTGCGGGCATGATCAGCTTTTGCGATAAGTGATGCAGGATAACAGATAAGCAAGCGATTGCACGAATACCATCCGCTCCAGATAACCGGGTACTGCCCAGACGAAGGTTTGACATCAGCTCAACTTCCTCTTTTCATGAGTGATTCCTGAACGGATGGCCGCCAGCAACACAACCACCATAGCCGTAAATTCACTGCTCCTACTCGCTTAGGCGATATACACCGGTATCAGGTACTCCTATCTTTCAATACATGATGGATAAATCCTTCCGCTCTCCCTCATTCTGCCAAAATATTTCAAAGATTGCTCCGGCTGGCCAGCACATTATCGAGGAATTGCACTGCATCACTGTTGAACTTCCACCCTATGCCGAACTTATCCACGATCATCCCAAAGCATGAAGACCATGGTGTGCTGGAGAGCGGCATGATAACCGTCCCCCCCTGGGACAGATGATTATAGTACGCTTCGAGCTTCTGCTTGTCCTCAATGACCAGGCTGATCATGATGTTGTTCCCCTTCACCAGTTCACCTGTGACCTGCTGCATAGAGGGCAACAGATCGGACATCATGATGGTACCGCCTGGGAACTCTATCATAGAATCCATAATCATCGCTAACTCATGGTCCGGCAGGGGATAGCTCGGGTCCTGCGGAATATCTCCGAATTTGATCTTTTTCACTGTAGTAGCCTGCAATGCCTCCGCATAGAACTCAATCGCTTCCCCGGCAACACCATCGAAATTAATATAGGCAATAGCTGACATAGAGCATAACCTCCTTCTTAAGATAAATGTAGTATAATACACGATAGGTGACGGCCGTATGTCACCGTTTCACACTTAACTCAAGAAAGAGGGAACCGGATGGACAAGGTGGAGCGGCTGATTACCATCATTATGATTCTGCTCAAAAAAGACATTGTGCCCAGCTCAGAGTTCGCACAATTATTCGGCGTGTCCAAACGGACGATTCTCCGCGATATGGAAGCGCTCAGCCTGGCGCACATTCCTATATACGCCACACCCGGCGTGCAGGGCGGCTACGGCATTATGGAAGAATACAAGATGGACAAGCGGCTGCTGAGCAGCTCCGACCTGGAGAATATACTGGCTGCGCTCGGCGGGCTGGGGCAAATTCTGATTAGCGAAGATGTGGCCATGACGCTACGAAAAATAGAAGCGATGGTGAGTCCAATCGCTCCTAAGGGGTCGGTTCAGCTGTCCTTCTATGATTGGGAGGGCCGCGCAGAGCTTGCCGGAGCCTTGAAGACCTGCCAGGAAGCCATCGCCGGGAGCTGGCTGCTGTCCTTCGGCTACACCGACAGATCCGGCACTCCGACTACACGGACAGTGGAGCCCTACCAGCTTCATTTCAGTGAATCGAGCTGGTATCTGAAGGGCTTTTGCCTGGAGCGGATGGGGGCACGGATGTTCAAGCTCTCCCGGATGGAGCAGCTGGAGCGGAAGGAACAGACCTTCAGCCCCAGAGCGGACATGCTGAATCAGGCACGGGAAACTGAGGTTCCGCCGCAGTTAACCGAAGTGAAGGCACTGATCTCGCCGGGGATTAAGGATCAATTCGTTGAACGGTATGGCCGCAAAAGCATCGAAGCCTATAACGCGGAACAGCTGCTGGCTACGTTCTATATTCCGCAGCACCCGATCGGATATCAATTCCTGGCCGGCTTCGGCACCCATCTGGAGATTATGGAGCCGAAAGCCTACCGTGAAGAATTCCGTAAGTACCTGCTTGAAATGATGAGCCGGTATGCGTAGTAATTACGGTGCTAAGGGAGCAGGCTGTTAATCCAGCTCCTTAAGGAATTCCCCAATCCGATCCATATAGCCCGGAACTGTGATGTGGCGCGGAGCGAAGAGGCTGATCATGAGCGCCCTGAAGCTGGAATCCGCTGTCTTCCGGCTCAGCATCGAATGCTCAGCCTCCGGGAAGACCGCTACGGTCAGCAGTTCAGGCTGGATAATCTTGCGGTACACCCGCTCCGTCTCCTGCCAGTCTACATGAATATCCTGCTGGCCCAGCAGCAACAGCACCGGGGAATGGAATTGCTTAAGATCCTGCCCGGCATCCGACAGGTAATTCTTGCTGACAAAGGTCCACCGCTCCCGCGTCATCGGTTCATTTTCCTTCACCGCAGCCAGATAGTCTTCATAGCTCGCCTTCCGCGCCAGAAGCTGTCCAACTTCGTTGTTAGCCGCTTCTTCGGTTGCTATCTCCGCCTCCGATTTCCCTTCCTGCAGCATTTGCTGCCGGGTATGATAGGCTCCTTGGCGCAGCCAGTTGATGGCCGGTGAGACCAGAATGCTGAAGGCGAGCGGCTCCTTGCCCGCCAGCTTGGGAATCACCCAGCCTGCCTGACTGGCACCCCACACCCCGATCCGGTCCGGATCGATATTCGGCTGCTTCCGGGCCCATGCGATAGCCTCGCGGGCTTCCTCCACCCGGTCATCTATACTCTGATCCAGCCAATTTCCCGCCGAACCGCCGATTCCTCTTTTATCAAGAGACAAGGAGGCATACCCCAGACCGGCTAACCGCTCCCATAGCGGCTTATACCCGTCATCATGTGAGGCATTAATCGGCCCGTCCCCATGAATGAAGAGGACCAGCCCCAGCTTGCCGGGAGATACGGAAGACCCCTTGGGCAACACCAGCGTACCCGTCAGCTCGCCCTCAGGCGACGCAATCCGGATGGCCTGCTCAATCATCTCAAAGCGGTTCTGCTGCACAATGTATATCCCCGCACCGCTAAGGAGCAGCACTATAGTTAGCAGAGATATCCATAGCTTCTTCGTTGTCTTCATTTCTGTATCCGCCCCTCTTCTGAACCATGTATTCCCAGCGCAGTTCATTGAACAATAAGTACAGGGTATAACGTATCTCCCGGGCTTCCGTGTGGAAGGACCACTTCCCGTATAGCTGACGGGCATGCGGATTACCGGCTGATACATGCAGGCTAAGTCTATTCAGTCCCGGGTCGGTATCTACAAGCTTCTGCGCCCACTCTACAAGCAGTCTTCCTACCCCTTTGTTCTGATGCTCCGGCTGGACCGCAAGATCGGTAATATAACACTCGCCTGATGCCGGGGTATGGTCTAGTACATAGAGGCCGATCAGCATTCTGATCATGCCCCGTTTGCCTAATAGCTGTGAGGTTCCCGGTAACGGAGGCGTCTGCCTTTTCCCCAAAAGGCGGGCTTCAGGAGTACGCTTAATCGCGATGCTGCCAATCACCTCGCCCTGCTGCACAGCTACCATCCTGTGAGTATAGGGATCAGCCGGAGCATACTGAAGCAGCATTTCGAAGCACCCTGCCAGCTCTCCCTCCTTCAGCCTGATCCGGTTCTGGAATTTCCCCTGAAAAGCTTGAGCCAGCAGTAGCCCCACCGCATGATTATACTTAGCTTCCATGGGTTCGATAGTTATTGGCGCTGTACTTATTGACGTTGTACCTGTTGGCATCGTTCTCATACGGAACCTCTCCCTTCCACAGGTACAGCCGGGCCGATGCAGGCCCTCAGCTCATAATGCAGCTTGCCCGGAACGAACAGGGAGAGATAAGAGCGTTCAATGACCACCAGCGGTCCCGCGAGAGGAATCGCTTGTGCAGCAGCATGCTCCAGTAATTGACTGATCCACTGTTCCAGCTCCTCCTCGCGGGCCACACATTGCAGAGTCAGATACTCCCCGTCCGGCAAAATCACCCCGCCCGCATCCGGCTGCTCCAGACACAAGGTTAGCTCACCCGACTCCTCCAGCACATAATAAATATCCGATTCGAACAGATCCGGTATCCCTGCCGCCTGCTCCGCAAGCAGCGCTGCACTAAGCTTCCTGTGTGAATCCAGCTTCATCACCTGCACAAGACTTGTAGCCTTGTACTTCACGATCTGAAAGGTCTCAGGCGAGGAGCTGTAGCTCTGCTGTTCCTCCAGCATCTTGCGGATGAACTGCCGTAGCTCCTGAAGACGCACCAGCTCCTGCTCAATCCCTTCGAGAGAGTTCTCCAGCAGCCCGCGATGCTGCTCCGGAC
The DNA here is from genome assembly GCF_037963835.1 of Paenibacillus sp. FSL H8-0332. Taxonomy (NCBI): domain Bacteria; kingdom Bacillati; phylum Bacillota; class Bacilli; order Caryophanales; family Paenibacillaceae; genus Paenibacillus; species Paenibacillus sp. FSL H8-0332. The sequence goes on from NZ_CP150145.1 coordinate 6,998,783, forward strand.
TATAGCTCATACATTCGTTAATCGACTGAACAGGCACTTCAAGCTTGCGGAGCAGCAGGATATGCGCGAGCTGATACACTTGATCCATACTGTACATTCTGTACTGATTCTCACCGGTATAAGCAGGCTGCAGCACACCCTTCTCTTCAAAATACCGGATCTGGTGGACCGATACATTCATCAGCTTGGCCAGTTCACTAATCGTTATTTCACTTCTCATCCTAATCACTCCCCGGACTGCGGCTTGGAATATCTCTACGATACACCCTGGGTCTGACCTAAGGTCAAGGGGAGGATTCGAGATCCCGGGCCAGATGGATAAAAGCCTCAATTGCCGGGGAGAGCCACTTCTCCTCATGCCAGAACATTTGAGTTGCAAAAGATACTGCGCTCAAATCCCACGGCAGGGAGATCAGCTCCCCCCGCTTCAATTCTTCGCTTACGGCCATTTCAGGCAGGATGGCGATGCCCATGCCCAGCTTCGCACATTGTTTGATGGCCTCTGCGCTGTGAAACTCCAGTTCCGTAATGCCCGCCATCCCCTTCTGGGACAGGCTGCGCTCGAAGAAGCTGCGGTAGGAGCACCCTTGCTCCGTCAGTAAGAACGTTTCACCGTGGAAGTCCTGGATAGCCAGCGCCGGACGCGACGCCAGCGGATGATCGGGAGCGGCCAGAAGGCAGAAGCGTTCCTCCCTTATTTTTTCTCCGCAAAATCCGCTCTCGCCCTTCATCTCATCCAGCATGAAGATAACATCGACATCCCCGTCCCGCAGACTCTGTCTGAGGCTGGGACTCACGAGCGGCAGGAAGATCAAGCGGACTCCGGGGTTGAGCTGGCGGAACCGGTGCAGCACGGCGGGAAGCCGGTAGGTGCATAACGTCTCATCTGCGCTGATTACGATGGTGCCTGTCAGCTCGCCGGGCTGCTTAAGGGCATGCTGCGCCTCCTCCACCATACACAGGATGTTATCCGCATAACGCAGAAACGTTTTTCCGGTATCGGTTAACGTCACATTTTTGCCGAGCCGGTCCACCAGCTTCACTCCTAATTCTTCCTCCAGGGCCTTCATTTGCATCGTAACCGTTGAGGGAACATAGTTCTGCGCTTCGGCGGCGCGGGCGAAATTAAGCGTGGAAGCCAGCGTATAAAAGGTTTTAAGTTGGCGCAATTCCATCTGTTGTCACTCCTTAATTCAAAAAAAATGAACGTTCCATTCAGAAACGTTTCTTTGACTTAACCTTAGCAGCATCGTAGAGTGATGACAAGAACGGCGGCCGATTCCGTTATGAATGTACAAGGATATGAAACCACAAGGAGCGAATGAACTTGAATAACCGATTGACGATATATATTCTGGCACTTGCCGTTTTTCTGATCGGGACGATTGAATATATTATTACCGGTGTGATTGAGATGATGGCCTCAGATCTTGGCGTATCCACCTCCCAAGTGGGGCTGATGGTGACTGTATTCGCGCTGTCCGCAGCAATTATTGCACCGGTTCTCATTGCGCTGACCCTCAATATGGACCGCAAAAAGCTGCTGCTGACCGCCCTCGTCGTGTTCATTGCCAGCAACGGGCTGATGCTGCTGAACCTGCCTTATGAAGCTATGTTAGGGGTACGGGTTATCCAAGGGGCAAGCGGGGGTATAGCTACCGTAGTCGCCATGGCCGTAGCTACACGGCTCGTGGAGAAGGAGCGCAGAGGCAATGCGATTGGCATTATTCTGATGGGACTGAGCAGCTCGCTGGTTCTGGGCGTTCCGGCCGGCACTTTTTTCAGCGAGTACTTTGGGTGGAGGGCTCTGTTCATCATCGTCGGGGGGCTGAGCCTTGTTCCGCTGTTCATCATCTCTGCCAAGGTCCCTGCCATCAAAGAAAAAGAAGCCGTCACCCTCAGGATGCAGCTGTCTGTGCTGAAGGATTCCAGAATTGTTACTGCTCTGGCGATCACCTTACTATATGTAGGGGGTTACGCTACACTCTTCACTTATATTACCCCTTACCTGCAGGCCGCATCCTCACTGTCTGTGACCGAAATCAGCGGGGTGCTCTTCCTGGCGGGAGTCTGCAGCTTCATGGGCTCCAAGTTAGGCGGGCAATTGGCTGATTCCAAAGGATCGAAGTTCACCATAATTACGGGACTTCTGTTACAGGCAGCCACGCTCCTCCTGTTCGCGTTGGCAGGCGTTCATGTGATCGTCCTCCTCCTGGTCCTGATGATCTTCATGCTGGGGACCTGGAGCATCTCCCCCGCGCAGCAGCTCCTGCTGGTCACCCTGGTTCCCCGGAACCCGGATATGGCCCTGAGCGTAAATACCTCCTTCATCCAGTTCGGATTCGCGCTGGGATCGGGCTTAGGCGGCTATGTGATCAGCCGTACCTCTGTGCTCCACCTGAACTGGGCGGGTCTCGCGGCTGTAGCGGTGGCTCTCATTCTGGCCATCCGGCTGTTCAAGACTCATAAGGCTTGATCGCCTTCGGGGTATAGGTTGGGCAGGTTTAATACAGCAAGTGGAAACGGCTTTGCCGTCCTTTTAAAGGACGGTACCGTTTCAGCGAGAAATAGAAGGATAATTTATCGTGTGCAACATATAAATTCTTATATTTCAAGACAAAGAGGCTATCCCAAGGGATGGCCTCTTTACACGTATACAAAAGCTGGCAGGCTTGTGGTCAGCCACACGCCAATCTTTTCTATAGATGATTGACCGCGACTGGCGGCTCATGCCCATCGGTTCCATTCGTCAGGCCCAGCGTTTGCGCTGCGGAAGCATGAATGTCGTTCAATAGCTTCGGGTTAGCGGACAGGGACAGGCCGTAGGCAGGAATCATCTGCTTAATCTTCGGCTCCCAGGCCTTGATCTGCTGCGGGAAGCACTTGGCGATTACCTCCAGCATGACAGATACGGCCGTTGAAGCCCCTGGAGAGGCTCCCAGCAATGCGGCGATGGAGCCGTCAGCGCTGCTGATCACTTCCGTTCCGAATTGAAGCATGCCTTTGCCGGCTGCTGTATCCTTAATAATCTGCACCCGCTGGCCCGCCACCACCAGCTCCCAATCCTCGCTGCTGGCATCCGGGATGAACTCCCGCAGCGCTTCCATGCGCTGTTCTTTGGACAGCATGACCTGCCCGATCAGATACTTGGTCAATGACAGGTTCTTCGCTCCAGCTGCAAGCATCGTAACCAGATTATCCGGCTTGACCGAGGTAATGAGATCGAACATGGAGCCATATTTCAGGAACTTGGGCGAGAAGCCGGCAAACGGCCCGAAGAACAGGGATTCCTGCTTATCGATCACCCGGGTATCCAGATGCGGAACAGACATCGGAGGCGCACCCACCGCAGCCTTACCATACACCTTGGCATGATGCTGGGCTACAATCTCCGGCTTCTTGCAGACCATGAACAGTCCGCTTACCGGGAATCCGCCAATCTTCTTACCTTCCGGGATGCCGGATTTCTGCAGCAGATGCAGACTTCCTCCCCCGCCGCCGATGAAGACGAACTTGGCGTTATGACGCTCTGTTACGCCGCTGGTGAGATTCTTCACCTTCAGCTCCCAGGAGCCGTCCTTCGCGCGCTTCAGGTCATCCACCTGATGATTATACCTAATATCGGTGTTACTGCTCTGTAAGTGGTTGAACAGTATACGGGTCAGTGCGCCGAAATTCACATCCGTTCCCGAATCGATTTTGGTGGCCGCTATCGGCTGGTCCAGCTTCCGGTTCTTCATCATCAGCGGAATCCATTCCATCAGCCGCCTTGGATCATCGGAGAATTCCATGCCTTGAAACAGCGGGCTATTTGAAAGCGCTTCAAATCGTTTTTGTAAAAACGCTACGTCCTTCTGACCTTCCACAAAGCTCATATGTGGCACAGGTACAATGAAATCCTGCGGATTGTGTATTCGTTTCTGGCTCACCAGATAGGACCAGAATTGCTTGGAGAACTGAAATTCCTCGTTCACCTTAATCGCCTTGCTGATGTCGATCGATCCGTCCGGCTGCTCTGTAGTATAGTTAAGCTCGCAGAGTGAAGAATGCCCCGTACCCGCATTATTCCATTCACCCGAGCTTTCCTCCCCGGCACCTGCACGCCGCTCTAATACGGTTATCGTCCATTCCGGTGCTAATTCCTTAAGCATTGCACCCAGTGTTCCACTCATGATTCCAGCACCTATAAGAATAACATCTGTATTGGTTTGTTGATTACTCATACTCTACCGTCCTTCTACCCTACGATTTGCAGGAAGAATGCAGTCACTCCTGCTTAGGCACCATAGCAAGCCAGCGTGGACCAAGTCACACACCGTTTGGATCAATCCTGATCCTAGTTTATCACTAATGAAACTAAATTTTAAGATTTATCTTAATTTTTATAAACTTTTTCATTAATAATCACGGGCTGCATCGAACCAGCCCTGCGCCAATTCCTCTGTTATAGGCTGCCCGATCTGGTGCTCTGACTGGCTGAGTTGCCATACAGCTTCGCCAAGGTCTTCCCTCTCGGAAGTCTCAACGCCCTTCAGTGAATTGAAGCGCAGAGTGAATGCAGTAATAGCTGCTTCCGCCTCTTCAAGATTGCGGGCCTCCGCCATAGCTGCTTCTGCAGCATCGTAGGCTTCGTTCGCCAGCTTGGCCAGACGCTTAGGCCAGGCGGAGAACGGGCGTCCATACTCACTCACCCACCACTCGAGCTTTCTCAGCTGACTCACAGAGGCATACTTGTCCCAAGGGCGGACCTTGGCCCGCGCCTTCATCTGCTGCCTTAGACGCTTGCCGCCGGCCTCTTCCACATTGAAGGCTATGAACTGATCGAGCAGCGGCCACGCCTCCAGCGAAGGCAGACCGTCAAGCTCCGGCATGAAGCGCAGCTCCAGGCTGGTCAGCCCGGTAAGGCGGGCAAGTGCGTCAAGATCACAGAAGCTGCCCCACAAGCTCAGGGATTCCAGGTTCGGGAACTGCTCCAGACCCGCCAGCGAGACGGGCTGACCCAGCGGCGGGCTATTCAGCGCAAGAGTCGTCACCTCGCGCAGCATGCCCAGGTCCGGCAGCTGGTACGGCGCATCGCTCTTGCGCCGGCTTGTGTCCGGCACCAGGGCCAGATAATCCGGCAGATGGCCGGAAGCCGAGAAGCGCGTCAGATCGCCGGACAGGCTCAGGCGGTACAGCTTCTCCGGCAGCTTCATGCGGAGTAATCCGCCGGACTGCAGGCTCATTGTAATATTCAAGCCGTAGATATCTGCCCGGCTGGCATCCAGCTCCGCAGCTTCCGGCAGAACAGGCGTCCAGCTCATCTCCTCAATAGGACGCTGCTCTGCCCACTCCAGAAATCCCGTGTCCCCGCCGGTATACCGCAGATAACGCGGCCAGGGAGAGCCTGCGGGCGTGGCGAACGGCTCGAAGACGGACCAGTTCATGCGCTCATCCGCAGCGACCAGCAGTTCCGCTGGTTGCTTCAATTCCTTGGGGCCGATCGATAAGCTGCCAACCCCAGCCTTACGGACCAGTGTGTGGCTGCCGGGGCCTGTGAGGTCAATGACGTAGTTCCCTGGTTCTGTAATCGGAGCCGGGGGGAGCGCTTGGTTATCTGTGGACATTTCAGGCATTTGCTTCATCCTTTCTGCTCGATCCTACCTGTATTTGCTATACTAACTCAACCATACGATATCCTGGGGTTCACAGCAACTTTGCCTGATCTGGCGGAGGGTAACACTGCATGCAAGTGATGGAGACGGTTGCGGGCGGGAGAACGGTTGTGGGTGAGAGAGCGCTGTCATACTATTTCCTCAGCAGCAGCTAACAAGTGGAAAAACGTATTTTAATTTACCAGTTTCTGATGATTACACCTGAGCAAGTGGAAAAAATACAACTACTGTCGCTGATCTCTCCACTTTGCCTGAATCATGTACATATAAGTGCCTTTTTTCCAACTACTGCCCCGGTATAGTCTATCTGCGCATGAGCAAGTGGAAAAAATCCATCTGTTTCCCCCTCTCCCACCCTATCGCTTATCTCAAATGAGGAGTAAGACGAGAAAAAGCCCGGGCCCTCTCCGGCCCAAGCATTGATCTCTCTCATTAAATTGGATTGGGGTGCAGCACAGGGACAATACTTGTTCTAGTCTAAGAGCGAGGTAACGCCCAGTGCAGCGAACAGAAGCAATCCGAGTCCCAGCAGAATGCCTCCCATCAGCGAATACCGAACCTCCCGCTGAAAAGATGCAGTACCTGGGCCTCCAGGTGCCGGTGGGCCGGGCTGGGCTACCACGCCTTCCAGACGGGTACGCCGGCCCGTGCGCCGCCGTTGATAGCCAATAATGAGTAATACAATCCCCAGCAGACTCAAGAAGCTGCCGGGGTAGACGAATGCCATCCACAGGTTGTCCATAGTACACCTCCCTGTTCGTGATCTTGATCTATACTTAACCAGGTCACGGTACGCCAAACAGGGAGATGCCGCCAGGCTAGAAGCAGGTGAACGAGCTGACCCGGTTCAAATCAACGCCGTAGTATCCCCAGAAGAAGCCGTTCCATCTGAAGCCTGCGACCGAACTTCTGCCCACGAATACCGGGTAAAACCAGAACTGCTCACCATTATTCAGCCAGATATAGGTGTTGCGGAACAGGCATCCTCTGATGCCTCCGGGGTCAACCGCATAAGCTGTGACCGCCGGTGCTTGCGGTACGAATTGCGGTGGCGGTGCAGTCGGTGCTGCTACTCCTCCCGGCGCACCCCCAGGCGTCCCCGGAAATCCTCCAGGCCCTCCGCCTGGAATCCCCGGCAAACCCGGTATCCCCGGAGTCCCCGGCCCTCCCGGCAAGCCTGGTCCACCCGGAAATCCCGGTATCCCCGGAAATCCTCCGCCGCCTCCCGGCACTGGTATAAATCCCATATACATCGCTCCTCTTTCGCTTCATTAGGCATAATCATCATATGCATTCGCGGAGAAGATGCCTGGGCGGATGCCCAGTTGCAATGGGCTTTTAACTGCATCCCGCCCTAGCAGAGGGTAATCGGCATTACAGCTTATAGATGGTGTACATAGCCGTCTTCCTCCTCATGGATCATCAGACTATATCGTAAGAGCGGAACTCACTAATGAACTCCTCCAGCCAGTCTTCCGTATAATCCAGCGCACCGCTGTCACTGATGAACTCGACATCAAGTCCCATCACCCACAAGCGGCGGGCAATCATAAACAGATCAATTGCAGACTCATCTTGTTCGGACAACTCTCTGACCGAGCGGTAGCCCGACATTAACGCCTGCCACAGCGGTTCCTTCTTCTCCTGCGGCAGACGTTTTCTGTGCCGGACCTGGGCCAAATCGTAAGCTCGCCAACCTTGTGCCGCCCATTCAAAATCATAATGCGTAAACGTATCGCCCTCCTGGAAGGCATTGTTATTCCCGTGCAAATCTCCGTGGCAAATGCCCCAGTCCAGGCCCGGACTAGCAGCGTTGATCCGCTCCGTTAATGCACCGGCGAACTTGCGCAGGTACGCAGCTGAGCGGTGTCCCTCACCGAGATAATCTACAATACGGTCCAGCGGCTGGGAGATCAGAGCACGGGTATCCAGATCCGGTCTAGGCAAATCTAAGGAGACCTTGTCCATGGCAGCATGCAATTCAGCAGCAGATTTGCCGAAGGAGGCACATGATTCTTCATCATGCAGCACGTTCTCAGTGCCTGTCAGATAACTGTAAATCACGGCAACTCTAGGGCCCTCCGGCGCATCGATGACCGTATATAAGCTGCTGTTCTTTTGAGGGAGTGGAACGGAAACCTTTGTATTTACTGCGCTCAGTTGGTGCTCCAGCTGTGTCAGGAGGGACAATTCATAGACAACATCACTTTCAGCTATCGATTGGCGGTAGATCCGAAGAATATAAGTGCCTGTGCCGGTACGGATTCTGTAAGTATCGTTTAAGCCGCGTAACCAGAACAGGCAATCTCGCCAATCTCCAATGTCGTACAGAGGACTAAGGCAATATTCCAAATACTTTGGATCTAGAACGGAACGCATGGCCGTCGGTTTATTATACATTTAGCTCCCCCCTAGCTTGCTGCTCCAGCCGGACAACGGTCTCCTCGAACGTTTTGACCGGGCTGTAGCCCAGCTCTTTTTTTAATTTGTCGCAACTATACGCCGTTCTTATTGGGTCTCCACCTGGTATAACGAACTTCTTGTTCAGGGCAAGGCCGATACGCATCGTAAAATCTTTTTCCGGATAATTTCCGTCAATTGCGTTATAGCACTGGTTCCCGGCCGCAGGCTGCGTCGCTGCAAGTACACACATCTCAGCAAGGTTGTCCGCATGCACCCAGGGCGTTAAGTCCTCCGGATGAATCCAGTCCACTTCCCCGGAATCGGCAAGCTTAGCGATCAGTCTGTCGCCCCAGTGCGAGTTGAATTCGGAGCAGATTACTCCAGGACGCAGGATCACACTTGTCAAACCGTTAGCCATTGCAGCTTGTACGATCCGTTCCGATTCACATTTGGTTGAAATGTATACCTCCCCGTGGCCGAAGGCAAGGCTGCTTGCCTCATCCAGCTGCACCTCTCCATCAAAATGACCATAGACGGACACCGTCGAAAGATGCACGAAGCGCTCCACTCCCGCGGATATAGCCCCGTCAACCAGACTCTGCACCCCCTGAATATTGGACGCCTCGGCAACCGCCCGATCCTCCCCCAGATACGCCGCAGCGTGAATGATAATATTCACACCCCTGAGCGCTTCCGAGATGACAGCTCTATCTGTCAGGTCTCCAATGACGGGTGTAATGCCGAGCTCTTCACATAGCGCGATCTGGTCCGTATTTCGGATAAGCCCTTTGACCTCCGCTCCCTCGCTGAGGCATTTTTTTGCAATTTTATCTCCTGCTGTGCCCGAAACGCCTGTCACCAGAACGACCTTATCACGAAGTCTCATGGGCCTCCTCCTTTAACCTAGCTAATCAGACTATTCACTCGATGAGTTACTATTCTTACTATACATACTATCGGCGATCACCGGACTTTCCTTTGCCGTAATATGGCGCGGAGTAATCCGGCATACTTGAACCGGTCCGCCGAATACCGCCGATCTGTATTTGTCTACATGCTGCTTGGACAGGGGCCGGTTGTGGTAGCCGGGTACATATTTGTTCATCATCTCTTGAAGGACCTGCGTCGCTTCGTCCAGATCCGTAATCGGCTCCGCCTGTCCGAATATCATCACGCTCATGTAGGCGGTATCTGTCTTGGCAGGCACGGGATCGGTGATGGTTCCATACTCCTCACATACCGTGAAGCACACCTCTGAATTTGCACTCATCACCTGATTGCGTCTTCCGTCTCCCGCCCCGTGAAAATAAAGCTTCCCATCCATCCACACATAATTAAGCGGCACAACATAGGGGTGATCTCCGTCAACCAACCCGAGATAGCCAATCCTTGTCTGCTGCAAAAAAGCCTCAATTCTTGCTTCATCCTTGCACTCTCTAACCTTATACCGTACAGAATTCATATCAACATCGCTCCTTGTCACCTCTGTATTATTACGGTAGTATATCAGCTAATGGACTGTACTTTAACATCCAAAGAAACGAATCTTAAGCAGTCCATAAGTCTGATTCCAAGCCGAATTGGCAATGTGGAGGGAAGCCCGATGTTGAAGGTAGACCGCAAGGACAAGAAGCCGATCTGGCAGCAACTGCTGAATCAGGCTATCCATAATATTAGAAGCGGCATCTGGGCGCCCGGCGAGCTGCTGCTCCCTTCCCGTGAACTGGCCCGCCAGCTAGGGGTATCCCGCTCAACGATCCAGACCGTCTATGAGGAACTGTTAAGCAGAGGGTATACCGTGACCTCACGGCGGGGCGGAACACGGGTTAACCACTGGAATCAAGTAACAGAGCCTGTGAAGGCAATCCTGTCAAAAGGGCCCGTCCCTCCCTCGCTCCCCCTGTTAAGCTCAGCAGTCAATCAGCTGCATGACTGGTTCGGAGGCCAGCAGCAGGAGACTGAGATCGATTTCACTCCACATGAGCCTTATGTGGACAGAGTTTTTCAGAATAACTGGCGGCAATCGCTGCTCCATGCCTCCGCAGCCATGAACTTATCGGATTGGTCCTACGGGAATCCCTATGGCCTCCTGGAGTTACGGCAGCAGATTCAGCGCTATTTATGGCTTGAACGGGGTATCCGCGTCGATACCCGTCAGATTCTCCTGACCTCAGGAGCCCAGCACAGTCTTGACCTGATTGCCCAGTCGCTTCTGACCGAAGGCGATACGGTATCCGTGGAAGATCCCGGCTTCCCTGCGGCGTGGATGGCGATGAACTACCGGCGGATGCGTGTAGTCCCGGTCCCCGTTGACGAGCAGGGTCTTAAGGTTGACGAGATCCACCCGGAGTCCAGAGTCGTCTTCGTCACCCCCTCCCACCAGTGTGCCGTAGGCTGTGTAATGTCAGAGCCGCGCAGGCAGCAACTGCTGCATAAGGCTGTGCAGGAGCAGCTCTGGATCATAGAGGACGATTATGACAGTGAATTCCGCTATCGCGGCGATCCGCTCCCCACCCTCTATAGCCAAGCGGCGAATAACACCCTATATCTGATGAGCTTCTCCAAAATGATTGCCCCCGGCATCCGCATATCGGCAATTGTCGGCCCGGACCGGGCCATCGCCCAGCTGGCCCGCGTACAGGAGCTGACGTACCGCCACCTTCCGGTCATGGATCAGCTCACCTTGACCCACTTCATCCAGAAAGGGCATTTCATGCGCCATATGAGAAGAGTCCGCAATGTGTACCGCCGGAGGCATGAGGCCATCACCAAGGCTATCACCGCCAGCGGTCTAGGGGAGAGGTTCACCTTGAGCGGCGCAGAGACGGGCCTGCATGTATTCCTTGAAGCGGAGCCGGCCTATGACGAGGAAGCCGTGACCCGGTTAGCCCTGGGGCAGGGAATACGGATATACCCTCTTGCACCCTACTGCCTGGAGAGCCGGAGAAAAGGCTGGGTGCTCGGATTCGCCAAGGTAGACGAGACCCTGATTGAGCAGGGAATCCACCGGCTGGCCGGGCTGATTTTATAGGCGGAGCCCATCCGCTCAGCCTATTCCGGCGCTTGAAACATTATACCAGACAAGAATAAGCCCGCCGTCACGGTGAAGTGACAGGCGGGCTTATAACGTTGGAATTCTTACTGAACAGCGTTAGACAGCTCTGTGAAAATAACCCCCAGGGCAAATGCGCCCGCATCCGGGTGGCCGATGCTGCGCTCGCCTACCGTCCCGGCCCGGCCCATCCGCGCGACGATAGCTTCTGTGCGTCTGGCCCCCTCAACAGCCGCTTCGGCCGCCTTGGCGAAGCCCTCCTTCAAGGACACCTGCTGCTGCGCACTGCTCTTCCAGGCTTCGGCACAAGGAATCAGCGCATCGATCAGCGTCTTATCACCCACAACTGCCCCGCGTCCGAAGGAGCGTTCACCGGTAGCCTGGATGCCCTGAACCGCTGCTTCCAGCATTTCGGCCATCTCCAGCGTATTCAGCGAGGTCCGGCCTGTGGCATATTTGCCTGCTGAACGGAAGGCCGAGCCCCAGATCGGACCGGAGGCTCCGCCGCAATGCTCCATAATGATCAGGGAGCAGGCCTGAAGGAAGCTACCGATATCCGTAGAGTGATGCTGAAGCAGCTCCTTCCATTCCCGCTTCAATTGCTTGAAGCCCTTGGCGACGCTCATCCCGAAATCTCCATCACCTGCATGGGCATCCAGCTCACAGAAGGGTCCCTCATTCGCGATAATAATCTCGCTCATCTTATCCACCAGATAGATGATATTCTCCAGCTGCAGCCGTTCGTCACGGAGGACAGCGAAGTCCGGATCGGTCTCGGCCGTCAGGCTCACCTCAGCCTGAGCCTCCTGCTGCGGAAGAGGGCTGACGTATTGCACCGGCTCCAGGTCGCCCGTTAACCGGAGCGCCGGAGTATCACAAGGCTCAGCAAGCCATCTGCGCAGCTCATCATCTAGCTTCATCAGGCTGATGGAAGCGCCGGCCATATCTATGCTGGTCATATAGTTGCCTACAAGAGATTGGCGGATGATGATCCCCCGTTCTCCCAGACTACGGATCACGGAGTGATTGAGCAGGTACAGCTCCTGCAGAGGCGTTGCGCCGAAGCCGTTGACCAGCACCACTACCTCTCCGCCGTCCGGCTGCTCCAGGTTCAGACTGGCCAGTAGGGCAGAGATCATACGTTCCGCCAGCTCATCGGCGGTCAGCAGCTTTTCTCTGCGGATGCCCGGTTCACCATGAATGCCGACCCCATACTCCATCTCATCCTCCTGAAGCTGGAAGGTAGGCGTACCCTTGGCCGGAACGGTGCATGAGGTAAAAGCAAAACCAAGACTGCGCACATGAGCAGCCGCATGCTGCGCGGCCTGCTTCACCTCTGCCAGCGGCAGTCCGGCCTCGGCAGCCGCCCCGGCAACCTTATGCACCAGAATCGTGCCAGCAACCCCTCGGCGTCCCACCGTATACAGGCTGTCTTCTACGGCAATATCATCATCAACCTTCACATAGTCCACAGCGAGGCCGTCCTCGGCCGCCAGATAAGCCGCATTCTGGAAGTTCATCATATCGCCGCTGTAATTCTTAATGATCAGCAGAGCGCCCTTAGGGCCGGTATGGTTGCGGATCGCCTGATAGACCTGAATCTGTGACGGGGAGGCGAAGACATCCCCGCAGACTGCGGCATCCAGCATTCCCGGTCCGACCAGCCCGGCATGGGCCGGCTCATGGCCGCTGCCGCCGCCGCTGATCAGCGTTACCTTGTCAAGATTGGGCGTAGACCTGGAGATAATTTTGTATTTGCTGTCGAATGTCAGCTGGGGATGAGCCATCACCAGTCCGCTGCACATCTCACGGACGAGACCCGCCGGGTCGTTGATTATCTTTTTCATACGCGCTGCTCCTTGCTCTTCTTGAAGGCTTCGCCCAGCTTGTCAGCAACAGCAAGGGCAGCGGCAACCGCTTCAGCGGTAACCGGGAACGGCATCGAATGAATCGACTCCTCCGGGATACACGCCTTGCGGGCCACTTCCATCAGCTCCTCATGAGAGATGGAAGCGACACCAATATCGGCCAGGCATACGGGAAGGCCCACGGAATGGCAGAAGGACAGCACCTGATCGATCTCTGCCTGCTGCGCATTCTCCAGAACGAGCTGTGCAATCGTGCTGAAGGCTACCTTTTCGCCATGGTAATAATGATGGGTGCCTTCAAGCGCCGTCAGGCCGTTATGGATAGCATGTGCGGCAGCCAGACCGCTGCTCTCGAACCCGAGCCCCGACAGCAGGATGTTCGTTTCAATAATATTCTCCAGCGCCGGTGTCACCACGTTCTGATCGCAAGCCAGCTTGGCTAAGACGCCATCCTCCAGCAGTGTATCGTAGCATAAGCGGGCAAGGGCCAACGCGGCTTTGGTGCCTTTGGCCTCCGTAATCACGCCTGCATGCACTCCGCAAGGTAGCCCCGCATTGACATTGGAATAGGATACCGCAGTAGCTCTGGCCTCGAAGTAGGTGGAGAGGGCGTCGCCCATCCCGGACACCAGGAAGCGGGTAGGAGCCTGCGCAATAACAGTCGTATCAATCAGCACAACCGATGGGCTGGCTTTGAAGTAAGCATAATCCTCGAAAGCGCCTTCAGAAGTGTAAATCACAGCGGAATGGCTGGTGGGTGCATCGGTAGCTGCAATGGTAGGAACGATAATTAGCGCATCGCCTTCTGCCACACATTTGGCCGTGTCGATTGCCTTGCCGCCGCCAAGACCGATTGTACAAGCACACTTATGCTCGCGGGCCAGCTCCTGTAGTCTGGAAATCTCCTGCCGGGAGCATTCGCCCTGGAAATCCCCCTTCACGAGGGTAATGCCGAACTGACTGCTGGTGGCATCGAGCTTCGCTTGCACACGCTTCACATCATCCGGGTGCGCAATCAGCAGAGCCGATGTGCCGAAAGTACTGACGAAGTATCCCAATTGAAGCAGCTCATCCTCACCTTGTGTGTACTTAGCCGGGCTGATAAAGGTTCTTCTCATTCTTTCATTCCTCCTCGAGTCGTATGTCCCCATTATAGACAAATGGATAGAGTGGCGCATGGGACAAAGCAAACGAATTAATATGCTGAAAAATAGTATTATTATGTTGCCCTGCATCTGAATTATAATTATCTTGTTCCCACTTGTGACTGTAGATGGAAAGGGTGAGCCGAATGCAATCCAAATTCGATTTGAAATATATCATTGATATGGACGAATGGGGCAAGCTTCAGGAATCGTTGTCCCTTGTGACGCGCATGGCCATCATTATGGTCGATTATAAAGGTGTGCCGGTTACGGCACATAGCCGCTGTCAGGCCTTCTGCCAGACCGTACGCAGCGACAAGGAATTCTCAGCCTATTGTCAAAAATGTGACGCGCGCGGAGGTCTGGAGGCTGTGCGGCTGAGCCGGCCCTATATCTACCGCTGCCACTTCGATATTCTCGACATTGCTATACCTATCATTGTCGATAATCAGTACATCGGTGCGCTGATGGCCGGACAGATCCGGCTGGCGGAGGGAAGCGGCCCGAATCTGGAGCAGATTGTGTCCCGTCCGCAGCAGGACGCCATGACGGAGGATCGGGCCCGTAAGTACGAACTGCTGCCCGTCATGACGTATGAGGAGGTTGTGGCCACCGCCGATATGCTCTATCACTTGTGCAACTATGTGGTCAAGGAATCGATTCTGAAGCATGAGCTGCTGGAGCGGAACCGGCAGCATGAGGCCTTGAACCCGCAGGAGTCCAAGCTCCAGCTTGAGCAGCCGCCTCTGCCCGTAGAGCCGCCCTCGGCTCCCAAGACTCCCAAGACTCCGGTCTCTTCGGGAAGCGCATACAAGACGGAATGCATAAGTCCTACGCTGCAGCCTGCTTTTGACTATATGCTAAGCCACCGGGAGGAGAATTTCTCGCTGAAATCGCTGGCGCAGCTATGCCATATCAGCCCGAGCTACTTCAGCCGCCTGTTCACCAGGGAGATGGGCGAGCATTTCTCGCTATATGTCGCGCGCATGAAGATCGGGTGGGCGAAGGAGCTGCTGGCAACAACAGATTGGTCAGTCAACGAGATTAGCAATCACTTGAATTTTTGCGATGCCGGCTATTTCATTAAGATCTTCAAAAAATACGAGTCGGCAACTCCCCTGTCCTACCGTGCTTCTCTTAAAACAAATCCAATATAACATCAAGGAATAACCAGGCCGTTCTTGAACGCCAGCTTCACATCATTCTCACGGACATAGGCGGAATTGTCCCAGGATTCTCCCTCCTGCAGCCGCTTGTAGGTCTGATGAATATTCCGGCGCCAAGGCGACGGCCGACTGTTGAAGTAATTCGTGAAGAAGCGCTGCGCCTGCTCTTGTGTGCCGAAGCACAGCAGATAGGCCAGCGGACTGGATTCAGCATCGCAGATGCCGGGGAATCCTGCGCCGCAGGCGGCAAGCTGCTCCAGTGCGCGGGGACGGTCTGCGAACAGAGCGAACAGCGGCAGGACACGTTCCCCAATCAGCTGACCGATCTCCTGCCGGGAGGAATCCAGCTGTGATCCGGCGACCTGCCAGACGATGGTGCTTGACGATTTCTGCGGCCTGCGCAGCGAGCCGAACAGAACGGTATCGTCCCCTCTGCCGGTTTGTCCGGCAAGCCATTTTTTGAGGGACTTGCTGGCAATCCGCAGGTTCACGGTCATCCGTACATCGGTGCGGGTGTTGTAAGACTGCGGATTGAAAGAGAGCTCAAATACGGTGTCCTTGTCGGCCGCTGTTTTTTTCCATACCGTTCCGGCCTTATTGGATTTGAAGCCCTCTGCCTGGAGGAACTGCTGCCCGGTCTGCTGGCAGGCCTGAAGGAATTGGGCTTTGGGATCAAGCTTACGGTTAGAAGGGCCTTCAGACCAGACCTCCCACTGGGCATAACGTTCGTCCAGCACGGGCTGTAGGCGGTCATAATTCTCCCAGGTGTTCTCCACATGATAGATGCTGGGGTATTCACGGCCTTGTTCAGCCGCCTGGCGGTTGAAGACCTCACAATAATCATTAAGGTAGCTTCCATACTGTGCGGCGAAGAGCGATTGACCGTCGTAATAATCGGCGGCGAAGGCATTGCCGCGCTCGTCCAGATCCTCATCCCAGAATTTCCCGTCGCAATACTCCAGCAGGTAATCCAGTCCCGTGAGCTCACGGCGTTTCAGCCGCTTCAGCGCCTCCGCCGACTCCTCAAGGTGAATTTCCCCCGCCATACCGCGGCCCAAGGCCCAGGCCAGAAACATCCCGATATGAATCCCGCCATTCTCTTCCGGCAGATCTGCAGGATAATCTCCCCCGGAATGCCAATCGATCCGGTCATATGCCATATAGGTCTCCTTTCGGCCAGCAGGCTCTAGCTCCCGGCTTCCTTTTTTAGTTTGTCATCAAGGATGGAATTCAGTACAATGATCAGCATCGGAAGGTACTACCATAGATTATGATATACAGAAGGTGACACCGCAATGGAAAGTGGAGATTTGAGGATTTTTCAGGCTGTTGCCCGTGAGGGTTCGATTACGAAGGCTGCGCAAGCCTTGAACTATGTTCAGTCCAATGTGACCAGCCGGATTCAGTTCCTGGAGGCCGAGCTGAAGGTCCCGCTGTTTCACCGGTCCAATCGTGGGATGACATTAACGCCTGCGGGTGAGAACCTGCTGGAATACGCGAATGCCATACTGCTGCTAATGGACGAGGCTGTACAATCAACACAATACTCGGAGCACCCGGCCGGCCCGCTGCGGATCGGCTCTATTGAGACGACTGCGGTCATTCATCTGACTACGATGATCGCCGGCTACCATTCCCGCTACCCCGATGTCCATCTGTCGCTCATCACAGGCGAAACGCATGACCTTCTGCACAAGGTGCTTGATCATAAGCTGGATGGTGCCTTCGTCTATGGACCTATAGACCAGCCGGATATAGGGCATGTTGCGGCTTACGAAGAGGAATTGGTGCTTATCGCTGAACCCGGGACAAGTGAGCTGCATGAGTTGCTGCACAGGCCCATGCTGTTCTTCGACGTTGGCTGCACACACCGGGTCAAAGCGGAGCGCTTCCTGCGCGAGAGCGGGATGCACTCCTATCAGATCCGGGAATTCGGCACGCTGGAAATGATTCTAAACGGAGTATCTGCCGGGCTCGGCGTATCGCTGCTGCCTAAGTCCTCAATCCGCAAAGCAGAAGAGGCCGGACGAATCACCTCCCACCGCCTGCCCGAAGAATACCGGAAGCTACAGGTATGGTTGATATACCGCCGCAACACCGTGCTCTCCAGTGCAATGTCCAGGTTTGTGGAGATGGCCGGGCAGGGATAGATAACCGTGACTGAAACCATTGAATTCGGTTTTTCACATACATTTGGTCCACGTACTCCCCATCGGTGCATATAAAAAAGATCAGAACCTATTCCCCCAGGTTCTGATCTTTTCGCATCTTACACTCTATCTATTCGAATTCGACATCATCCAGGCCAGGAATTCCTCAAACGAATCGGCTACCTTCTCAACCTCTTCAAATTCAGGCTCACATCCATAAACAATAGCCCCGCTATCCGTTGCAATGGCATAGAAGGAATATCCATCCTCCACAGACATTACGATCGGCAAGTGATGATCCCACCAGGCCGTGATCTCGGACTGCCAAGCTGAATCACCCGCTGCGGCCTCCACACTAAGCATTTCAAATTCATTCCACCGGAAGGCGCTCTCCGCGCTATGATTGAACTCAGCCTCACAAATAAACCAGGTTTGCTCATCCGGTGCAACGCAGGTTTCAACTACACTTAGAAACTCTGAGTACTCTTTGGGCAGTCCTTTATATCTGGAAGTAATGCCGCTATTCAAATGCAGCTGAGCACCGGATTTCTTCCTTATCTCCCAGCCGTTTGCCTCCGCCCAAGTGATAAAATCCCCAATATGAGTTTTTCCTTTTCCATTATCCATTGCCAATTGATACACCTGCCCATCCGCTTAAGAAATGGAAACTCCTACACTAATATACCATTTCCGCAGGTTAGCTTACATACAGCAGATCATTCCGTTACCTTAAGTTGCCACGTCGCATCCCTTCCCTTCCACTTCTTACCGTTAGACACATAGTATTCTCTTTCCACCGAACCGTCTTTTTTAGTAAGGCTGATTGCAAATATCTGCCCTTCTTCTATCAGCGTTGGGTATTGATCGTACGGAAGAACACCATTCGCTAGCGGCAGCTTGCTGACATCTTCGTAAGCCCCCTCCAGTCGCCAAAACTCCCGGGAGGCGTAATCCTTGAATCCGCTTATATCCTGCTTCCCATAATACGAGGCCGCATACTTCTTGCCCTGCAAAGTGATGTGATCCACTCGGGTAGGCTTAATATCCTTCACTATCCAGCTCAGATCCTCCGTATACAGGTTGCCCCCATAGTACTTATGTAATTGATTGGCCATGCAAGGAACAGATTGTGTGACATAGTCCAACTGATCCACTCCAGTATGTGCTGAGCCGTAAATGCCCATAATGCTCTCGTTGCCCAGCTTTTCAAATTCACGGATGAAATTCTCCGTCATCTTATTCTCCCGGTATACATCGTCATAACTCCTGTAGTATCTCAGCCCCTGCTGAATTGCCTCGGTCGTTAAGGTGTGCATCTCCGATCCGGTGAGATTGTTGTCCGCAAGATAAGATAAGAACCGCTTACCGGTTTTATCCCCTTGATGCCCAATATCTGTTCCGTGAAAAATAGTATCCGGACATCCGCTTTTTATTTTTCGAAAAAAAGTCTTCGTATAGGGAACGTGACCCTGAGTCCCTTCCCCATCCTGATAGAGCTCCTCCAGAATGTCGTCATTGTCCGACTGCATCCATAGGTTCAAGTATTCGGCAGCGTAATAGGACTGTTCCACGAACAGGTGTCTCATTCCCTTGTTGTGGTAATAATCAGACCAAGCTTCATATTCCTTGTCCATAACCTTGGCAACCCCATGGGCTTCGCCATACAGATAAATCTGGCCGGTCGCTTTTGTCGATAACGGGGTTGCAGCAGGCGTTGCCTGGGCCAATTGGGCAGGAGGTGCCGATGGACTGGCTGGTTGTGCAGACGGTCTTGCTATTTCACCACCAGAAGAGTTGCTGCTACAAGCTGTCAGGCTGCTGATCAGAAGGATAGCGATTAGGGCAAGCAGCAGAGGGCTAGCAGACCTTATTCGCGCCTGAGCCGCTACGCCGCTGTATGTATTGGAACTTTTTACATCCATAAGAAATATCACCCTTTCATCATTAACTCCTACAAGTTAATCACAAATTATGGATGTCCTCAGTGCTGTATGTCATGCGTAGAGTTACATTATTCTTCTATTGAAATCAGTAAAGCACCTGCCCTATGAGAGCAGCAGGCGCTTGGCAGCAATTATGACTTCCGTACAGGCCGGACATACTTGAAGTACCGCTCCGGGTTGAAATAGAAGTAGATGATCCGGCCGGGGCTGGGATCGAAGCAGTAGCCAGTACCTGTATAATCAAAATTGGCCATCGCCTGCTCCATCCGTTCCTCGACACTGCGGTTCTCCTGCTCATAATCGAATGGCCCGTGCTCGAATACGATATACTCGGCCTCGGGGACATCCGCCATCAGCATCTGCGCGGGGACTTCTCCTTCATACTCATAAGGGAGACGCACCCCATAACACTCTGTACGCGGAAATCCCCAATCGCAGAGCCTGCCGTCCGGGTCATTCATATAGGCCATAATCTGGCCGTTACCGCTGTTCGTATCGCTTCCGCCGTCATCATCCAGCTTCCCCTTGATACTATCCAGCAAGCCGCTGATGGTCTCGCAGTCCTGCCCTGGAATCAGGCTCTGCTTCTGCCAGAAATCCCAGTACCCGTTGCTCTCGTAGTTCTTAATGTGCAGGAATTTGTGCGCCGGAATAGTTACGAAATAAATCTTAACCTCTTCTGTAGATTTGATCATGCCAACCTCTCCTAGTCCGAAAAAGTAGCGGTCAAACGGGTTGATTTTGGTACGAAGGACGACAGGATACGGGTGTCTCCGGTACTCGCTTGGGGCCACACCATAGGTCACCTTGAATGCGCGCGTAAAGGCTTCATGAGAGGAGAATCCATAGTCGAGCGCAATATCCAGAATGCTTTTCCCGCTATCCCTTACCTCCTTCAGTGCAAAAGCCAGCTTCCGGTGGCGAAGGTAATCCCTAAGCTGCATCCCGGATATCTCTTTGAATTTCCTCGTCGTATGAAACTCCGAATATCCCAGCTTGTCAGCAAGAGATTGCAGCGTTATGGCCTCACTGTTATGCTGCTTAATACTTTGGTCCATATCATCGACAATGGTCTGGATCTGCCTGTGCCACTCATACACCGTCCGCTCACCCCCTCGTTCCAACCGCTCTATGTTCATTCTAGAATACTGGAAAAGGCATTTCTTGATTCTACTTGCGGCGCCCGCATCGGTGCAGGCAATGAAGCCCTCATTCCCCATCTGCCCAAGCAATACAATTGATCCCCGGCAGCTCACGCTCCTCCGTCCAATGCTTCTGGATGAAGTAACTCATGGCTCTATCCTTTCATTGGGTTGATTTTCTTGTCTAATATACTATTTCTGTAAGCTGCCGCGTTTTCCCTTCAAAAGTTAAAGCCCCCCTTGGCAGGATGGCCTTAGCACATGTCTAGATTAACCCTTCGCCTGGATGGCTACGGGGTAATAAAGATCGAGCTGGAACGCTTCGTTAACAAACATATCCCCGTTGAACAGGAAGTGCTCCTCCAGCCACTGACCCGGGCCCGGCTGATATTTACTGCTCTGCACCCATTCATTTAAGCGATTCCAGGCTTCGGGGATATCGAGACCGTATAAGCTGGAGACGGCATAGAGACCGCCACTCACCTGCTTGATCCGTACCTCGCCCGAGGGTTCGGTGTCCTCAGAGACCGTAGCCCACATCTCATAACCATGCTCATTCTGCGCGCCAGGCTGATTGAACCCGAAATAGCGGGTGGCCGTAACCTGGTCAAACCCCTTTTCCTTCACCCATGCATACAGCACATTCCACGCCTCATCCTCCGGCTGATTCCCTGCAGTAGTCTGATAGTACGCCACCTTCATCGGCTTCAATTCAATAAACCGGACCTGATGATCCCCCAGCTTCACTAATTGATGTTCCATTCTTCCTGATTCCTCCGTCTCTATATTTAATTCTCCTTCACGGAACATGGCAGCAACGTCCAGATTAAGCTTCTTCGACTGCTCCAATAACAGACCGATGGCATTGCCCTTGGCAACCCCCTGTGCCTGCAATAATTCCACATACCGTTCGAGCAACTCCCTCAATACCAGCATGTTGCTGATCTCCCGCTGAACCTCTCCCAGTTTATTGCAGAATACACCGACCGCCGTTGACAGTTCAGATGCTAACAGTACCGCTGTAATGTCCTTTACGGAGAAGCTTAACTGCTTCAGCAGCAGAATCAGTTCAAGCCTTCTGAGCATCTCCTGGCTGTACAGCCGTTTGGCGCTGCTGGGCTCCCTGATACTCGCGATCAGGCCTATCTCCTCGTAGTATCTAAGCGTTCGGCTGGAGATGCCGTACCGGCTCGACACCTCTCCGATTTTACTCAACTGAGTGGTAATCATGAATTCTCCTTTCCTGTGGCTATGAAGTACTTCATGGCTCTATCCTACAAGTTTACGTGCACGTCAAGTCAATACCTATATTGTAAGGAATTTCTATAAAAGAAACCTGAACGATTGGTTTCCCGTAGTAAATATGAATTAACCGACATGGGAAGTGATTTATTTGACTGGATTTATGGGTGTTGTAATCCTAGCCGTAGGATTGGTTATCGCCATTTGGCCTCAGGTGGCCTGGTATTTACGGCTGGGCTGGAGGTTCAAAAATTCGGAGCCCAGCGGGCTGGCCTTAGGGGCGGAACGGGTAACCGGTGTGATCCTGGTGATCGCCGGGTTCATCCTGATTGTATCCAGTTGCTCCTCAGGAAACACTGAGCGCCGCTGGTCAGAGCAGTTCAAAGGGAAGCTGGACTCGGGGCAGGTTCAGGAAATCAGCATCGGCATGATTAACCCCACCGTATTAAACGAAGAAGAAACAAATAGAATGATCCAAATGATACAGGATGCTGAGCTTAGACCTTTTGATGCAGGGAATTCGTTCGGAGCGAGCAACACCGGGACCATTACCTTTAAGGACCAGACCCGTGTAGATATGGTGATTCTGGGCCCGTCCGGGGGGATCGAACTGCATCCCGATGATGCACAGAGCGAATATGAGATCATGAGCGGATCACTGAAATCGTGGCTGAAGAGTTACGGGAACTAGACATGGCTTTATGCACAAAAAAGCTGGAGGCTACCCGTCGGGACCTTCAGCTTTTCCTTTCGTTACCTGCCCTCAAACCGTTTAACCGCATCCTCCGTCACGGGCTGAAAGAGGTTCACCAAATTGCCGTCGGGATCACGGAACAACATCGAACGGTTCCCCCACGGCATCGTCGTTGGCTCCTGTACCCAATCCTCAACAGTTGGCTTCAAGCGTGCATACTCCGCTTCAACATCGTCAACGCGGAACTCCATAATGACCGTGCGGTTACTGGCTGCCACAACAGTATCTGTGCCGAATAGCTGTGCTGTCTTGGAGTGGCCGATGGCAAGTGTACATGAAGGCATTACGAATTCGGCAAATACAGGAGCGGGCCGTTCCGCCATCACCCCCGTCACTTGTTCATAGAACTGCACCAGACGATCGATGTCGTCAGTAATGATACGTATCGAAGCGAAATTCATAAGATTCATCCTTTCTTGAATGTTTACATGTCCAATGATAAAAAAACGCTACTGACAACGTTATGTCAGTAGCGTTTTTATTGTAGACGAAAAACCGATCACATCGGGCTGGCGCAAGGCTATCGGGCCGAATCAGTAGCGTCTCTATGTCCTGTCCCTGTACCCTCAGCCTATTCTCAGGGCAATGTTCCCCAGCTGCTCCGCGCGCTCCATCCGCTGAAGGGCAAGCGGAGTATCCGCTAAGGAATACACGCTATCCATGATAGGGTGTATCTGATGCTGCTCCATGAACTGAAGCATAGCGGTGAATTCTTCATGGCTGCCCATAGACGTTCCAAGCAACTGAAGCTGCGGGAAGAATATCGCTCTTGCCGGAATGGTGAGATCATCACCTGAGCTTGCGCCGAACATGACGATTCTCCCGTTAGGCTTGATGACCTCGAAGTATTGCTCGAATGTCGCCGGCCCTACACTATCAAGGATCAGGTCTACAGGCCGATGCTGAAGCTCCTCCCGCCAACGGCTGTTGCTGTCTATAACCCGTGTAACCGGTAATTGTAGAGCTTGCGCACGCTTCGCTTCACTTCTGGATGTAACCGTAACCCGCGCCCCAGCCGCCGCAGCCATTAGAGCAGCAAAGGTAGCCACCCCGCCGCCAATGCCAGGAATCAGCACATGATCGCCCTGCTTCAGGTCCCCTCTGGTAAATAACGCCCGGTACGCAGTGAGTGCCGCTAAGGGTAACACACCCGCCTCTTCCCAGGACAGATACGCTGGCTTAGGTACTACATTCTGCTCTGGCACAATGACATATTCCGCAAAAGTCCCGTCTGCAGGGTATCCCAATATGTCAGGCACCACAGGCACCTCATCCGCCCGATCCCAGCCCAGACATGGATTAATGATGACCTCCATCCCCTGAGCCAGGCCGCTTACCCCTTCACCCGTCTCTTCAATAACGCCCGCCCCGTCTGAACCAAGCACGCAAGGATGAACCGGGCCGGGCGCGCCTTCTGTAGCAGAAGCAGCAGCGATGATGAATAAATCCCGGTGATTCAGTCCGGCTGTCTTTAACCTTACCTTGACCTGCCCTTGTTCAGGACGCTTGTCCGGGTGATTCGTATATTGCAGACCCTGCGGTCCAAGTGTAATTGCCTTCATCTTCATATCCTCCTGTTACGCTGTAGTGGCTTCATACAAAGTGTAGGCTGTTACAGCGGTCAGGTAAAATGATTAGAAGAGAAGGTGAGTATCATTAATAATGATAGTGCTACTGCGGGGTCAAGGGACGGGCCTTAACTCCCCTGCAACAGCCGGAAACGCCCAATAGCAATGATGATCGCCAGCACTATAAAGAGGATGTTGATCCACACATTCGATTCGCCCCGCAGTAGATGGAAGACTAGACCGGAACCTGCGGCAGCAGCCAGACCCATAGCGGCGAGCGGAGTGAGCTGCGGCTGGATTCGGAGCGCCATCGGTAAAATCAACCCTAAGACCCCCAGCAGCTCAGCGATGCCGATCCCCATGCGAATTGCAGCGGGCCATATACGGCCCAGAACCTGTCAGTGAACCGGAAACTAACCAACAAGGCTAAAGGCACCCAAGCGGGTGCCTTTTCTTTTTCAAGCGATCTCATTTCCCTTAGACTATAGGCTCTGTCCGTTAGAAGCGATAACCTCCTTGTACCAGTCGAAGCTCTTCTTCTTGATTCTGCGCAGGGTTCCGTTCCCCTCATTATCTTTATCGACATAGATGTATCCGTAACGCTTCTTCATCTCGCCTGTAGAGGCACTTACAATATCAATCGGTCCCCAGCTCAGGAAGCCCAGCAGTTCAACGCCGTCTTCAATCGCTTTGCCCGCTTCAATCATATGGTCCCGCAGGTAGGAGATCCGGTAATCATCATGGATGCTCTGATCTTCTTCAACCGTGTCCACAGCGCCGAACCCGTTCTCGACAATGAAAAGCGGCTTCTGATACCGGTCGTAGAGCTGGTTCAGCGTGAATCTCAGGCCCGTGGGATCAATCTGCCAGCCCCACTCCGATGCTTTCAGATAAGGATTCTTGACCCCCATAGCCAGGTTGCCCGATACCATCTCCAGACCACTCGGATCAGCGCTGGCACAGCGGCTCTTGTAATAGCTGAAGCTGATATAATCAACGGTATGCTGCTTCAGCAGTTGTTCATCCTCTGCCGTCAGATCCAGCTCAACGTCATACTCCTTGAACCATCGTTTCACGTAAGTAGGGTAGTATCCTCTGGCCATAACATCCGTGAAAAAGAAGACTTGTCTGTCCATCTCCATGGCTGTGAGAATATCATCCGGATGGCAAGTATGCGGGTAATACGGCCCTGCGGCGATCATACAGCCCATCTGCGAGCCCGGAATAATCTCATGGCAGGCCTTCGCAGCCAGTGCGCTGGCTACATGCTGGTAGTGCGCCATCTGGTAGATGATCTGCTTCTTGTTCTCGCCTTCCTCAATGACCGTTCCGCCGCCGACGAAGGGAATGTGGAGCAGCACGTTGATCTCGTTGAAGGCAATCCAGTATTTCACCTTGTCCTTGTAACGCTTAAATACAGCAATCGCATATCTCTCAAAGAACTCAATCAGCTTGCGGTTTCTCCATCCGCCGTAATCCTTAACAAGTCCGAGCGGCATCTCATAATGGGATAGCGTCACAACAGGCTCAATGTTATATTTTCGCATACAATCGAATAATTGATCATAAAACTGCAAGCCAGCTTCATTGGGAGTCTCTTCGTCCCCGTTAGGGAATATTCTTGTCCAGGCAATGGAGGTACGGAGCGCCTTGAAGCCCATCTCAGCGAATAACGCGATGTCCTCCTCGTATCTGTGGTAGAAATCTATAGCCTCATGGTAAGGATTCTTCTTACCCGGATGCTCATAGGGCGGGTTAAAGATGCCGTTGGCCAGAATGTCAGCAATCGATAGCCCTTTACCGTTCTCCTGATAAGCGCCTTCCACCTGATTAGCCGCAATCGCGCCCCCCCATAAGAAGCCTTCCGGGAATTGCATGTCTGTCTGTTTCATTATCTCTTCTTCCCTTCTATTGGTTCATACATTAAGTTTCAGTAGAGTATCCTTTTCTTTCACGGTAGTCTGGCTGACAGCCGTAATGCCTGCGTAGTCGCTGGTATTAGAGATGATTACCGGAGTGATGATATCGAAGCCCTCCTGAATAATGCTCTCCCTATCGAATTCAAGAATCAGATCGCCAACATTTACCCGGTCACCTTGATTCACATGGAGCGTGAAGTGTTTGCCGCCCAGCTTGACCGTATCAATCCCGACATGAATCAGAACCTCTGCCCCGTCGTCGCTGGTAAGGAGAACAGCATGCTTCTTTTTGAAAGCCACCGACACAACACCGTGAATTGGGGATACAACACGGCCCTCACTAGGCAGAATTGCGATGCCTTTACCCATCGTCTCCTGCGAAAAGGCAGGATCGCTGACTTCGCTTAAGCTTTTAACCTCGCCTGCAATGGGAGCATAGATTTCTTCGTTTTGCAGCTTTTTGGCAGATACAGGTTCACTCTCAGACGGCTCGGGAAGGTCCGTACTGTTCTCTTCCGCTGGCGCCTCTGTAACATCCTTGAAGCCCAGAACATAAGCGACAACAGCCGCAACGACAAAGCTGACACACACTGCCAGAATCATCAATGAAAATTTATGTCCGATGTACAGCGGCAAGGACGGCAAGCCGACTTTCCCCAGCGCATAGGCTGCCACCTGGAAGATACTTAAGATGAATGCACCTGCCGCACTGCCGATCAACCCGGCAATAAACGGCTTTTTCAACTTGAGGTTCACCCCGTAAATAGCTGGTTCTGAGATGCCCATCAGCGCGCTGATCGTTGAGGCTCCGGACAAGGACTTCATGCTGCCATTCTTGGTTCTCAGGAATACGGCGAATACAGCACCGGCCTGCGCGATATTAGCAACGGTCATAATCGGCATAATGTAGTCGAAGCCGTTCTGGGCAATGGCCTGAAAGACCAGCGGAATGAGGCCGTAATGCAGTCCGGTGATGACCATCAGCGAGAATGTGGCTCCAAGCAGCGTTCCGGCGATTACACCAAAATGCTCATAGAAATACATGTAGCCATCGGCAATGGCATTACCCGCATAAATTCCTAATGGGCCAATCACGATTAATGCGATAGGTGCCACAATTAACAGGATCAGCATCGGCTCCAGGATGGTCTTCAGTACATTCGGTACAATTTTGCGGACAAAACGTTCTACATAGGACATGATCCATACGGTTGCAATAATAGGAATCACAGAGGAAGAGTAGGATACCAGCTTGACCGGCAATCCCAGGAAGTTCATCGACGTTATACCGTCGGCCATAAACTTGGCAAAGTTAGGATGGAGCAGCACGCCCCCTATCACAACAGCCAGATACGGATTGACATTGAATTTCTTGGCAGAGCTGAAGGCGAGCAGCATTGGCAGGAAATAGAATACGGCATCTGAAATAATATTCAGAATTTTGTAGAGATCCGTATTTGCTGCTGTGGCATTGAACATGACAATTACAGCCAGCAGCGCCTTGATCATCCCTGCTCCCGCTATAGCTGGAACAATGGGATTGAATATTCCCGGTAATATATCTGCAAAAAACTTGCCAACTGAAGCCTTAATCCCGAGCTTCTGCCCTTTATTGTTACCTTGTTGTTCAGCGTTCTCCTTGGCAGAGCCAGCATTGTTTTTGGCAATCTTGCTTAACTCTCCATACACCTTGGATACATCGTTGCCGATGATGACCTGAAATTGCCCGCCGTTAATGTTAACGTCCATCACTCCAGGCAGCTCCTTTAGCTTTATTCGGTCCGCCGCCCCATTATCCCGCAGATTGAAGCGGAGTCTGGTCATACAATGGGTATAATCCTGTATGTTGTCTTCCCCGCCTACTAATTTTAGTATTTCTTTCGCCAGCTTTTGTTGATCCATGGTACAGCTCACTCCTCTTCATTGATAAGAAAAATATAAGAAAAACCTAAACGGGTGAAAGAATACCCCTGAATAACATAGGGATAATCCATTACCAGTTTAGGTTTTGCCTGCTCCGCAGTAGCAACCCCAAACAAGGGTTATTTTAGATGTACGACTCTTTCAATATGAATCGTTAAATACATAACTTCTTCATTGGTCAGTGTGCAATTGTATGTTTTTCGGATATAATCTTGAATCTTCCGTCCACACAAGAAGGAATCCTTATACTGCTGCTTGACCATCTCATACAACTCACTATCGGTATTCTCAATATGTGTGCCATTTAATATTCTCCGGGCAAAGAATTTGAGATGGGTGACGAACCTGTAATACGTAAGCGACTCTTCGTCGTAATCGATTTTGAAATGATACTTCACGATATTGAGAATCTCATGCATGATCTTGGTGATTTTAACTACATTCGGGATCTCTTCATTCATATGCGCATTCACCAGATGGAGCGCAATATGAGCGGCCTCGTCTTCCGGGAACCCGATTCCCAGCTCCTCATGGATCAGTAACAGCGCTTTCTCACCAATCTCGAATTCATCCTTGTAGAATTTCTTGACCTCCCACAGCAACACATTCTTGATATGGTGTCCCTGCCTGAAGCGTTCGATGGCCGAATGGATATGGTCGGTCAGACTAACATAGATGCTGTCGTGCAGTCTCTTCCCCAGATTCATTTTGGCGAGATTAATAATACGCTCCGAAATCTCCATATGCGCAAGCGGGATCTCGGATAGAAGCGTCTTCATTTTGTCGGATATACTCTCATTATCCATGAAGACCTTCTCAATTTTATCTTCTTCAATGAGGTCGCCCGGCTTCTTTTTGAACGCAATCCCCCTGCCTATTACCACCACTTCTTTATTCTGGTCATTCACAGTAATGATGGCATTATTATTCAACACTTTTGCAATTCTCATAATAACCACCTTTATCACAAAATAAAAAAAGGCAAGACCACAAACTTCGCCATATAAATATAGCTCTGTTAATGGTATTGCCTACATACGTAGTAACAATCCGTTATCTATTTAATTATGGACCGATTATATCATGGATTTTTTAGTTCAACAAGACTTTCTTGCAACCCTTTTCATGGAAGCTCACTACTGCTCAAACAACCTCCCGTCCTCCATCCGGTACACCTTATCGCAATATTCAAGCATGCGCTCATCATGTGTGACCATAATCGCCGCTTTGCGGCGTGTTCTCACCTCTTGGGCAATCAGGGAGACCACTTCATGGGCACGCTTGGTGTCCAGGCTTGCGGTAGGTTCATCCGCCAGGATGATGCCGGGATCATTAATGAGCGCACGGGCAATCGCTGTCCGCTGCTTCTCACCGCCTGACAGCTCCTCCGGGAAGCTGTTCAGCTTCAAGCCCAGGCCCAGCTCTTCCAGCAGTTTAACGGCGAACGCTTTATCTTCTTTGCTCACCTTCCCTGACATCTTTTTTACGATGAGCAATTGGTCCAGCACACTTAGATAGGGAACCAGATTTGAAGATTGCATAATGAATCCGACTTCTTTCAGCCTTAGATCCGCCAGTTCCTGTGCTGTGAGCTTGGATATAGGATGTCCATTCAGCTTAGCCTCTCCTTCTGAAGCCTTCAGCAGTGCTCCGGCAATAGACAGGAATGTGCTTTTCCCTGAACCCGACGGTCCGACGACAGCAACGAATTCACCCGGCTCCACGGATATAGACACATGATCGAGTGCTGCGATCCGGTTGCTTCCTTCGGCATAATACTTGGTGACTTCACTCATGTGTAATCCCTTAGTCATTGTCATTACTCAGCCCTCCCAAGCGCCTTGAGCGGATCAATCTTGGTAATCTTTCGAACCGATACCAGCGAACTTAACATAGCAATAACCAGCAGGATAACAGAATACGTGACAACAAGAGTAGTCTCCAGCTTGAACGGCATACCCTTAGGCATAATGGCTGCTGTTCCATAAGTCAGTAAGACTCCGACTACAATGCTGGTCAACGATAACACAAGCACTTGCGATACAATGGCTTTGCTTAAGAATCTGTTACTGGCACCTATAGCTTTCATAATGCCGAACTGATTGGTTTTTTGCATCGTCATTACGTAAAAGAATACCCCAAGCACGAAGGCGGCGATGGCGAGCAGAAATGCCAGCATCATTAGAATAGTCCCGTTCTCTTCTTTGTACCCCGGCATTCCTTGTACTGCTGCCGACCGCGTAACGGTGTCTATATTGGCGAGCTTGCTGTTCACGACGCCCGGATCGATATCCTTGCCTTGCAGCATAATCGCATTAACTGGCCCGGAAATGCCTTTATCTGAACCCGGAGCCGCGAAGGCAATCTTCCGCCATTCGGCCATTGGAGTGAATACGGAGGCAACGTGGTTATAGGTCTGATTCTCCACAAATCCTATAATCGTCAATGATTCCGTCGTGCCGTCTAATTGAAAAGTATCCCCGACGCCATAGCCCTCGTCCTTCATGGTCGAATTCACTATCACACCCTTAGGATTCTCAGCAGATAGGCCTTGCCCTTCCACGACAGACGGTTCCAGGAAGCTTCCCGGGTTAATTCCTATAATCGCAATATCCAGCTTGTCTTCATTCTTGGTGCTGTTTGCCCTCATCGCTGTTGCCATGCTAGTTCCCATAGGTGCAGCGTCACTCACGTTAGGCAGCAGCTCCACCTCCGCCAATAATTGATCAGACAGCAGTGACTTGCTCATTGAAGACTGAGACCCTTCCTCGAAAATGACATAGTCTGCCTTCATCGTCTTAAAGGT
This sequence comes from Paenibacillus sp. FSL H8-0332, assembly GCF_037963835.1. NCBI lineage: Bacteria > Bacillati > Bacillota > Bacilli > Caryophanales > Paenibacillaceae > Paenibacillus > Paenibacillus sp. FSL H8-0332. The sequence continues at coordinate 7,029,518 of NZ_CP150145.1, forward strand.
TGACGCAGCCAACGTAGATAGACCATTCCCTAAGCCTGATAAGATAAATACGAGCCAAGCTAGGAGCACGAAAATAATGATGATCATTAAAAATCTCATTTTACTGTGCATCAATTCTTTCATAGCTAAAAACATTCTTTTTCCACTCCTTATTTATATTATCGACACATGTGTCAATTTTAACCTGCGCTACAACCGACATCCGACACATTAAATTAAACACCATATTTGACACTTGTGTCAAATTAGATTCAGGGCGGCAATCAGCTCTTGGCCCCTCCAATCCACATTTGAAACAGCAGCTTACCCCAAGCAGGAGTAGGGATATTCAGCATATTAGGCGTATCAATCAGGTTAAAAAACACACCAATAAGTACAGGAAGTGGGATATCCTGCCGCAGGTCTTTATTCTGCTGGGCGCGTTCAAATAAGCGGGATAATTGAATTTTAAGCGTCTGATGTCCTGCCTCAATATATTCGAGATCTCTCGCCGCTGCAGCAGAATTAGCTGTGTTAATCTTACTGGCATTTCCCAAAAGCTGATGTAACGCAGACTCCTCTACGTATACGAGAAGCAGCTGTTCGAGGGCATCCATGGGCTCAGCCTCATCAATGGCTAAAGCCTTGTCTAGTACCGCTGACATTACGCGCTTCATACAAGCCGCCACAATCTCTTCCTTATTCGCATAATACTGATAGATAGTGCTTCTGGCCCCTGACAGATGCTGTGAAAGCAGCTTGAGATGAAACCCGTCATATCCATGCTCAAGCACCAATTGTTTGGTCGTATCCAGCAGTTCTGTCTCTGTAAAAGACTGTTTTCTTCCCATTGCATCTCTTCCGTCCTGTCCTTGGTGATAGATATCATTAGTTTAGCATTGTTAGTGAACATTTCCCAATGGCCGCCGCGGATCACCTCCCCTCTTTTGATTAGGATAGGGCTACTAACGTAAGTATCTGTTTCACAAAGTTATCAATCACTACCCTGTCCGGACGGGATTTCAGGAACACCGTAAGTCCTATTAACGAAATGACAAGTGTCTGCGCCAGATCCTTAGCGTTAATCCCCGTATCCAGCTCCCCTGACCGCAAGCCCCGTTCAAGCGTTTCCTGGAAGATGACCGAGAGGTACATCTGATGTTCTCTGGTCAGGATCGCAAATTTCTCATCATGAGGAGCGAGCTCCACCATTGAATTAATGCAGAAGCACCCCGTGCTCGGGCTTTTCCCGTATTCTTTGGACACCACATCCTCAAAAAAGGTACGGAACGCCTCCTTAACTGAAGAATGCTTGTGCAGACTGGTGCGGACATAGGCAGCATGGGAACTAGTATATTTTCGCAGGGCAGCTTCAAATAAGCCTTTTTTATCTCCAAAGGCAGAGTATAGGCTTGGACGCTGAATGCCCATTCTTGCGGTTAAGTCGCTTAAGGAGGCCGCTTCGAACCCTTTTTCCCAAAACACATGCATAGCTGCCTCTAGCGCCTTATCCTGATCAAATTCACGTGGCCGGGCCATAAAACTCCCCTCATTTCATATCGAATGGTATATTACGATTGTATTTGGCGAAGATCCTTCTGTCAATCAGACCATTCTATATATCTTACACCCCAGTTGCCTCTTGACAGTTGATTTTGCTTGGCGTTATATTTATCAGGGATTATTTCATACCGATCAGTATTTAATTATATCCATATATCGAAGGAGGCGTTATGTTTGGCGGGCTTTGTGAACGAACCGAAATTTAATGACGTAGCAGCAGAACCAGTATTTGCATCTTCAATGTCCCGCAAGGTTGCACTTCTGTTTGCCATCACCTGCGGACTCGCCGTTGCTAACATCTATTACGCCCAGCCCTTACTGGACGCGATCTCCAGCGAATTCGGGATTACGCATTCTTCCGTCGGCATCGTGATTACAGTGACTCAGATTTGTTACGCCCTTGGACTGCTATTGCTGGTGCCGCTCGGCGATCTGCTCAATCGGCGCTGGCTGATTGCCGGACAGATGCTGGTATCCGTGCTGGCTTTGATTATAGTGGGTACTGCCCCCACCAGCATGGTGTTATTCATAGGCATCGCTACGGTAGGATTGCTGGCGGTAGTGACACAGACGCTCGTTGCTTTTGCAGCCACCTTGGCTGCCCCGGCTGAACGCGGGCGCACGGTCGGTGTGGTGACCAGCGGAATTGTCATTGGTATTCTACTGGCGCGGACATTCGCCGGCGCGTTAACGGATCTGGCCGGTTGGCGTTCGGTCTACCTTGTCTCGGCAGGACTCACGTTAATCATGGCAGGTGTATTGTTCAGGGTGCTGCCGCAATCTGAGCCCCGGAGAGAATCCTTATCCTACCCGCAGCTTCTCCGTTCGATGTTCACCCTGTTCGCACAAGAACGGCTTCTGCGAATCCGTGCTGTGTTATGCCTGCTGATATTTACCGCCTTCAGTATCTTGTGGACTTCCCTGGTGCTGCCTCTCAGCGCTCCGCCGCTATCTCTGTCACATACTGCGATTGGAGCGTTTGGTCTCGCCGGAGTTACCGGGGCGTTAGCAGCAGCGCGGGCAGGCCGTCTGGCCGATCGGGGGTTAGGTCAAAAGACCACCGGTGTGGCGCTAACTCTGCTACTCATCTCTTGGCTGCCGATCAGTTATACTCCACATTCGCTGCTCGCGCTAATCATCGGGATTATCCTTCTTGACCTGGCCGTACAAGCCGTACATGTCACCAACCAGAGCATGATCCTTAATCTGCGCCCGGAAGCCCGCAGCAGGCTTACTGCCGGTTACATGGTCTTCTATTCCATTGGCAGCGCCACCGGATCGATTGCATCTACCAGTATGTATGCATACTCGGGCTGGAATGGAGTGTCCCTGCTCGGTGCAATAGTCAGTGCTGTGGCTCTGATATTCTGGGCATTGACCCGTCATATGAAATGAACAATCTAACGACTTTATGTTCCCTCAGTAAGGTTTGTCAAAATCTGAAATTTCCATTATTGTTATCCTTATCTTACATTTGAGGTTATGGATGCAGAAATGGAGGCCCGGAATTTCTTGAGACCACGGTTGTTAACACGTTCCTTCTATTATCTATGGACGACCCAGACAGCCGCGAATGCCGCCGATGTCTTGTATATTATGGCGCTGACCGTGCTGGTGCTGGACCGGACCGATTCCCTTGTATCGGCGGCGCTGATGCCGCTGATGCGCAGCGCCGCCCAGATGGTGAGCGGCTTCATCGCCCCGCTGCTTATCAACCGGTTCAAGCTGCCCTCACTGCTGCTGATCTCCCAGACAGGCCAGTTCCTGCTGTTTGTGGTGCTGGCTCTGTACCTGCAGCTTAACGGTGCTGCTGCTTCACTCACCCTGGTCTTTGCCCTGGTATTTGTCATGTCCTTCCTGGACGGCTGGACCGTTCCGGCCCGTAATGCGCTGGTGCCGCGGCTCGTAACGCGGGAGGAAGGGCTGCTGCAAGCCAACGGTCTGATCAGCGTCAGCGATCAGGTCGTGCAGTTTGCGGGCTGGGGACTGAGCGGCCTATTGGTCGCATTCCTTGGGCCCAGCCCGGCGCTGCTGCTGACAGCGGCCATCTACGGGCTGGCAGCCGCTTTCACGCTTGGCGTCAGAGAGCCAGCAGAAGCAATGGCTCAGATGCAGGGACAGCCGGCAGACTCGGAACCGGAACCTTCTTCTTCGAAATGGAAGACCTTGACCGAAGGCTGGCAAGTCATCTGGCGTATGCCCCGCCTGCGGATGCTGACCTTCATGGACATCATCGACATGCTTGGAGGCTCGGTCTGGGTCGGTGCGTTCACGCTGGCCTTCGTCCAGGTGGCGCTGAAGCAAGGCGAAGAATGGTGGGGCTTCATTAACGCAGCCTATTTCGCAGGAACGGTCGGCGGCGGGCTGCTGGTCCTGTCGGCAGTGCATCTCATCGGCAACCGTTATCTGGGGGCGATGCTCATCGGTATGGCAGGCTATGGCCTGCTCACCATGGTGTATGCTCTGACTACCCAGCCGTATATAGCACTGGTCCTTGTCCTGCTGATGGGACCGTTCGCGGAGCTGGCGGTGATTAACCGGCGCACCCTGATCCAGCGCAGCACCAGCAGGCAGATGCTGCCCAAGGTGCTGTCAGCGCAAGCTTCGCTGCTGCATCTGGTGTTCTGCATCTCGCTGCTTGTCATGGCGGGACTAGCCGAACGGTTCGGGATCGTGAACCTGTATCTGCTGGCGGCGGTTCTGACATCGCTGGCTTTGGTGGTCGGCTTGCTCGGCCGCCGGGCATTCCGGGACGAACCTGAGTCATCAGCACCTAGCCGTCCAAGCCTGTAATTGTATATCTGTCTGGTATGAAATATCATACAATTAGGCACATGGATGATTAGAAGGAGAGATTTGGGATGCAGCATAATGGACCTCTGGTAGATGAGCAAGAATGAGCGAATTCCTGAAATTAATGAAGGACGTACGGTTCCGAAGAACCATGCGGATGATTTTCAAGTTCGCCTGGGATTTCTGGTGGCTGGGCAAGCTGAAGTACTTGATGTCACGGCGGCGCTTTGCAGCGAAGCAACGGGCCTTATACCGCAAGCAAGCGGCTTATTTCACGACAACCGCCATGGATATGGGCGGGCTAATTATCAAGCTTGGGCAGCATGTGAGTGCGCAGGTGGATATGTTGCCGAAGGAAGTTATCGATGAATTGTCCAAGCTGCAGGATTCTGTAGAATTCGTAGATTTCTCCGAGATCCAGCAGAAGGTAGAGCGTGAACTCGGAGCATCTATAAGCGAGAAGTTTGCTGAGTTCAGCGCGACTCCTATTGCAGCAGCTTCCTTCGGACAGGTCCACCGGGCCACCTTGCGGACAGGTGAGCAAGTCGCCGTGAAGGTGATGCGTCCCGGGGTCGAAGATATTATCGCGATTGACTGGAAGTCCATCCAGGTCGCCATTTCGTTATTGAAACGCCAGAAAATGATTACAGACTTCATGGACCTTGATGCCGTGTATGATGAGTTTCATGACACCATTATGGAGGAGCTCGACTATCAGCAAGAAGGGCGTAATGCCGAAGAATTCAAGCAGCAGTTAGCCCACCGGAAGGATGTCGTGATTCCACACATTCATTGGTCCTGTACTACATCGCAGGTGCTGACCATGGAGTTTATGGAGGGTGTCAAAATCAATGATTCCGCCACGCTTGAGGCCTGGGGTGTTGACCGGACCCAACTGGCGACGTCGCTGATCGAAATGTTCGTGGAACAGATTCTATTGAACGGGCTGTTTCACGCCGACCCGCACCCGGGCAATGTTCTCGTGCAGCCTGACGGCACCATTGCCTTAATCGATTTTGGAATGGTCGGGCGGATTCCCGGGGATATGAAGACCCAGATGGTCGCCCTTCTGCTGGCCGTATATCTGAAAGACGCCCACGGCGCCATCGATGCCCTGAACCGCTTGAGATTTTTAAGACGCAATGTAGATCTGGAGGTCTTCTCCAGGAATCTTACGTTATTATTCGAACAAATCAACGGGGATACGTTCGACCTGAGTTTTGTGACGTCAGGCGACAATGTGGAGGAATTACGCAATTTCCTCTACTCCCAGCCTTTTCAGTTACCTGCCAATACCACATTCCTGGGCAAAGCCATAGGCACCGTGTACGGCCTCTGTACCGGACTGGACCCTGAGCTTGATCTGGTCGGGACGGTTAAGCCTTATGTGGAACAGGTGGTGCGGAGGGATCTGCGGGGAAGTGTCATCTCCAAAGTTGTAGCGGATGGCAAGGATATGCTCAAAGACATCCTTCCGACGACCAAGAAGTTCATGTCTGCAATCGATAAAATGGATAGCGGAGGCTTAAGGGTCAAGCTGGCGAGTTCCCTCGAGCAAAAATTAATCGAGACGCAGAATAAAAATACACAGCGGTTGATTGCCACCATCATTGGCGCAGTATTACTTCTGGCCGGGGTCAACCTGTGGAATGAAGTGAATCCCATCGTCTCTTATGTACTCGGCACTCTGGGGCTGCTCATTATGCTGAGCCAGCTTAGGGCGAGAGGAGGCCGCCGGGATGAAAGACATGCCAGACAAATAAACACTATGCGTGAACGCAGCCGCTTGGAGAAGCCGAAATCTAACTCGAATAGATAACAATGCGCACTTTACTTATGCTATAGAACAACGCACAAGCCCATGGCTTGTGCGTTGTTCTATAATTATGGAGCGAACCCAACCATTTCCCGGTGGCGAATCCCACGGTTTTGCTTCCAATTCCTGAGCAATACGCTGGCCTAGACGCTGAGTAACTCCAAGTCATACAGAAAAGGTAAGGTTTAAGAGCTTTTTTTAACCATTAGGTCCAGCTTATTAACATAAGGGGTGAGCGCCTCCAATAACTTCTCTTGATCCTGTATTTCTTCTGCCGACAGCCGATCCATATGAACACTTCCGTCTGGATCAGTTACCTTGGCATCATAGCTTTTCAACTGATTTATTATGGGTTCAAGCTCCCTATACTCCTGTTCAGTAAGCCTCTGTTCAGCCTTCTCAAGCAAGCTATCCCAGAAAGCGCCACGATCTGCGCCAGATACCTTTGCCTGGGATTTATCCGTTTCGTTCATTTTCTTAAAATACGGTTCAAGCTCCACCAGTAATTTCTTGTAAGCCTTCTGTTCATCTGCATCAAGCTGTTCTATGTGAAAAGCTCCCTGGGAATCTGCCGCCAACTGATTGTACTCGCCTAATTCCTTCAATAAGGACATAACCGTGGCAGCTTCTTCCTCGCTAAAATTATGCTTCAACCTCTGCAGCTTGGCCTCTAACTCCTCATATTTCTGCGGGGTTAGGCCAATCACAGCCGCTGCTTCTTTCGAACCATACATACTATCCGCCAGATAATGATATCCGGCAAACGCTCCAGTAGGAATTAATAAAGTAGCTGCCAAAACGCCTGCTACGATCCACTTCTTTTTCATTCGTCTTCCCCCTTGTCCGGTTACGGTCTGATTTAGTATTCTCTCCTTCAGTTCCGGTGGGGCATTTAAATTTCCGGCCTCTTCCTGCAGAACTGTTCGCAGCTTTTCATTGAAATTCATGCAGATCCTCCACCTTTCCCTTTAAAAGAGTCTGATTCTCTGGCTTCTGACGAAGCTTGCGCAGTGCAGCATGAATACGGGATTTCACGGTACCCAGAGGGATCTCAAGGATCGCGGCACTTTCTTCCTGTGATAATTCATTTAAATAATGCAGAATAATCACCTGCTTCAGCTTATATGGAAGACTTTCTACGCTTGTAAGCAAGGAATGGTTAGAGATCTTGTCGACAACCTTACTTGTGAATTCAGGCTCCACCACCAAATTGACCTGCTCTGCCTTCTTAAGAATTCGGAGATGCGTCCATCTCTTTCTCCGGTAGGCATGAATTTGTCGCACTGCTATTCCCATAAGCCAGGGTCTAAAGGGACGACTGATGTCAAAGTGTTCAAGAGATCTGCGCATTTGAATATAAATCTCCTGAACGATATCGTCCACCTCAGATGTTTCGCGAACGAGGAAATGAACGGTTTGATATACATCCCTGATCGTAGCTTCATATAGCTCACTAAATGCTTCACGACTGCCGGCTAGCGTAAGCGTAATGAGCTGAGAATATTCTTTTGGATGCTCCATTCATCACCCCTCCCTTCGGTCTTACACTATATATTGGGGAATAAAGAATATTTCGTTCGATTTTTCTTCGGAAAAATACGGAATAAACCGATCAAAGTCCACTAAGGATTTTGATCGGTTTATTGTTGTCTGCCTAACATTCACATTCCCCGTTAGTTGAGCAACAAGCTCTCGAAATGTATTATCAGTGAATCCAACGGATTCCCGATTTTCACATTTAATTCTTGCTCAACTTTAACGGCTGATTCCACCATAGATAATTGTGCAACAGAAATTTTCTTGTTTTTTTCTGATGCGAGTATCCCCTTTATGTACTTTGATAATTCTTCAACATATTGCTCATTTTTACCTTGCATGATTAGCTCAAATGTATTCTCTATGACACGTGCCTCAATATGAATTGGCTTATCCTGTATAGAAGCAAATTCATTAAGCCTTCTCATTGTCCCTTCGACGGTTGCTGGATTAGTGAATAATAGAACCTGTGGTTCTGTAATACTGCAGACCGAACTAAAGAAAGGCTCATCAATTTTTATTATAGGAATAGATGTATGAAGCCGGTCTTCTTCAAGAAGAGCAATATAATTAGTGCATGTGATAAGAATAGCCTCAACATTTGCTTGTGCTATCCATTCTATTTGTTCGATGACTTTATTTTTGGCTTGTCCTTCATCGAAATTGTTATCTGATGTAATTCTACTCATCAAACCAGGATCCACAAAATGAACCAATTCCAACTCATCAGAGGTAAGAGCGTTTTGAATATACTGGATATTTGAATAGTGGGCGTGTAAACAAGCAATCTTTTTCTTCATGATTTTATCTCCTTAAACCCGTACTTTGAGCAGTCCCGCTCCTTAATGATATCATGTTTCTCCAAAAAACTGCCCGTTTTCGATACCCTCTCATTCCAATGGCTTCCAGCTTTATTTCCACCGGTTTACTCTGGGATATAAGGAAGATCCAGTGTCTTCGGAACGTTGATCACATGCTGCTCTGTATAAGTGCGGATGCCCTCTGCGCCGTATTCACGGCCGATACCGGACTGCTTGAAGCCGCCGAACGGGAACCGGACATCGAGCCCCTGCACAGCAGCCGTGTTGATCATGGTCGTTCCCGCTTCGAGCTGACGTGCGACCAAGATGGCCTCCTCTTCTTGCCCCCACACCGAGCTCGTCAATCCATAGATGCTCTCATTGTGCAGATGAATCACCTGCTCCACATCGTCAAAGGGCAGAATCGGAACGGTAGGACCGAACTGCTCCTCCACCACAATAGGATCATGGTAATCGCAGTCCAGAACAAGCGTAGGCTGCAGGTAATACCCTTGTTCAAACCGCTGCTGATCCAGAATTTGGCCGAGAGGAATGACCTTAGCCCCACGCTGGCGCGCATCTTCAATCAGACCCTGCACGTAATTCTTCTGCTTCAGGTTATTCACCGGACCTACTGTCGTATTGGCATCAAAGGGATCACCGATGCGAATCCAGCGGTTAGCCGCCTCGATATATTTTTCAACAAAAGCATCATAGATAGAACGGTGTACGTATACACGCTTGGCAATCATACAAATCTGGCCTGTCGTCAGGAAGTTAGAAATAACAATCCGGCGCATCGCCCGCTCATCTTGAACATCAAAGCTATCCAGGAAGATCGCCGCATCATTACCGCCCAGCTCCAGCGTCATATCCTTAATCGTATCCGAAGCTGCTTTGATGATGTGCTTGGCAGTTGCGGTTCCGCCTGTGAAGGCGATTTTGGCGACAAGAGGATTACTAGTCAGTTCAACACCCACATCGGCATCCCCATGAACGACATTGATGACACCCGCCGGGAACTCACCTGCGATCAGCTCTGCCACCTTCGCCGCCGCCAGTGGCGCAAATGGACTCGGTTTGAGCACAATCGTATTGCCTGCAAGTAAGGCAGGAGCGATTTTAATCGTAGATAACGCAATCGGATAGTTCCATGGACTGATCGCTGCCACCACACCCATTGGATCATAGGACAGGATGGTTTTACCATGGTCATGCTCCTGAACCTCTTCCTGTAGAACGGATGCAGCTTCATTACAAGCGAACTCCATCCACATTAACGAGACATAAATCTCACCATGGGCATCATATAGGGGCTTGCCATGCTCTCTGGACAGCAGATGGACAATTTCATTCTCCGCTGCTCTAATCTTCTCTATTGCCTTACGCATCCGGGTAATACGTTCATCAATCGAGGTCTTCTTCCATATATTAAAAGCTTCTGCCGCCGCTTCAATCGCTTCCACCGCTTGTTCCTTCGTAGTGACAGGGAAATAGCCTACGATTTCCGCCGGGCCCGCCGGATTCTCTTTGGCTGACTGCGAACGGGAGGGTACATGGTGACCATTAATGAAGGCCTCCACAATAACGGTCTCTTGGTCTGCCTTCCACACTTCTTCGGCAATTTCCTTCACATAACGAAGCTTACGCCACTGTTGTTCTTCCGTTAGAATATTGCCTTCCTCTGTAGAGGAGAACCCGCATTGCGGGCTCAAGCACAGCTGCTCAAGGGGCACATAGGTTGCTGCTTCGGCAATCCGGGTTTTAATATACTCTTTATCTTCTAGTTCGCCTGTTTTGGATGTGAGCAGACCCAGCACGATTTTCAAATCCGGCCGGTTCACATATTTCAAAGGCTCGAAGCTGCCTGAACGCTCATCGTCAAATTCCAGGAATAAGCCATCTACGTCTAAGCCTCCAAATATGACCTCAGAAGCGTAATCATAACCGCCGCTTGAGAAGTAGTTGGATTTATAGTTCCCCCGGCAAATGTGCATAGTCACAACTAAGTCTGCCGGTTTATGAGCCAAGGTTTCGTTAATCATGCGCTGCATGATCTTGAGCTCTTCCGCCGGTTCCAGACCCTTTGCCCGCAACTTATCGTGACCCGCTTCTGAGAAAAGGTCTGCCCATGCTGTATCATCCAGTTGCAGGTACCGGCATCCGGCATCATAGAACGCTTGAATGGCTTTTTGGTACGCCGCAATCGTATCCTGAAGGAATTGCTCCCGGTCGTTATAACTATTGGCCCCAGGCTCCAGCCGGTAGATCAGCATGTTGGGACTTGGAATGGTTTGCTTCGCTACGGCGTCACCTGCATGCTTTAGCAAAAACTCAAAATGCCCGATAAAGGGATGGCTGGAGAAGTCTACTTTACCCACCACACGAATGCCACCCTTACGGGTCTGCATATTATGGAACTTGGGCCCGTCGATCTCCTCATACAGCTCTACGCCGTCTAGGCCGCCCAGAAAGTCAAAATGCCACCAGCTTCTGCGGAATTCCCCATCCGTTACTGCGAATACGCCATTCTCCTTCTGCTGCTCAATAATCCGGATAATCTCTTGATCTTCCACCGCTCTTAATGCTTCATATGTGATGTTGCCAGCTTTATATTGTTCACGCGTCTGGCTTAAGTTCGCAGGACGCAGGAAGCTGCCTACATGATCATTGCGAAAGGGTATCATCGCTACATCTCCTTACAACTTTTTAGTGTACTGAGTATAGCATGAGGGCAAGAAATGCAGGTTATATGTAAAAAGCATGATTGGTCATAGCTTTTCGCGATAACTGAAGCGTTGCTTGGGTAAATGCAGAATAACGTTAAATTGATCGCCGTGAATCTCAACTTTGATCTCCCCGCCATGCAGCTCAACGATGCTTTTTACAATGGCCAGTCCTAGTCCGGAGCCCTCCGTCTGGCGGGATACATCCGCTCTTTTGAAGCGTTCGAATAGCTCTTCCGCAGCAAAATCAATCTCATACGCAGAGGTGTTTTGAATTTTGAATACTACCTGATCTTCCGTTTCGTCCAAATAAATATAGATTCTGGTTCCTGGAAGCGAATACTTCTGCGCGTTGCCAATTAAATTCTCGAATATACGCCACATTTTATTGCCGTCCAAATACGCATGAATGGGGAAGTTCGCGATTCTCTCCCGGATCACGAGCGACGCTTGTCCCATATTGGTATTGGACTCAGCAATCGACTGCGTCAACAAGGTTGCCACATCGACGTACGCTATATCCAGCTCTACGGTGCCGCTGGCCATCTTTGAAACTTCGAACAGGTCTTCAATCAACAGCTTCAGCCGCAGCGCCTTGCGGTCCAGGGTGTCAATATAGGATCGGGCGGTCTCCGTAGGATACGCTTCTTTTTTTAATAAATCGACAAAGTTGATAATGGAAGTAAGGGGGGTCTTCAAATCATGCGATACGTTGGTAATCAGCTCTGTTTTTAACCGTTCGCTCTTCATTTGATTCTCCAGCGCGCTTTGATACCCTACTTTCATATTGTTAATGTAATCAGCAAGCTGGGATAGAGCATCCTTGCCGGTATCCTGAATCGCATTCTGAATATTCCCTTCGGAAATTTCTTTGCTGCCGTTGAGAATGGCGACGAAACGTCTGAGCTTGACAAGGATATATGGAACCACGACCAGTACATAGAGCAGTTCATACAGTATGAACCAGCTCAGTTGGTAACTGCTGTAATAGGTGGCAGCTAACCAAGCACAAATGCCGGCTATCGCAGTTAATAAAAACAAGATCATAAGGACAAGTGTTATTCTCCAGTTTTGCAGACTGTTTCTGATACCGGTTCTCCACATATGGAAGTAATCTATCAGCACACTGCCGTGCCATAAGGAGCGCTCATTCGGAGGCGCATTGAAATAAAGAAATAATCTGCCTGACAAGATGCCGAGGATAATAACGGCAAGCAGTTTCTGGACGAAGCTCAGAATTGAAAAATCCAGATTCAGCCCAAACGCGTATGAGTACTCTATCACCGCAAAGCTCCATAAGATAACGGCGACAATGAAGACAATAAGGTCAACCAGGAAACGCCGGTCTACTTTACTTTTTCTCAATTTTGTATCCAATTCCCCATACCACCTTTAAATATTTCGGGTCTTTGGGATTGATTTCGATTTTCTCCCGAATATTTCGAACATGTACGGCAACCGTATTCTCTGAAGCAAAGATGGGTTCATTCCATACGAGCTCATAAATCTCTTCGATCGAGAACACTCTGCCCTTGTTTTCCATCAGCAGCTCCAAAATTTTATATTCCTTCGCGGTCAGTCTGACATCCTCTCCATCTACCTCAACAGTCTTCGAGCTTTTGTTTAGCACGAGTCCTCTTACTTGAATGATCTCTTCCCTGTCTGACTGGAAGGAACCTAAGTTTGTAAACCGGCGCAGTTGAGATCGGACTCTAGCAACCAGCTCGAGAGGATTGAAGGGCTTCGTTATATAATCATCGGCTCCAACGTTGAGGCCCAGAATCTTATCGGCATCCTCCGACTTGGCAGAAAGCATAATGATCGGTATATTTTTATTTTCACGGATTTTAAATGTCGTCTTGATTCCATCAAGCTGCGGCATCATGATATCCATTAGAATGAGATGAATGGTTTCCCGTTCAAGGATTTCCAGGGCCGCAAGGCCGTTAGAAGCCGTAAATATATCTACATCATCGCTTTTCAAGTAAATCACGAGTGCCTCGCGAATCTCCGGTTCATCGTCCACAACAAGAATATTATGTTTAGCCATTAGTTGTCGTCACCTTCATTAAGATATTAATCATACTTCCCGATCCGTATAAAATCCATGCACCCCGAAGCTATATAATAACTGCTTAACCCGACTGCTGTTGACGGTGTGAACATAGCTTTTTACCCCGAGCTTATTTAGGGCTGGAACCAGGTTGGGGTTCATAATCACGCGATAGAGCGGCATAGCGACCGCAGTAATCTCTTTGTCCCTAGCAAACTCTACAATACTCTCAGCGGATGCGCCAGTTTTGTACAGTGAATACATTTTGTTAGGAAAAGGGTAGATGTCCATTACCATGTGGTACATTTCCGGGCTGAAGATCTCCGGTATCATCCGCTGGAGCAGCTCGGGATCAGTATTGCGCGCCTCATTAACCAGTTTCGTAAACTGCTCCCGAATTTGCGCTTGGCTGCCTGCCTTCGTATCTAAGATTAAGTCAAAATCACGATATTGCTGCATCAGCTGCAGGATATCCGGTAGGGTAAGAGGCTGGAATCTGCCCATAATAAGCGAGTTCTCAAACTGAAGCTTTGTTACAGTTCTTCCGCCATGAGCGGCCAAATCCGGCTGTAGCTTGTCCGACCAACCATGTCTGGCTACAAGCTCCCCGTCCGTCGTCTGCACAAGATCAACCTCGAACAGACGGTATCCTTTATTGTAATTGCTTATGAATGCTTCATAAGAATTTGTGTAGCTGGCGCCTTCGACTTCACCAAGTGCATGTGCAATAAGCCTATTGTCCTCCCACCCGCTGGTGCCAGGTGTAGACGAGATCCCCTGTGTCTGACCTGACCATACAAGCCCCCAACTACACCAGACCAGTCCAGCCGAAATGACGATTAATAAGCTTAACATAAGCGTTTTCTTCATTCTCTTCATTCATTTCACTCCTTTGTTATCCCGATAGAAGTCATATTACAGGACCCAAATGAAGAAGAGCTGGTAAAAAAACGAATGAATTTATGAAGTTTGTATACATTTCAGGCTTAAAAATGAATGGTCTTAGAAACATTAAAACTCATTTTTTAACTCCACTTTCCATGCGTAATTCTGAGAAACAAAAAAAGGAAGGTCCAGTGAAGGACCTACCAGTAGTGCACCTATAAATTGGAAGCCATAAATATTTCATTCTCTGTGTGGTGCCTTCTAACAGATAGAACTATTTATAATCATTCAAAGGTCCCTGATCCATGATCACTTCTACCATATTGGAGTCCCCTGCCTTAAGAATCGGCCTATACTCTGAATTTGGCCTACTGTAAAGCTCCAGCGGACTTATGATAACGCCATTTGGCGTATTATGAAGTATCCCGGGTACACAGGTATAGATCGTATCATTATTATTTGCATTCTTGGCGGAGATCGTAACTGAGGTTCCATTATGATTATCTATACTCATGGACACCTTATATCTGTAAAATGAACCGGTTCCATTGGATTGCGCTGAATAAACTACAGGAACAACCGCAAGAACATCATCTCTTAGTCTTAACTTTATGACCTCTGTCTTCTTTGATTTTTTACCTCTCCCCACATCGCCCATATGCTCAACTGTCCCTTTACCATAATTTTTGAGGGGAGGTGTTCCCGTTGCACCAAACATAGCTACATCAATCTGCTTTCCATCCTTTGTATAGACTAAAGCATAAATGTCATAATCCGTTCCAGTCTCCCAAGATACCGTAGCCGTAATTTCTGGCGTTTTCTCAATGATAACCGGCTTCTGCCCTTTATCGAGATTGATCTTCCCCTTTACCTTCTCAAGGTTGATGGACATAGCCGAACCAGGTTCCTTTGATACAGGCTCTTGAATGATCTGAGGTTTAGAATGCTCACTTGGCTCATCCGCTTCTACTTCAACACCATAGTTTTTGCATAACCCTTCAAGCCCGGAATCAAATCCGCGCCAGATTGATTTTACCTTGGTCTGACCGTTCCTTAGATATAATTCAAGCACTACAATTCCATTCTCGTTCGTAAAACTGGATGGGGATAAGTGAATAATCGTATTTTGCGTACATATCTCTGCTTCCAGATTCTTCACATTCGCGAATCCTGTGCTGTTATCCTCTGTCAGAGTTACAGCTATTTTGGTTATACCTTCAGGGACCTTATCCATGTCGAAATTCAGCTTATAAACTTTGGTATTACCGGCTTGCTCGGCTGGTAAAAGCGTGGCTACACCTGAGGAACTTGTGGGCTGATTATAAAAGATGATTCCGCTATCTCCTTGCACCTTATCAGCATCCGTTAAGAGGAAGGCTGTTAAAGAAACGTCTACCAGAGTAGAGATTTCGTGGCTAATCGTAATGCTACCTTTTGCGGCACTTAAAGTTGTATTTGCTCCCATTTGCAGAAATTGATTCACTCTAACCACTCCCATCCATTTAATGGCTCGTGCTGTCTCAATAATATTAACACAGGGAGGAAATACTTGGGATATAAAACTATAAAGGGCCCCGTTGAGTTAACCGGCACAGTATAATACTCCCCTAATCGCGTCCCGTCAAGAAATAATTTGAGAATGAGCGGCATAGCGAGGGAGACCCCCTTATGTTATTAAAATAGGAATGGATTCCCGAGTATGCAGAGTGATATCGCTTTTTCCAATGGGGCCAGTGTCACGTAAAATAGTCTTCAGATCAATGAGAAATACGGAAGGGAGATCTGTATGAATAGCGTGGACAAAATCAGATTTTCACTCTTTTTCGGGGAAGAGCCCGAGGCAGCTTGTTACGGGTATATAGAGCGGAATCGGGATGGTCATATGATCGCGCTCTACAATAGTAATGGTGAGGAGATCGATATGTATGGCGGACATCAATTTGTCAGGGTACAGGCGCTTGGCAAATTTGATGATGAAGACCGCGATAATTTCTACTCCTTGTTAGAAGGTGATGGTGTAGGGTAACCAGTAGGATTGACAAACAGCCGAATTTTCACTTTACACCGCAGTCTTTAAGTGGTAATATCATTTCTATAATTCCATAAATATAGAAATGATGGTGGAAAGGAGACTGTAATGGCTGATGTCGATCACGATCTGGTGCAAGCTGTCAAAGTATACAAGGCTCTAGGGGAGCCTACACGGCTAAAAATAGCCTTAATGCTAATCAAGCAAGAGAATCAATGCGTTACCGCGATCAGTGAACAGCTTGGTCATGTAGCCGGTTCAACGTTATCCCATCATCTCAAGCAACTGACGGAATCGGGTGTAATCCAGGCGCAAAAGAACGGTTCGTTTATTCACTACAGCGTTGATCAAGAAGTGGCAAAGAAGTTTGCGCCATATTTACTGGCGTAAATTTTTTTTAGTAACATTTCTATATTTTTAGAATTATAGAAAAACAACAAGAAAAGCTAAAGAATTTGAAAGGGGAACAATCAAATGATTAAATCTTGGAAAGTTTATATTTTAGCGATTATCAGTTTTTTAGTGGGAACCTCGGAATTTGTAATAGCCGGGATATTGGATCTGGTGTCCAAAGATGTAGGCGTAACTATTGCTGCGGCCGGCCAACTCATTTCGGTTTACTCCATAGCTTACGCAGTGGGTACTCCGATTCTCATTGCGGCTACCTCCAAACTAAGCCGGAGAACACTTATGCTGGCTGCTTTGGCGCTGTTTTTTATAGGGAATTTAATTACGGTGTTCTCGACGGGCTATCCCATGCTTGTTGGTGCGAGAGTGATCTTAGCGCTTAGTACAGGTGTCTTTACCGTGGTTGCCCTAACAGTTTCTGCTCAAATTGCCGGGCCTGGAAAACAAGGCACCGCCATAGCCACGATCATGATGGGATTTAATCTATCGCTTATTTTAGGCGTTCCTCTGGGAAGAGTCATTGCCAGCACCTACGACTGGAAAATAATTTTTTATGGAATCGGCGCTCTTAGTTTTATCGCCATGCTGGTCATTTTAATGGCATTGCCCAAGTCACAGGGAGAAGCCAATGTACCTCTTAAAGAACAACTCGCCCTGTTGAAAAGACCGCAGCTCTTATTCACCTTGTCGATTAGCTTCTTTTGGATGGTCGGTTATACGGTCGTTTACACGTTTATTACACCATTTCTGTTGGACATTACGGGCATGAGCAATGGGATGGTGAGCATCGCGCTATTTTCATTCGGCATAGCAAGTTTGTTGGGCGCCCAGGCTGGAGGATTTGGTGCAGATAAATTAGGTATTCCGCGTACGCTGAATGGAAGCTTGATTATCCACGCGGGTATTCTGATCCTTATGACCCTCTTTGCCCATACATCCTTAGCTGTCTTTCCGTTGCTGCTGTTATGGTCGTTTTTTGCTTGGTCTACGGGGCCCATTCAACAAGTCTATATGATTAGCTTGGCACCAAGCGCAGCGGGAATTCTTCTGAGCTTGAATACCTCCTTCATCCAGTTGGGGATTGCTGCCGGAGCTGCCATTGGCGGTCTTGTGGTGGAGAGTCTTTCCTTACAGTCCATCGGCGTGGCTGGCGCAATAGGTGTTGCCATCGCACTCCTCCCGGCTATATTATCGTTCTCGATGCGAAGTCAGTCTGCGAATGGGATACAATCCGATACAAGCAAACAGTGAAACAAGGCTTATTGACGGATTAATCTACGGCTGAAAATGGAAAAACATCTGTATAGATTTCATTCCGATCTTCGGCCAAAAGTTACTCTTAAGCGCTTCATACCGTGAACCTCACCGATTCTGTGCTCCCCACTCGCACAGCTGCTCCAACACAGGTAGAAGGGTCTGCGCTTTCGGTGTCAGCGAATACTCCACTTTGGAAGGAATCTGCGGATACTCCACGCGCTTCACCAGCCCGTCAGCCTCCAATTCCTTAAGCTGCGCGCTGAGAACCTTGTACGTCACCGCTCCGAGCTGTCTCTGCATTTCGTTGAACCGAATCGGGGGTTTGGCGGACAGCAGATACAGAATCGCCATCTTCCACTTCCCGCCGATCACCGACATTCGAACGTACAACCATAACCTCTGGGATCACGGGATTTCGCAGGGGTACCTTGTCGACAACACGCTGTATATCTCGGGACAGTTCTCCCATAATGCGGAGGGCAACTTCGTCGGAGCAGGCGATATTCAGGCACAGATGACGCAGACGCTGAAGAATGTGGATACCGCGCTACAAAAGTTCGGAGCGACAAAGGATAATCTGGCTTACGTGGAGCTGTATCTGACGAATACGCAGGAGCACGGGGAAACCGCGATCGGCCGGCGGGGAGCATGATCGGGGTGACTTACCTGGTATTTCAGGAACAGTGGGTAGAGGTGCGGGCTGTGGCGCATGTTGGCTAAGAAAAAGAGACAGGGTTCAATTAAACAACGCTACTGGCAGAGTAATGTCAGTAGCGTTTTAGAATTTGCGGAATCTCTCCATCAGAGTAGTAGCGGATTGCCTTACCCGTTTTTCCAGCATACTCAATCTCATTTCTTGTGCTGTTGCCAATGTAGCCATTTACATCAATCACGAAGATTTCGTCAGAAATATCAATCTTTCTAAAATGCAGATCTCCCAGTAACTCCGCTTGTTCTTCCGTGATTTCAAAACCTATAGTTTGTTCAAAGAAGGCTAAACTAATCACTATGTTTCCTTGTAGTGTAAGAAATGCATTAGCTTGTTCAAATTGCTCCTTGAATTTTGTAGAACCGCATAATGTAATTATTTTCATAAGCATATCCTTCCTGAGCCGTTTTAGGTGTTTTTTCAGGTAACCCGTACACTGTTCGAATTCTTGCTGAAGCTTGGTTAACCACTTGCCTTCATATAGCACTTCAACCCAGCTATGAATGATCTCCTGGGGAGATAATTGGTAATACCACCCTTTCATTGCCCCCTTTTGCAGTTTCTTATCAATGGAAAATCCGTGCATACGGCATGGCAGCACCATACTCTTCACTAATGAAGAACATGGCGCTGTTAATATTTCGCAGTTATGCGACTGAAGAGACATTGGTAGCTAACTTCTATTAGATTGAGCAGCAGACAGACGCCTGTATTTCCAGAACCGTACCCATCCACCTGGCGACTTCCTGATGGGCCGGGTGGATAAGGTATTCATCCATGTCTTCTAAGGAAGCAAACTTGGTGATCAGGATCAAATCGTATGCTGAAGGACCAGGGCGAACATTAGCTTCAGCTTCAATAACACATGATTTAGTATCATCTTTGGGTTCCCCATGTTCCTTATCTGATTGGCCTTTGTCTACTTAATCCGATCCTTTAGACAGCCGGATCGCAAGCTGCTTAATCTTATCGTTGCGAATCTGAAAATTAAAATCCAAATAGAGAGGGTCCGGGAGGCCGGTTTTGTCGAAATCCCCGTCAACCTTAAAAACCACCACGTTTTCTTCCCCATGCTGTTTATCCTGTATGGGTTCAAGTGTTATGTTAGCTCCAAAATGATATTCGGCACTCCATTGTTTTATAGCAGCTTTGCCTGCCCACTCTTTACCTTCATCGAGAACAAGTGCATCTTTCGAAAAGCAGTCGACATAAGCATCCGGATCGGGTTTATTGGTAGCGGCTATAAAATCTAGTATAACTTGCGGAAGCAGATTAAGATTAGGCTCCATATGATCAACTCCTTTGTAATCTTTGAATACGAGGCTAGTGTAACCCACAGAACCTGACAGCTGCGTGTCTAGTTATCTGTAATATTTATTTGTTCAGGATAAACCTGCCCGATAAGGGAATACCTCAACTGAGCTTCAGATACTGAAGTAGAGGGGTATCTTTCACTTTTTTGATTGATTCACATTCAGTTGATTGAATTGATATAAAATTGAAATAGTTAGCTTATTTCTTTATACATTTGATGATAATGGTTGGAGGACTTAAACGTGCCTTCATCCCCGAATACCATGTAGTCGGTGAACTTTCGTCTGTCTCAGGAACCCGTGATTCTTCAATTACCCGTTCTATAAAAAAGCCAGCATTTGAAAGTTCATTTAATATTGTGCTGACTTTTCGATGGTGCATGATCACGGGTACTCCACGCCAAGTTACCTTATAAGGTCCTTCGGAATGATAGGATTGAGTATAGGTCATTTTGTCATCCTCATACATCAGTCTGCTTTGTATGGGATGTTCCCAACTAAATACCAATACCCCGCCGTTTTTTAGTCTTTTGTAGATGTTAGATAGTGTCCGTGCCATATCGACTGTCCAGCCTAATGCATAAACAGAGAATACGATATCAAAATATTCACTGGGCAAGTCATCTATGTTTTCCATAGACATTTGTTGTATGTTCCCGGTCAATCTGTTCTCCTGGAGCAGTTCCTTAGCGTAATTAACCTGAGTCGTCGATAAATCGATTCCCCAGACATCCCCTGCGCCTCTGCTTGCCATGTACAAAAGCGAGTGTCCACTGCCACAGCCTATCTCAAGTACTGTCTTGCCAGCAACATCACCTAGAAGATGCAATTCATCCTCTGTGGGTGCATATGGCCCATATTGCGGCAAAGCATGTATTCCAAAATATTGATCAGCTACTTCATCCCATCCTGCTTTGTTGATCTCAAGCATTTCTTTCTGATCTTGCATGACTTCCCCTCCTATTGGTCTTCTTTAGTGCATCTATTACCCCTGCCTTATGTGATCGACGTTCCGGTTCATCAGATGTCGAACCACCCTACCAGGAGATCATTCATTGCTGGGTTGAAATGCTATATGAAGATAAATGGTACCAACGTGCAAAAAGAAGGAATCGTTCAGGATTTCGGAATTTACGACAGTACCTTTTGTATTACACTGGCCGTAGCCATCCTGCAACCATGCTAATCATTCAGTCATAAATTATCCTTACCTCCTGCTTCAATAACCGCTCAAATTCAGCACCATTAATCATAAAATATGAACTACACTTAAGCTACGGCAAATAGCACAAACCAATGGCTTGCGCTTTTGTTTCTAATTAGCATGCCTACAATATCCTGAATATCAGATAACAATCGCTAAAACTCCGCGCCGTTGATATTTAGCAATTCTTGACTCCCCAGTCGCACAGCTGTTCCAGTGCAGGCAACAGTTTCTCCGCCTTATCCGTAAGACTGTATTCCACTTTTGGCGGCACCTGCCGGTACTCCTTCCGCTCAACCATCCCATCTGCTTCCAGTTCCTTGAGCTGGGCGCTTAAGGTCTTGTACGTAATTGCCCCAAGCTGTCTTTTCATTTCATTGAAGCGAACCGGCTGCTTCTACATCTCCGGCCAATTCTCTCACAATGCAGCAGTTGAATTTGTATGTAGATTAAGCAAGTCAAGTTAAAAAGGCCATCCTTTACAGGATGGCCACATGCATTGCTTCCGCGATAATCAAGAAATCTTCACGGCTTATTCCGAAGTGGCCGGTACGGAAGGGGTAGCCCCAATTCCGCTGGCCACGTGTGAAGGCCAACCGATCAAGTAAGCCCTTGATTCTCGCCTCCTGGCAGGGAACATATTCAATATTCCTACGGTAAGGTACGAACGTCGCGGACATCGCATATTCGTATACACGGTCGTCCATAACCCGGCCAATGGCGGTGAACGCTTGCAGCGGCTCGCCTTCTCCTATCTCCATGCGGGGAGAATAATACACAAGCCAATCCCCAGGGTGCATCCTGCGTAACGGCGCTGCTTTACCACATCTGGGCAAAGCCGCCACTAACGCCCCCCTGCGCGTGGTTCGCTGAGACGACCCCTATCCAATATGAAGGACTTCCATTTTCCGTATCCTCGAATTTACGCAACGTTTCTTTCGTATCCATTACCGAACGCAACTCCTTTTTACTTAAGCTGAATCCAGTATACTAAAACGCTACTGACAGCGGTTTGTCAGTAGCGTTTTAGTGAGGCTTTCGAACAGAACTTCCTTATTATTGAAATATCTTATCCCGTTAGTTTACAGCCTAGCGAGTTCGAAATTGTACCAAGACAGATAAATGCATAAAACTGCCTCTGCAAAGTAGATTATGGAAATTTTAAGATTTCTCCGCATTAGCATACTTACGATATCCTGAATATCGCTCTCTGCTGAGGTGACCAAAAACTCTTCATTCTGATATGCAAACAGCTGAACCAAATTAACTTCAAGCGGCGATTTAATTTTTTTATCGTATTATTCTTCACATGCTCCAAGACTTTACAATGATAAACTTGTTAATATGCCTTATGAGACTTTAGGAGGGAATATAATGAGCAAATACGACGAAGCCATGAAGCTGCTGGAAGAACAAGTGGGGAACAAGGACGGCCTAATCTCTTTGTCCACCATCGCGCTGGAACCGGGGGCCAATGGCACAAGCCGTCCCGCCGCCCGCATTGTGGATGCCTATTATGAGGACGGCGCGTTCTACACCGTCACTTACGCGACCTCAGGCAAGATGCAGCAGATCGCCCAAAACCCCGAAGTCGCCGTATGTATCATCGTCGAGAACTTTACGGCAGATGGTATCGGTGAAAACCTGGGCTGGGTATGTGACGAGAAAAACGCCGGGATGATGACCAAGCTGCGCACAATATTCGCCGATTGGTATAACGAAGCCAATAACGATGAGGACCCTAACACATGCCTGCTGCGCATCCGCCTGACCAAGGGCCTGTGGAATGACGCCCATAAAGGGATCAGAAATGAGATTGATTTTGTCAATAAGACGGCAAATTAAGCGGTCTGTGTCATTTAAAGAAACCTGCGACAGCCACTCCCCCCAATTAGAGCGTCTCGACCAATTTCTTCGAAAATCCCGTGCTATTATCCTCTGTCAGAGTTACAGTTATTTTTGTTATACCTTCAGGGACTTTCCCCATGTCGAAATTAATTTTATGAACTTTTGTATTGCCCACTTTCTCGGATGGTAAAAGAGTAGCTACACCCGTTGTTTATGGATGAAACTTTCCATATAATTGACCTTACTTAAGCGGGTATAATCTATGTATGTCACAGTGAAGATGGAACGCTAGAGGAGGCAACGCCTATATGGAGAAGCATGATTTTTCATCCGCACTGGGGGAATTCATCAAATCGCGCAGACATCGGCTTCAGCCTGAACATGCGGGAATCAAGCCCTTGCCTGGCCGAAGACGTACTCCGGGACTTCGAAGGGAAGAAGTCGCCTATCTGGCCAATGTCAGCGTAACTTATTATACCTGGCTAGAACAGGGCCGGGAGAGGAATCCTTCCCCGGAAATCTTGTCCAACATCAGCCAAGCGCTGCAACTGGATGCAGACGAGCGGAAGCACTTATTCGACCTGGCCGCACCTGATTCAATCAGCTTCAGCATGACCCGGAGTTCAGAACAACCCGATACCGGATTTTTGCAAAACCTTGTGGATCAAATGCGTTATCCTTCTTTCGTTGCCAATGAGTTTGCCGATATGATCGTCTGGAATCGGGGAGCGGAGCTCGTTGTCGCGGACTTCAGCCGATTGCCGGAAAGCGAACGAAACATGGTGACGCTGGTGTTTCTGGATCCGGAGTACCCCAAGAAACTTGACAACTGGGAAGAATTTGCCCGTTTCATGACGGCGTTAATCCGGGCAGGCTTCGACAGCAACAAAAACAACCCCATGTACATGGAACGATATGAGCGTCTTAGACAGAATAGCGAAGACTTCATACGGTTGTGGGAGTGGCATGAGATCCGGCAAAAAAGCTCTGCCCCGGTCCATTATCTCCTTCCAGGCGGACAGGAATTGTCATTCACGATCCATTGCGCGGCCCTCGATAATAATCCGGGACTGCAATGGTGCTTCTTCGTTCCTACTCCTGGTTCGGGAACGGAAGAGCGGCTAGCGGACCTGCTGAAGCAAGACGCCGAAGGGCGGCCGCAAGCTTAGCCTGTTAGTTCCGTTAATAGTAAAGAGGCACAGTGGTTAGCCCCTTCTATCGTTGGTATGATCATAACCATATCAAGACGAGGGGGCTGTGTCATGAATACATATTCATATCAGGGCAAGCTGGCAGTGGTCACCGGGGCTTCATCCGGAATTGGCGAAGTGTATGCCGGGGCGCTGGCGGCACGAGGCTGCCATGTCGTACTAGCTGCACGCTCAGCCAAGAAGCTGCAAGCATTGGCCGGCGAAATTCAACGTAAGCATGGGGTGCAGGCCTATGCCCTGCCCTGCGATTTGTCCAAAGCAGGTGCCCCGCGCCAGCTAGCCGAATCCATTGCAGCGCTCGGCCTAACGGTAGATATTCTAATTAATAACGCAGGCATTGGCACACATGGCCGCTTTGAGGAGATCGATCCAGAGCGCGAGCAAGCGGAAATTATGCTGAACACCGCGGCTCTTGTCGACCTGACGCATCATTTTCTGCCCGGCATGCTGGAACGCAAGGAAGGAGTCGTCGTCAACGTGGCTTCAATGGCCGCGTTTGCACCTTGCGCCTATTCGGCTGTCTACGGTGCAACCAAGGCTTTCGTGTTATCTTTCTCCGAAGCGTTGTGGGCCGAAACCCGTGGACGCGGGGTGCGCGTCCTTACCCTTTGCCCGGGTGCGACGGATACAGGATTTTTCGATGCTGTCGGCAGCAGGGACATGGCGGCAGGTAGCGCATTGTCCACTCCAGAGAAAGTCGTTCAAGCCGGATTTCGCGGAATCGACAAAGGCAGCAGTTATATCGTCGGCGGGCGAAATAATTACCTGGCCGCTCAGATGGGCCGTTTTCTTCCCCGGCACAGGGCAGCTATGCTAATGGAACGCATCTCGCGCCCCAAAGAACATTGAGGAACCCAATTTAGATGCCATTCTCACGCGTTGTTCACCGTAATGTATCTAAGCATAAAGTACGGTTTGACTCCAAAGCTTACGGCAGCAGTCCCATATACATAAGCTCGGACGGATTAGCCGGGTTGTGGCCCAAGCCGACTCGATCTCCCGCGCGCGGAATTTGGATTTTCGATACGAGCGTTTCCAATGTCTTCTGATACGTGCTCCCATCGTTCTCCGTCACGTTCAACACGAGGATGACGATCGGATCGAAATTGATGAGCTTTCCCGTATCCGTTACGGATACGACGATGGCGGTTGCGCTAAGCGGCACGGTGCCGCTCGATGCCAATTGCGCCTGTTTTGCCGTATCCAGACTTTGGTTGATGAGATCCCTATGTTCTTTGGAGACCATAGTTTTCATAACCAGCCCCGACATTCCTTTGTTCATTAGCTTTTCTGCCTGCTCCAGACGATCCTGCGGTTCCTTCTTCTTTCCGAACAATCCCCACATACGCTTCACGCCTCTCCTCGTTTGATTTGTCGTTGTATTTCCAATGTATACGATTGCCAGTAAACCTGACAATAGTATCGGCGACATACAAACAAGTGAGGGATAACGCGGGTTTTCCTTCCAATTCACGTTGCGTTTTTCCCCAAATAGGGCTTTCTTGCAAAACTGCGGGCCTCAGACGTTATTCAAGACTCCACTTGGTTCAACATTTTTGTATTTAAACCTGACGGGAAGGCCCTCCCCCGCCGTTATTCCTTAATAGATACACCAGCTTCCGATAATACATGGACGATTCCTTATAGCGGCGGCCTTCCTCACACACGACCGCCAACGCTTCGTACAGCTGCTCAAGACGCATCGCATGCTGGTTGGCTTCGAAATAAGGCAAGCATTCCAGCGCACGGTTTTGAAATCTCTCCATGTCCCCTTGGGACAGCGCCAGCTGGCTCTCATAGAAAGCCAACGCCATCTCCTGATCCGTATTGGTTCCGGACATTCGCAACCGCTCAATCCCTTGCAGGAGCAATCCCCAATTTTTCTGGGCAAAAGCGGCCTCACACCGATAAATGGTCGTAACCGGCTCTAGCTTCTTCCGGGTTTCCTCCGGCTCATTTGCGATCATCGCCTCGAAACGGGCGATTTCGTCCAACGCTTTATCCAGCTCTCCAGTCATCGTCAGCATAACGATCCGGTTGTTCATAATCGCCGTGACCACATCGCCTGGCTGCTGCAAATAAACGAGGTTGGCTTCGGCCATCGAGAGCGAATGCAACGCTTCCTGCACAAGGCCCATCGCGAAACAATAGCCGCTGTATGCCACATACAGGCCGGATAGACGGTGAAACAGCCGATCATCGACGACTTGCCGCATGGTCTGCTCGAATACCTGTTTCGCCTGCTCGAACTGCTTCAGCAGGATGCATGCTTCCATCCTGATGTTTTGCGCCATCAACCATACTTCCGTCCCCGGTTCCACAAGCCCGCTTAAGCGGTTCACATCATTCAGTACGTCGTAGTAACGGCTTTTGGAGCGGAAATACTGGATTTTGTACAGCAGAAGCGCTTTTTTTAAGGGTACCGGTAGATCAACTTCGTCGGGCCTTCCGTACTTCTCCAAATAATGATTCAAGTAGGACTGATGCAAGTAGTCGTAAGCGGTCAGATCGTTGATTTGCTGATAGTATACGGCTTTCATAAGGGCAGTCGTCAACTCTACGACGAGCACATCATCCCGATCGTCCAGAGCATCCACGTAGCTATCGGATACCGCCCCCCCGGACATCGTCTGGAAAATGTGCTCCGCCCGCTGCAGCGCCTGCTCATCGGCAGTTGCTGCGGCAGTCAAATAGGTGACGGGGACGCCGAGACGGCCCGCGATATGCTCCGACAAATCGTCGGCTAACGGATACCTGCCAGCCAATATGTTGGCAAAATGGGCCTGCGTAACGAGTCCCTCCACGAGGTCTTTCCTCGATATTTTCTTCTTCTTGCACAGAAGCTCGATGCGTTCCTTGAGCATAAGATTCTCCTCTGCCCTTTCATCAGTTATTCATATAAGCAAGTATACTATAACTTTTGAGGTGGATCAGGAATAGGAGCGGTTGAGCGCGTTGAATGTGAGAATCATTGAAGATCCAATACCTGCATCCGCATACGTCGCAATGTTAGGTTGTAAACCCTGGTCCGTATACCTCAAACTCATAGATTCTTGCCGCAGCATTCGTGGTTTGTGTAGGTACCGTTACGTTAAGCTTAATATATCGGGCCGATACTGCTGTTATATTGTCTGCCGTAATACCGAGCCTATTGTTGGTTACATTGACCACCGTGTTCCAGTTGGTACCATCAGTGCTGACCTGGATATTGTAAGCCTTCGTGTTATAGGAGGGAGTCTCTCCGCCCTCCGCTGCGTGCTTGATAACAAACCGGTTCACTTGCTGCACGGAGCCGAGATCAAGCTGCAGCCAGCGGTTGCCGGACTTGGAGCACCATTTACTGTCATTGATGACGCTGCCTTCCACGGCTTTGGCTGCAGTCTGCGAGACATTGCATGTGCTGTCAACCGTCGCCGGTTTATTTAATGCCACATTTGGAGGTCCGTATACCTCAAACTCATAGATTCTCGCCGCAGGGTTTGTGGTTTGCGTAGGTGTTGTAACATTCAACTTGATATATCTTGCCGATACTACTGTTATATTGTCTACCGTAGTGCCTTTCGTATTGTTGGTTACGTTAACTGCCGTGTTCCAGTTCGCACCATCATTACTGACCTGAATATTGTAAGCCTTCGTGTTATAGGAGGGAGTCTCTCCGCCTTCTGCTGCGTGCTTGATGATGAATTGGTTCACTTGCATCACGGAGCCAAGATCAATCTGCAGCCAGCGGTTGCCAGACTTGGAGCACCATTTACTATCATTAATGACGCTGCCTTCCACAGCTTTGGCCGCATTCTGCGAAGCGTTGCACGTACTGTCCACTGTCGCGGGTCTATTCAATGCTAAATTCGGAGAACTCACTATTATCGTGTACGTAACCTTATTCGCTCCAGATTTCGAGGTTACGATGACCTTCATGCCCGTCTCCAGTGTCGTTGCTTTCGTTATTCCGTCTGCATTGTAAATCTCGAACGTTGCATTCGCCGCTGGCGTGATCGCAGCCTTCAACGCAGCTAGATTAATGCCATTTCCGACAGTGATCGTCTCATTCGTTGTCCCGCCGGCACTCACCGTGCCAATCGCCGAGGTCAAAGTAGCCGCGCACAGCACGTTGGCTCCCTGGGCGACCCATTTTGCATACAGCGTTAGGTCTCTAGTAATTAGATCTGACTCCTTATAGGCCTGCGTCAGCGCACTATCATAGTACCAGCCTTCGAAGCTGTAGCATTCCTTCACCGGAGTATATTGAAACACCACTTTACCTCCGGATGCCGACACAAGCTGTGGGCTAATCGCCGAGCCTCCGTTCGTCTCATAGGTCACGACTAGTTGGTTGGGGCTACCCCCTTGATCGCCTCCGGCAATTGCCGGAGCCCCTAATGACATTACCGAAACGATGATAGCTATCATCATCAGATACCCTCTTATCTTCGCCGTAATCCTTTTCTTCCCCCAACGAATCCCTGACCCTTCCATGTTCGTGCCCCTTTCTCCTACCCTAATGATTACGGACTTTCGCACCATTCATTAGGGTATTCACACCAACGCGGAAGAATGCTTATTAAGCGTGGAGGTTGTATGATTATATATTGACTTGATATATATCGAAGTGATATATTGTAGTTGTGATATACAAATTTGCCCAACCTATAAGGAGGCCGTATTTTGAACAGTCAGGATGTTATTTTAGGCATACTTATGAAAGAAGCGTCTACTGGGTACCAAATAAAACAGTCATTAGAAAATGTATTCTCTAATTTCTATAGTTCCAGTTATGGAACGATCTATCCCACTCTTGCCCGAATGGAAAAGGAGGGGTTAATCACTAAGGAAAATGTGCTCCAGGACGGTAAGCCTAACAAAAATCTTCTAACTATAACGCCTAAAGGCAGAGAATGTTTTAACGCCTATTTACTAGGCCCGCTAGAAGGAGACAGCATCAGGAAATCTGATTTTATGATGAGGCTGTATTTTGGTGAATTCGTCGGATATGACAAGGTGATTGTGTGGTTGAAGCAAGCCCAAGAGGCATCAAACACCAAATTAGATCAATTACTTGAGCAATATTCGCTGTATAAAGATGAAATGCATCCAGCACAGATCATCTGCATCCAAATCGGGATAGAAGAATACAAGGCTAAACTTACAACCATTGCTGAGGGATTGGTAAGCCTGGAGAAGTTAGTGCAAGAGCAGAATTTATAGGAGGAATGGTTATGAACACGATTTTTATCACGGGTGCTTCATCAGGCATTGGGAGAGCTACAGCAAAGCATTTTGCTGAAAAAGGATGGAACGTAGTTGCCACGATGCGTTCACCTGAACAAGAAACTGAGCTTATTACACTGGATAATGTGTTAGTGCTAAAGCTTGATGTTGAAAAAGAGACTACTATTCAAACTGCGTTAGCAAAAGCGATTGAGCGGTTCGGTACTATTGATGTTCTTCTCAACAATGCTGGATATGGAACAATGGGTCTAATAGAAGCCGCTACGGAGGGGCAGATTAGAAGACAGTTTGAAGTGAACGTTTTTGGTCTGATCCGTATGACAAAAGCCATGCTGCCACATTTCCGGTCTAATCAAAAAGGGATGCTGATCAACATCTCTTCTATGGGTGGGAAAGTGACCTTCCCTACGATGTCTTTGTATCATTCGTCCAAGTTTGCAGTGGAGGGTTTTTCTGAGTCCGTCTCTTATGAATTAGCATCACAAAACATCAAAGTAAAGTTGATTGAACCCGGTGCTATTCATACGGACTTCGGTGGAAGATCCATGGAATTCTTTTATAATGATGATTTAACAGACTACAAGCTATTTACTGCTGCATTTCGGGCTAAATTGGGTGATATGGAAAAACAACCGGCCTACGCCTCGCCTCCAGAAATGGTTGCCGAAACCATATACCAAGCGGCCACAGACAGTACAAGTCAATTCCGGTACATCGTCGGAGATGATGCAAAGATGCTCATTCAGATGAAAGAAAATACGGATGAAGAAGAGTATTTAACTAATATCGCCCAGCATTTTGCTTGAAAAGAGAATAAGTGCCTGATTTTCGGCTATGAACGTCGTTAGCAAGAGGTATACTATACTCATCCTAAAACATGCAGGTGTAATCATGATTCAAAATGAGGAACGCAAATTAGAGTATTATAAAGCCCTTATCGAGAAAAAATCTGACTATGAAGGCGTCTTCTATGTGGGGGTCACCTCCACCGGCGTATTTTGCCGGCCTACTTGTCCAGCCAGGAAACCAAAGTACGATAACTGCGAGTTCTACGAGACAGCACAGCAGGCACTTCTAGCTTCCTTCCGCCCATGCCAGCGCTGTCGGCCCTTGTCCCATCCGAATCAAGTCTCCGATATCGTCCGGCTACTGGTCGAGGCCGTTGAGCAAAACCCGGAGAAGCGGTGGAAGGGACAAGACTTCAAGGCACTATCCATTGATGAATCGACCGCCCGCCGTCAATTTAAAAAGCGCTTTGGCATGACATTCGTTGAATATGCCAGGTCCCGTCGAATGGGATTGGCTTTGAAGAGCATCCGATCGGGGGGAAAGCTAATTGATACACAATTAGCTTCTGGCTATGATTCCAGCAGCGGATTCCGGGACGCCTTCTCCCGCATTATGGGCGCAACGCCTACGCGGTTAGATGATAGCCTTATTCTTAGAGCATCGTGGCTGGACACGCAACTCGGCCCTATGATGGCAATAGCGGACGACAATGAGCTATATCTCCTGGAATTCGTAGATCGCCGGGGTTTAGAACGCGAGGTCGAACGGTTAAGGGCAAGACTACAAGCGGCAATTATACCTGGGCAGACCACCCCTATTCAGTCAATTGAGAATGAACTGAGTCAGTTTTTTGAAGGAACGTTAACCGAATTTAAGACGCCTCTCCATCTAATGGGATCGCCATTTCAGAAGAGCGTGTGGGAACAGTTAATGAAGATTCCACCGGGCGAAACCCGCTCTTACGCTGATATCGCACTGGCGCTTGGCAAGCCCACCGCATATCGTGCGGTAGCACAAGCGAATGGGGCCAATCAACTGGCGATCGTCATTCCCTGTCATCGTGTAATTAACGTCAGTGGTGAACTCGGCGGGTATGGCGGCGGAGTCGCACGCAAAGAATGGCTGCTAAATCATGAGAAAATCGGGGGTCAAAAAAATGAAAAATCAACTTGAACAGGCACAGAAGTTACACGATCTGCACAGAAGCGGCAATCCGCTAGTCCTTATCAATGCCTGGGACGCCGGAAGCGCGCAAATTATTCAAGGAGCAGGGGGCCAAGTCATTGCCACCGGCAGCTGGTCTGTAGCTGCTGCACATGGATACGAGGATGGAGAGAAGCTTCCTTTCGACCTCGTTCTATCCAATCTTCAGCGGATAAGCAATAGCGTAGATCTGCCCATTACAATTGATATAGAAGGCGGTTATGGATCATCTCCCGAAATGATCAAGAACAATGTGCTAAAGATCATCGGGTGTGGAGCCGTAGGAGTCAATCTTGAAGATCAAAAGATCCATGAGCCGGGATTATACGCCATAGATGAGCAAGCCTTGCGTATCGCAGCTGTGCGGGAAGCCGCTGAGCATACTTCGATTCCCCTTTTTATTAATGCTCGAACTGATGTCTTCTTAGAGACACCAACAGATGAGCATGACGAGGCTCACTTGGATGCTGTCCTTCAAAGGGTACATGCCTATACAGAGGCCGGAGCTCACGGAATTTTTGTGCCGGGTTTGTGTAACGAGAGGCTGATCGAGAAATTATGCCAGCAGTCTTCAATCCCTGTTAATGTTATGATTTCCTCGGACTCACCCCCACTCCAGAAGCTGGCATTATTAGGCGTCGCTCGCATCAGCTACGGCCCGCATCCGTACTTGATCTTGATGGATGCATTAAAACAAGCTGCTGTGAGAGCCCTAGCATTACAGGAATTGTGAATGAGGCAGGACTAATTAATCTGGTACCCTTTCCATACACTTTATAAATTGGAACTTCTATGTTGTCTATGAAATCCCCAGCCCTAGCTGGTAGCCCGTGCCCATGGGTATGATTTTGGCGCTAATGTGAATGAAGGAACCTCACCGATTCTCTGCTCCCCACTCGCACAGCTGCTCCAACACAGGTAGAAGGGTCTGCCCTTTCGGTGTCAGCGAATACTCCACTTTGGGCGGAATCTGCGGATACTCCACGCGCTTCACCAGCCCGTCAGCCTCCAATTCCTTAAGCTGCGCGCTGAGAACCTTGTAAGTCACCGCTCCGAGCTGTCTCTGCATTTCGTTGAACCGAATCGAGGGTTTGGCGGACAGCAGATACAGAATCGCCATCTTCCACTTCCCGCCGATCACCGACATCGTATAACCGAATGGTGTGTCTTGGATCACCGTCTCCTTGCCCTTCAAATCAGAAATGCCCATATTCACGCTATCCTTTCGGATAGTAGCCCACTTGTTTGTGCGTACTATCCCTTTATTTTCGCTCAGTCTATAATAGCTTTACTTTGAAGTAAAGGGGCTAAAGCAATGACAACCATTCGAACGTACAACCATAACCTCTGGGATCACGGGATTTCGCAGGGGTACCTTGTCGACAACACGCTGTATATCTCGGGACAGTTCTCCCATAATGCGGAGGGCAACTTCGTCGGAGCAGGCGATATTAAGGCACAGATGACGCAGACGCTGAAGAATTTGGATACCGTGCTACAAGAGTTCGGAGCGACAAAGGATAATCTGGCTTACGTGGAGCTGTATCTGACGAATGCGCAGGAGCACGGGGAAACCGCGATCGGACTGTTCAAAAAGTATGTCGGAGAGCATCGGCCGGCGGGGAGCATGATCGGGGTGACTTACCTGGCATTTCCAGAACAGTGGGTAGAGGTTCGGGCTGTGGCACATGTAGGTTAAGAAAAAAGAGGGGGCCTCCTAACCTTTGATCGCAAATACGATGGCGCGGGGCTAATTCGTCAGGTATTGAGGATGGTCCTTAAAACCGTTAGCTTATCTTACCCCCGCCTGATGTGATCGACGTTCCGGTTCATCAGATGCCGAACCACCCTGCTATAGATTATTTTCTTGAACGGGCTGAGCCCTTGCGGATGAGCCGTGAAGAAAGCATCGGGACTATCGTAAATCCCGAAATCCTGAACGATGCCTTCTTTTTGCACGTAGGTATCATTTTCGTTCCAATAGATCTCCGGCTTTTGAAAATTATCGGTTGCAACGCCATACCCGCAAAATGAACCCGTACACTGTTCGAATCTTTGCTGAAGCTTGGTCAAATAGGGGACATCCAGTATAAATCCCTCAATATTCAGCCACTTATCTTCATATAGCACTTCAACCCAGCTATGAATGATCTCCAGGGGGGACAGTTGGTAATACCACCCTTTCATTGCCCCCTTTTGCAGCTTCTTGTCGATGGCAAATCCATGCATACGGCATGGCACGCCCACAGCCCTTAGCAGCGCCATAAATAGCACTCCCTTTGTATTACACTGACCGTAGCCATCCTGCAATACTACCGATGCCGGAATATCATCCGCCCGGTTATAGCCGAACCGCATTTCGTCACGAACGTAGTTATAGATGCCAAGAATTTGGTCCTTCCTGGACATCGAATCCCACTGGCGGCTGTGAACAATTTGCTGGATCAATGGGTGAGAATAGTTCAGCAATTCGGTTTCCTTCAAGTATGCACTCATGGAACACACCTCCTGCACCCATTGTAAGGTTAATGCAGGCAAGAAACTTTTAAAAAGACGCTATCTTTGCGAATATCCTTCGCCGTCATTCCCAGCAACTGCTTGCTGGTGGCGGCTAAATGGGACGGACTGTCAAATCCTGCTGCCATAGCCGCATCCGTAATGCTGAGCCCCTCAAAAATGAAATAGGCCGCCTTCTGCAGCTTATGCAGCACCATGTACCCGCTAAGCGATATGCCAGTATTTTCTTTAAAGAGGTGCGACAATCTGCTGTTGGATAAACCAAATTGCCGGGCGTATTGACTGACGGAGTGTTCGGATTTGGTGCAATCTTTGATGAGCTGAATACACTCTCTTATTCTCGGATCAACAATAGCAGTATTCACCTGCTGTACGCCCAATAGCATCATGAGTTGTCCCAGAAAAGAACGATAGCTGTCCGGGTCCTTAACACCAGCATACTCTTTACGCACAAATTCGCGAATGCTCTTCATCATTCCTTGCGGAAATATATGAACCTGCTTCCCCGCCAGAACCCGCTTAAAGCTTGCAGCCATTTCAGAGGTGCTGTCTATCAGAAGGAGCATCAACGGGTGTCCCGCTTCTTTTAAGCGATGAACGACGTTCGAATTGATAATGATACCTGGACCACTCAAGCTTTGCCCTGCCACCTCAATGTCAAATTCGCCCATTAATGAGATCGTCACCTGTAAAAAAGAATGCCGGTGCTCTTCCGCATCAATCGAATCTGACACCACCATCAAGTGATGCTCCGCTCCATATAAATTCATCATGTTCTAATCACGGAAAATCCAGCTCATCATCGATGACACGGAATATCTCCCTACTACGCACCGGGTATCGGGCATCCAGTTCCTCCCACTTCTGCTTCGGTAAAATCAAAAATTCGTGCGTATCGGAAAGATACGAGGCCTCAAATAGTCGAATTTCGTATTTCTCCCGGATCAGCTCCTGAAAGCCGCGAATCGTGATATAGCGATCATTTCCGGTAAAGGTAAGCGCAATCGAATGCATTTGTCCATTGTAGGTAACATCCAGTCCTTTGTCCGTAGGCGTCACCTCGACCGTTTCATCGGGAAGCTGTTTACCGAACAAGCGGACGATCTCCTCGTCCTCCTCTCCCCAATCTACAATGACGCTGTACACAAAAGCAAAT
The DNA here is from genome assembly GCF_037963835.1 of Paenibacillus sp. FSL H8-0332. NCBI lineage: Bacteria > Bacillati > Bacillota > Bacilli > Caryophanales > Paenibacillaceae > Paenibacillus > Paenibacillus sp. FSL H8-0332. The sequence continues at coordinate 7,064,542 of NZ_CP150145.1, forward strand.
TGCTGCAGCTGTCGCCCATCTCCTTCGAATAGCAATGTCAGCTCGCTGTCGCTTGGCATTCTCATCCCAGTATCCTCCTTGTGTTCACTTAATTAATATACTCCCGACGCCGTCATATACAAAATACATAGCATATTCCTGCAAACTTAGGCAAGCATTGCAGGGTATTTCAATGATAGCTGCTGTATAGTAATTAGTGAAAGGCAGGTGAGTATATGGATTGGTTAAACAGATTTAACAGCGCAATTGATTATATAGAAAGTAACCTTGATAACGAAATTGACTATTCTTATATTGCAAAAATTGCTTGCTGCTCCGAGTTCCACTTTTCGCGAATGTTCTCATCTTTAGCCAATGTTACCCTCGCTGAATATATTCGTCGTAGAAGGCTTACTAAGGCGGCTTTTGAAGTACAGAAACATAGTGCAAAGATTACTGATATTTCTATGAAATACGGATATAGTTCCCCTGATGCTTTTACAAGAGCCTTTCGCCAACTGCATGGCGTTACACCTGCATCCGTTCGTGAAAGCAATGTTCAGTTGAAAGCATATCCTCGCATGTCCTTTCAGATTACCATAAAAGGAGTCACTGAGATGGAGTATCGAATTGAAAATATTGATTGTAACCTCCGTTTTGCAGTTAAAAGGGAAACGGTAAAAACTGAAGATGCTTTTAATACGGTTCCGCAATTGTGGGCCACAGCACAATCAAATGGATTTCTTCAAAAGCTGATAGACATGTCCTGGGAAAATCCAAAGTGCCAACTTGAAGGGTTACTTGGTATCTTTGGTAAAGACGCGGCAATTAAAGAGGATACCTTTGATTTACTCATGGGGTGTAGATATGACGGAAATATACCGAACGATATGGAAGAACTAATTCTTCCTCCCTCTGTATTTGCTGTTTTCCCCAACGATAACGTTAATGCTTGGCAGCGCTTATATACAGAATGGCTTCCTACATCTGGATACGAGCTTGCCAATCTCCCTTGTATAGAGAATTTTTTGGCTCCAGGAGCCAAAATAGAACAAGAATTATGGGTTCCAATCATTGCCAAGTAGCAACGAAGGTACCCGATCTATAAACGTTATCTCCTCAATATCATGTCTTACAGTGGAATGACCCTCTTGAATCCCTCTGCCCACACTTAATAACATAATGTCTTCATAGTGCTGGGGAATATTGAGCACTTTAAAAAGAGCATCTTTATCATAACCTGACATCGTGATTGTCTGGTACCCTTTTTCGTTCAAAATAAGGACTAAGGTCATTGCAGCCAGACTGCCATCGCGGACCAGCTCTTTTAAATAATCTTGATTAGACATGTTTCGATAATAACCAAGGGCTGCATTTGTTAAATGCGTTTTAGTCTCTTGGGTGAAATAACCTTTCTCCAAAGCCTTGTCTTGAATAGCATGGATATTCTCAGCATGAAAAGTACGGTAATCCCCCAAGATCAAAATCAAATAACTGGAGGTTTCAACCTGCTCCTGATTATATGCAATGGGTCTAACTTTAGCTCGCAACTCCTTATCCTCGATGAGTAAATAACGTGTACTCTGAATGTTATTTCCGTTTGGTGATTTGGCTGCCAGTTCAATCGAATCAAGGATTTCCTTTCTTTCAATCGCATAGTTTGGATCATAATGTCTGACCGATTTCCTTTGTAAAATAATATCCTGCAAACTCACTTTAACGCCCCCCATAGATTAGATTTGCTATAATCATATTATCTGGAGCGTCTGCAATTGAAAATACTGCACTTTATAGTCACTAGGTTACTTCAAAGTAAGGAGGATATCATGAATAAAATAAATACAGGTTTTGATGTGGTACAAAATATCATTAGTGGTAAATGGAAAAGCATTATCCTGTATCAATTAGGATATGAGCATAATCGCACAAAAGACTTACTCAAGATTTGTGAAGGCGTCTCACATAAAGTTTTAAACGAACAATTAAAGCAACTGCAACAGGATGGATTAGTTAATCGAGCCGTGTATGCAGACGAGGTTCCCATTAGAGTAGAATACTCAATAACAGACTATGGACGGACATTGCTTCCATTATTAAAAGAAATGTGTGATGCGGGCGATAACCATCTTAAAAGAGAGGGGATCACCGCAGGTAACCATAAAATCTGCGAACATTCTAAATCGCTGTGATCAAAACATGAACTGTAGAGTTACTGCTTAACTCATCTGTTGTTTTGAACAAGCATACTGTTAAAGAGCCAGCGAAAGTTCCATCTGAAATACTGGGGCAGATGCCAATCCTCATACCCTTTTAAAACCCCTTGTTCCAGCCAGTAAGACTCTGATTGCCCGCTTTTTACAGCTCCAGAAACATAAGTGATCGTTTTCTCCAAAAAGCGTATGACATCCGTGATTCGATCTGTATTAGATACATCTCCGTGCCCCGGAACGACAGTATCGATCTTGAGATCTTGTTGCATGCGTTTAAGGATGCGTATCCAGGCGTACGGATTACCGTAGGGAATGACCGGAATGGTCTTAGTTGATACCAAATCACCTGCAATCAAAGTTCGCTCCTCTGGAACGTACACCACGGCATCACTTAAAGAATGACCGCCTCCGTAAGACAACACTTCGATGGTTCGCTTTGTTCCCCGAATCACGAGTTTGTCGTCAAAGGTTATCGCGGGGACCACCCTGCGAAGGGAAGGGATCGTATCATACAGCGCATGCTGCACGGAAAGATCATAGTCGATTTCAGTGAGCATATGAGGATCTCTGTGCTGTGAACGTTCATGCTGTAGGCTAGTTATTAACTTGCGAATGTTTTGTTGCATGACATCAATATTCACTTCACCCATATCAGCAAGCAAATCTCTTGTCCACACAGTAGATATCAATTCGCTGCTCATAAATTCCTGATTGCCGTTGACATGATCTCCATGGAAATGTGTATTCACTACGTATTTGACCGGTTTGTTCGTTAATTGTTCAGCAGTATGACGTAACAAAGCAGCAGAATTCGGCAGATTGGTGGTATCCACTACCACGGTTAAATCCCCAAGATCAATAATGGCTGCATTCCCCAGAGAGCCGCTGCCGGGAACCGAAATAGCCCCCCAGATACCCTCCGATGCTTGTTGAATCGTGAAATATTCGTTATTCATTATGACACCCCTTTAGTGTTTGTTCCTGTATTCGAATGAGTAACGTTAACTTACAAGTTAGAGTCAACTGGAAGTCAAGAGATTTTTCAGGGTATAATATCTTTCAATATCAGCTTTCATAAAGGAGGAACAGAATTCCGATGCTCACCATCAGTCAAGTGTCAGAAAAAACAGGACTAACTCCGTATACCATTCGTTATTATGAAAAAATCGGCGTACTACATGAACCCATGCGTAGCAATGGAGGGGCACGTGTCTACCAAGAAAGCGAGGTTTCCTACATTCAATGTCTAAATAAACTAAAAAAATTGGGCTTATCGCTTGAGGAGATTACGGAATTTACTCGTGAGGGCTGTGTCATGGATAAAATTCAACAAGGGGAGAAACCATCTAATTATAGTCCTACGTTAAAAAAGCGGATTGAAATCCTTGAGCAGCATCTGATGGAACTGGAATCCAGGCGACAAGAAATTGACTACATGATTTCTCTCGCCGCAGAGAAACTTACCCTATACCAAGGACTTACGAAAGAAGACATAGTAAATACTAAATAATCGCCGTACAAATAAACCCGCAGAAGTCCGTTTACGCTTCGTTCCGAGTGGAGTGTGAATACCCTGCTCCCATCGTCGATATGCTGTAAATATAGGCTCCTGCGAGCTTTTCTTCGAATGACCGTCTTTCAACCTACCTACACAATCTCTTTATTAAAATGTCCTCTTGTGTCTCTTTCCTGATTGAAGGCCACATTATTCATCGAGCCATTTAATTTGCCTGAGGCCATATGAATGACGTTCACAACCTGCTCTTTAGATTCAACGGTGAAGTTTAATCGGAGTGCCTCGATTCCTTTGAGGTCTGGCAGCTCATCCAGAAGATTAAGCGTCTTCCCATTAAGAATAGTCGCTGTACAATCCTCATGGGAAAGGATAGGGAACGTTCCTTGCTCATCTTTTAACTCATAGCTCTTCGTTCTGCAAATTCTGCATTGATTCATTTTTCTCATCGGACAATATTTGGTGAACATCAACGGGGCCTTGCCATACACAATCATTTCCAGCGCAGGATAGCCGTCATTTTCTTCAACATAGGCATTTATTACATCTTCAATTTGGCTCTTATTCATTTCATAAGATAAAGTGACTCGTTTGGCACCTAATTTATATAGTTCATAGCAGCTAGTAGCATTAATAACATTTAGAGAATAGTCCGTAACGAACGGATTTGTTCCTCTATAGTGATGAATGCCCCCATATCCTCCGATCAGCAGCTGCCCTTCTTTTTGCTCATAATCATTCTGATTTCTTCTAACCACATTGTCAAAATAGATTTCCGTAATTCCACAGCTCACGCAAGCATCATACTGTTCCTTAGTCGTTACAGAGGCCGTGAGGTATGGTTGTACAGGGGCAAAGCTTATTTTTTCTTTTGCTTGCACAGCCTTGGTTCTTTTCTTCTGGCTGTTAAGCTTTAGGTCATATAAGCCCAGTACAATATCTCTTCTTGCTGCATTTAACAGTTTAGCTGGAATAAACGCATTGCCTTCCTCATAATCGACCTTATTAAGCTCGAAGATAGTATCATTAAGTCTGGAGAATTGCTTGATGACCTGGTCTTTGGTGGTTGGATTATTAATGGCTTCGCCCAGTATTTCCTCGCTTTCATAGGAATAATTAAAGCCTAAGCCCTCCGCCTCTATGACAAGCTTTGAACCTGGATATGCATATACTCTAAGATCCAGGTCGAACCGCTTAAATTCTTTTTCCAGTGACGCTTCTAGTTCTTTATGGTAGAAATAATCCTTCGTTTTATAGACTATATCTCCCGTAGACATCTTTTCTTTGACTTTGATATAGCAGACATCATCTGCTGTGTTGATTAAGTCGCCGTCTTTGTTGTATAGCTTGGCAACCGTTAAATTAACATCTTCATTGTTATGGCTTATTCGGATGGTATCATTTTGATTTAAAGTACGTGTAAGTGTGATTTCATACCTGTCCTTCTCAATCCTGCTAATGGTTCCAATCTCATAACCAAAGTGATTAGGTCTTGAGATGTTTGTAATATTCCTCCGGTCCTCGTGGAACAAATAGCCTTTGGTAAAGGTCCGATTGAATGTCTTCTTCAGATTTTCTTTATCTGCTTCGGTGATTTTATGATCTAAAGCCCTGCGATATTTGGATACCACATTAGCCACATACGTAGGCACTTTCATTCGGCCTTCTATTTTTAAAGAATCGATTTCTTTTAGATCATGAATGTAATCGATTGTGTTCAAGTCCTTAGTAGACAGAATATAGCTTTTGCCTAAAGATGTACCTGTTGTCTGATCAATCAGATCGTATTCCTTACGGCAGGAACCCACACATCTTCCACGATTTGCGCACCGAAAGCCGCTTAGTCCTGACATTAGGCAGTTTCCTGAATAAGATACACATAACGCACCGTGAACGAAAATTTCTAAAGGGATGTCAGCTACTCTTTTGATCTCTTTTACGGTTTCAATCTTAACCTCACGGGACAGAACCACTCTTTTCGCACCAAGTTCTTTAAACAATAAAGTTCCGTCTACATCGTCTATTCCCATCTGAGTGGAACAATGTGCTTCCATATCATAAAAGTTTTTAACGATATAATCGAAGGCAGTCAGGTCCTGGACGATAATGCCATCCACACCGATTTCATTTAATTCGTGTATCTGCTCTTTCATCTCTTCCACTTCGTTTTCGAACACGATGGTATTCATGGCAACATAGATTTTAACGTCCCTCAGGTGCGCATACGTAACAGCCTCTTTTAACGTTTCCAAGTCAAAATTAGAGGAGTATGCGCGTGCACCAAATTTTTGCATGCCTAAGTATACTGCATCACAACCATTAGATATTGCAGCTTTTAAAGCTTCCATATTTCCTGCTGGCGCTAATAATTCAGTCATAAATGATCCTTACCTCCTGCTTCTTTAACCGCTCAAACTTAGCACCATTGATCATAAAATAAGAAACTACATTTAAGCTACGGCAAATAGCACAAACCAATGGCTTGCGCTTTTGTTCTAACAACCTTATTTGCCTTGAGAGGCTTGTCTCATGATTATTCTTTATAATAATTCCTTCAGTACATTTTTAGCCACGCGTACCTTCTCCTCATTGGCCTCACGGAGCATGCCTACAATATCCTGAATATCACGCTCTGCTGCGGTAACCATGAACTCTTCATCCTGGTACGCAAACAATTGAATGATATTCACCTCAAGTGATTCTGAAATCTTATGTAAATTCAATAAAGAAACGTTCTTCTCCCCACGTTCAATCTGCCCTATGTATGAAAAATGAAATCCACCCTTCTCCCCAAGTGCCTCCTGCGACAGTCCCCTCTCTTTCCGAAGAGCACGAATCCGGGCTCCGACCTGCTTCAATATTTCCTTATCCATCACCGTATTCACCTCTCCATGTCCAAAGTGTAGACAAGTTTCTTAAAGGTAAACACCAATTAATAGATATTATTATTCATTATAATACTTATAGGTATTATCACACAATAATGCCTCTACCGCCCATCCACCATCTATCCATGCCAAGATTCCCTCTTGTTCTAAGAGCGTAAGTAACTCAACCGCATCACTCGCCGAAGTGCATCGAGAAACGTCCGGCGCTCTTGCAGCTCCTGCAGGACATTGATTGAGACACAGCGAAAAATGTTGTAATAATCATCTCCGCCATAATAATACCTTACTTCTGCTTTACTCGACTTCCTATCCAAATATAAAAGCCCAAACGCATGCAACGTTTGGGCTAATAAGCAGGTAAATGCGGCTCTTAAATGCTTTTCTCTTATGAGCGACACACAGCACTCCACATGTGATACATTTGGAAATCTCCATTTTTCAAGTGACTATATATTAAACCAATACACATCGTTTTGCTTTAGAAATTTAAAATTCACTTTTTCAACAAGTTTTCTAGAAGCAAGGTTGGACTCCACACACGACCATTGGGGCAGTAACCCTCTTTCTATACATTCATTAACAAACGTTTGAGTAAGTATCTGCCCGAGACTCTTTTTTCGGTGTTCTTCCTCTGTTGCAATGTCAATTGCAATATAATGATTAAATCTGGCAGTTCCAACAATAACAGCAACAATTTTATCAACACACATGATGCAAAAAGCTAAGCTCTTATTAAAAAAGTCGTCTATGCTCTCCCAAGACCCTAGTATTCGTTTAGTAAGTATTTCTTGATTTTCAATCTTCCTCTCTCTTATCAGATTCCAAAAAATGAGAAGTACCCTAAACAGATTAATCTGCCTGAACAATATTCCGTACATGAAGTTAATTCTGAATTCTTATATTCGCGTAAGCAATACACAGCACTCCACATCTGTGGAGCATTTACGCCCCTATTCGCAGATAGAGCATTGCCGCTTCCACCCTCAATTCGATCCTCTGCTTTACCACTACTTATGATACGGTTCAGCTTAACGAGTCTATCGGCGAAAAAATCAGGGCAAAAATCTATTTAAAATTGAATTAAATGCCGATATAAGCCTTAAGTCAGATGTACACTTAAAAAAATAAATTAAGGAGCGTTTTTCTATGAAAAGGAAAGTTTCAAAATCGATTCTTCTAGCGTTAGTAGCTTGCTTACTCATTCCAAGTGTAGTTGCCGCAGCAGGGGATACTTCGCCACCTACAAAGACTTCTAAAGATTTCACAGATTTGGCAGGTCTGGATGCGGCTCTTCTTGCCAAAATTGATGCATTGCTAGCAAAGGGATATATAGAAGGTAATGGCACTGACAATTTTGATATTACGGGAAACATGACGCGTGCGGAATCTGCTAAACTTGTAGCTAAAATTTTTAACTTAACCGTCCCGTCAGAAGCCATTTCGTCCTTTAAAGATGTAGATGGTACGGATACTTCTTCGGCTTGGGCAATTCCGTTTATTGAAGCGGCAAAAAAAGCTGGAATCATTGATGGCATGACGAACAGCACATTTGCACCAAAGGATAACGTAACTACCGGGCAGCTTGCTACAATGCTAGTTAAGGGGTTTGGTAAAAAATCCGAGGTGAAAACGACGACTCCATGGTACCAGGGTTACTTAGATGTTGCCAAATTAAGTGGGGTTGATTTAGGCACCGATGGAGCCAAGTTTGCTACTCGCGCCGATCTTGTAGTCGGATCCTATGCAGCAACAGAAGCTATAGACAAAGCTAAAGCTGAAGCATCAGGAACAACACCAAAACCAACACCAGCACCAATACCAACCCCATTACCAGCAGTAGCACCAGCACCAGTAGCACCAACACCAGTACCAACACCAGTACCAACACCAGTACCAACACCAGTACCAACACCAGTACCAACACCAGTACCAACACCAGTACCAACACCAGTACCAACACCAGTACCAACACCAGTACCAACACCAGTACCAACACCAGTACCAACACCAGTACCAACACCAGTACCAACACCAGTACCAACACCAGTACCAACACCAGTACCAACACCAGTACCAACACCGACGCCAACACCAATGACTCCACAAGCCGCGTTGGAAGCGATTAATGCTTACTATGGCCAGCCAGAGCCAAATGTCGATGCGCCTGACGAATCCATATTTGAAATTGCTGGAGTAACAGGTGTCACTCAGTCGAACTTAATCTATATTGATTATGCATTGAGCACGGACGCGAAATCTCCATGGACCGTAACTGATATTCAAGCGATAGTTAATGAAGTTCGTGCTGGACTAGCGTTGACAGAGATCAGTAATTACTTTTGGGATCCTGGATATGCCCCTAAGCCTGACGCAACAACATTTGCCGTTGCAGGGATAACGGGAGTAACCACTAACAACTTAGACCAAGTCTTGGAAGCCATTGGGTATGCCCATGATCACAGATATGAATATAACCCGCCGTTTTCTTTAACTAACAGCAATCAGCTCCAAGCTGTCGTTAACGATTTGTTGGAATACAATGAATTAAACTAGAATAATAGCGGCGTAAGGGAGGTGATCCCTACGCCGCTATTTTCTTTATAAATTTGATCTTTAGGTTTGATTAGGATGACGGTACCTGGGGACAGCGCCTGCCACGGAATTATTTCGCCATACTTATGATACGGTTCACCGCGTAACCAAAACACAATTTCTTTTATGTCTTTTCTATCCGGTTCGACTTCTATCATACTTCTAGTGGATCTCGACAATCTTACTTTACCAATCGAAGCGGTGTTTTTCTATGTCAACGCCTCTATCGAAGTATTCAAGCTAGTTTAGATCAAATGAAAAACAAGCAATTCAAGAATATTAAGAGTCCCTTATTATTAAGATAAAAATGATGCATACGCGTTCCTAACATAGAATTACTATTCCCATTAAGACAATATAATGATCGTCTAGCAATTGTCTTAGAACATAGAAATAAAAAAGGTTAGAGCGCCTCTCAAAACAACCGAAGCTCTCATTTTTCGCCCTACTTATGATACGGTTCGTAACGGTTGGAACGGCAAGTTTTCGTAATGAAACCCTCCAAAGTCACTTGGAGGGTCCCATCTCTACTATTTCATAAACACTAACATACTGCTCGGCCATAACAAGTGTAAAACCGGCCTTTTCAAGCACTCTGCGAGAAGGCAAGTTCTCGTGCTCCGCTTTCCCCACAATTTTCGGCTCCACTCCAAGATCACGAAGTCGGCCCCCTCCATCCGCTCCTCTCTGTACACCTCTGCAGCCAACATGTCCACCATGATATAGCTTGATTCCGGCAGCCAGTTGTTGTACAGATAGTCATAAGCACCTTCCAATGCCGAGTTGGTGAGTGTCTCACGGTCTCTTGCTTGAAAAGTAACTCGCGCGTAAAGCCCAACAGGAAGAGTAAAGCTGCGCATGCCTTCAGGAATTTCAATTAGGTTGGTAACCTGCATACCTAACATATACGTCCCCATACTCATATCCTTTTCGCATTCGCAAACAAGTCCAAAACACTTGGTGGCAACTGATTGATGAGAAATCATTTCGGGCTGTTCGTTGCCAAAGAAATTACTAATCAGCTGGTCGATGATTTGTTGCTTCTCCTCGTTCTTGTTGTAAGGTACTCGTGCGGTAGAGCCAATAACATAGATTGGTTCCCTGAGTTCAAATGTGTCCACGTTGTATTGTGTCGTATTTACTATCAACTCAAAAGGTTCCTTTCCATTGCAGATTCTACCTTGGAGTGCGAGAAGTTCCTGCTCGATGCTGGATAGGAGGCGTCTCTCCAAGCGAATATCCTCCAGACGTGCTTGAACGTGATCGATCCACAAATCGGGCTGAATATCCAATAGTAGGGGATTTCCTCAAGGGAAAATCGAAGCCTCCGTAGGTACTGAATGCGCCGCATCCGCTCAAACTGCTCGCCCTCATAAAAGGCATACCCGTTGACAGGGTCAATATCAGCTGGCTCCAGAAGGCCAATATCCCTGTAGTACCTTAGTGTTTTTTTGGATACTTGATGCAATCCTGCAAACTGCCCGATTGTGTAAACCATGTTCTCACCTCTTGTTCATCATAATCCGTTCCCCAAGGGCGCAGTCAAGGTCTCTATTTAATGATTAATAATCCATCTGAAAGGACATCTCTATGCGTTATTCCACAACTGAAGAACAACCTTTGAATAAACTCCTACACGATTTATCAAATAAAACATGCCGTTATTTACGGTAGGGTTCACCGGAATGTTCCTTAAACTAAGATACCTCTATCGGAAATTGTCTACACACTCCTGCAGAAAAGCTTCCAGCTTGCGCGGCTCTCTGCCGAGCAGGCGCCTCACCGTGTCATTTGGACGTTCTGGAACCACCATAGACATGGATTGAATTTCCACAACATGGTTCGCCAGCCAAGGAGGCATATTCCCGTGTTCAATAAGATTACGGAGTAGTTCTTGAGGTTCCATGTTGATGTAACTTATTGGCCGATGGAGCAGGGCGGACAGCCGGGCCGCGATCTGAGGATAGCTGTAAATCTCTGAACCCGTAAGCGTATATATTTGGCCTGATACCTCAGGGTTAGTTAGAGCTTCTGCGGCAACATCTGCGATATCACGGCAGTCAATGAAGTTACACGGTGAATGGCCCATGGAGCCGAAGAAAACATTTTGGGTTGTAATCGTTGGTGCAAAGCGCATTAGGTTTTGCATGAATGCATAAGGGCGCAACACGGTATGGGTGAGACCTGATTCCCTCAGCACTTTCTCAATTTCCTGATGCCAGCCCGCGACTGCTACTGGAGAGCTCTGCTCAAAGGCAGGGCTGGATATTTTCACGATGTGCTCGATTCCAGATTCACCTGCAATCTGAATGACTGAAGTTTCCAATTCGATTTGTCTTGGACTGTTGGACATGGCGAGGAAGAGCTGGCTGGCACCTGTAAAGGCGCGGCGCAGCGATTCGGGTTCAGCAGCATCTGCCAATACGACCTCGATCGCCGACCGCCCTTCTCCTCCGATCTGCTTACGCAACTTCTCTGGCTCTCTACTCAGAGCCCTGACGGGCACGCCAAGATCAGCCAAACGTTCCACCAGCGCACTGCCTATCGTACCTGTTGCTCCCACAATAACTATCATTTTTTTCTTCTCCTTTTGGATAAAAAATTATTTGTGACGGCGAGACGCCACCGCCAGGTCACTATCGTGCTTGCTATGAATCCAGACAACGGGAAATCGATCCAGGCGCGATCGACCCAGGCCAAGTGATGGCCCGGCATCATAAGTTCTAGTACACCAGATGTCACCCATGCCGCGCATAGGCCATACAAGGACCCGGCTATTGCGAACCCTCCTACCACAACCAAGCGAGGTGCACCTGTGACCCATCGCATATGGCCCACTCGGCTGCGCAATATAAGGCCAATCATCAAGGCCATCAAGGCCGATGCACCGCCGATTGTGGTCAATGCTCCGATTTGAAGCCCCTTATCAGCAGTAACCAATCCCCCAATACCTGCCATAGTGGCAGGAGCAGCATAGGCCATTACAACTTCACGCCATAGTGCAAAGGGCTTTTTTCTGGAACCCACAGTCTTGATACCGTAAGCATCATCTGTTGGATTCGGGTATTTCATCTGGTCCATTTCGTTGCCCCCTTCTTTCTTCGAGATCAATCCATTTGAGTACTTTCAGCGAATTATAATTAGGTGCCTAACTATATAGGAGTGAAAATAGGCTAGCATTACTAGCCCATTCTACTCATTACTGATGTTTCACTTTGGTTTCGAGCCTGGTTCCTCCATAAGTGCAGAGATGCCTTGTGTAACCCGGCCTAGCAAGTCGAGGAATACGCTGCGCTCGTCTATACTGAGTAAGCCCACCGTGGCCTCCAGCCAAGCGAAATGCTCAGGAGCCATTTCACGTAGCTTCTTCGCTCCTTCTTCCGTCAAAATAACCGATCTCTGGCGGCCATCTTTTGAGCTTAAGCGTCTAGATACTAGGCCATCTCGTTCAAGAATGTCGATCAGACCAGTCACTGTAGCACGTGTAACGCCTAGATGCTCTGCTAATTGCGAAGGCAGCTCTTCTCCTTCGTAATCTTCGAGATCTGCCAATACACGATATCGACCTGTTGATAAGCCGAATCTGGAGAAATGAAGCTCCGAGGCCTGACCAAGCTGGGCTCCCGCTGCCATTAGCCTAGACGCGACGAGTATAGCCTGTGCGTCTATGTCCAGGTTATAGCGATCAATCTGACGCTGGGATTGTACAAGGGAGGGAATAGCCTCCATGTCATTTATTTTTCTAATGTTGTTGTTCATACATATAGTATGGCTCCTAATTACTTTTGTGTCAACCCGCAATGTAGTGTCGTCTGTTACATGGCCTTTTCGGCCACATCATGAACTAGATTTCTTATCCACTTGCGGGAGTAAATCCGGGCGTATCCGAAGCCAAAGCGGACAACCTCCTCCAGGGAGATGACGAGATACACAAGGTACACAGGCTGGTTCCAGATATAGGACAGCAGCAGCCCGGATGGGACACCTATCAGCCACGTTGTGGTCGATTCCAAGGTGAACACGAACTTACTGTCTCCCCCGCTATTTAGAATTCCGCCAGCTATAATCATATTGGACACCTTGACCCAAAGAAATCCAGCAAACACGATAACGATATACATGCTCATTTGCTTAGCATCCTCGGAGATATTGAATGCAGAGACATACAGCTTCGAACCTGCCGCAATAATAACCCCGACAATCAGAGAGACAATGATGCCAAGGCGAATGAACCTTTTCGCGTGATCAAGTGCAAGTTCAGTTTCGTCCGCACCCAAACGGTTACCAACCATTACTCCTGCTGCACTGGCCAGACCCGATAATAAGCCGATGCAAAGACCCTGCAGCGGGAAGGTAATAGTCATCGCAGTCATTTCCGTTGACCCCATACGGCTATAAATGATCGCATATACCGTTTCGCCCAATACCCAGATCAATTCAGTCAGTAGCAGCGGATAGGTCGTTCCAAAAAATTTGCGAATGAGCGGTTTAGGAATGATGAACAAGTTCTTTAACCCGACAGCTCCCGGTAAACGATATCGGTACACGGCACCAATGATCAACAAGCATTCTAAGACCCTCGAAACAAGGGTAGCAATGGCCGCGCCCTTCAGACCAAGCGCAGGAGCGCCGAAATGGCCGTATATAAGCACGTAATTCAGTATAATATTCAAACCCACTGAGATTAAACTTACATACATCGGCCATTTGGCATGGCCCGTACTGCGCAAAATCGCAGAATACATCATCGTGAGCATAACAGGCACAAAGCCGATCGACATGACCTGAAGGAAAATGTACCCCTCATCTATTACATTCACATCTGTAGTGAACAGGCTCAAAAAGAGCGGCGAATCCAGGAAGACAGCCACAGAGAACAGGAAAGAGAACGTGAATCCTGCGATCAGCCCGAGACCCAGCACTTGGGAGACACTTTTGGAATCCTTGTTCCCCCAAAACTGGGCAGCATAAATGGATACGCCCGTCGATAAACCGGCTAAGACAACCGCGATGATCCCGTATATTTTGGTAGATATCCCCACAGAGGCAATGGACACATCTCCAAGCTGCCCGACCATCAATTGATCCGTCAAATTGAGCAGTGCCATCAGCAAGCTTTGAAGCGTAACGGGCACAGCGATTTTATACACACTTTTATAGAACTCTTTGTTCTCTGACATGATTCGTACACAACCCCCATATTCTAGATTTTTCCATTAATTCATAGCCATTGCAGTCTATGACTTAGTGTGAGGTCATATCACCTTTTTGTAGCGCATGAGTGTGTAATTATCATTTGGCTGAATTTCTACAACCTTGAACTTCTTCGCAAAGCTCAATTGCTGATACCCGTCTCCATCCACTAAAGTAATGTTCGTGGAGCCGCCGATGATGATCGGGAGCTGCATCAGAATAATTTCATCGACGATATCCTGATTGAAAATATGCCAGTTCAAAAATCCGCCACCTTCGACCATCAGGCTGGTGATCCCGTAATTTTCCTCTAACTGACGTTCAAGCTCCACAAAATCAACGGTATCCTTGCCGCAGATGAGGCACTCCTTCCCTCTTTCCCGGATCTGCTTGATCTTATCTTCATCCCGTCCTTTCTCGGTCGTGACAATAATCGTCTTTCCCTGATCCGAAAGCACATTGCAGTCCATCGGAATATCCAGGGTAGTCGTCGGTATGATACGGATTGGATTTTTGTTCTCCTCATACCGATTCGTAAGAAATGGATTGTCGGTCAGGATTGTATTTTTACCAACCATAATGCCCTGCACATTCCCCCGGAATAGATGGATGAATTCCATATCCTCACTGGAAAATAAAGAAAAAAGCTCTTTACTCGAATTCCCGGCTCCCATCGTGAGCTTTCCGTCGATTGAAATTTGGCTGAATATCGTTGTTTTCATTTCTCTTCTCCCCTTATCTGATTAGTTTTGTAATGCGCCCCAGGATGCTTGGAGGGTCTGTTCCATTTTTTTCAGGGCTTGTTCGGGATTGCTTAAGGGCAACTCGGTCAGACCCGCATTGAGCGCCTCCCAGACATGGATCATGAAGGGGTAAGTCGGCATCGGCCGTGTGTGGTCCAAAAGCGACAAAATCATTCTTTTATTAGGTGCAGCAGAGGCACTTAGGCGGTGTAGCACCTGCTCCTGAGCCGGAATTCGCTGCACGCCCTGCGTCCACAGGGTTTGGCATTCGTCACTCAGCATAAAACGCGTGAATGACAAAATATCTTCCCGCTCCTCCGTGGTTAACGAAAAATTCGGGTAGATCAGGCCGATGGAAGAAGACATAGATAGCGATTGCTGGCCTTCTATGACTGGAAGCTGGCAAACCTCAAGCCTATCGTTCATATGCTTGTCCAGATGGTTGTAGATCCACTCCCCACAAATAATAGCGCCGATCTTACCGTCAATGAACTGCTCTAGCAGTCCTGTAGAACCGTCGAGACTGACGAGTACGCCCTGATCCATCTTGTCGCGGATGAACTCAAGCGCTTGCTTCATCTCAGGGCTGACGATATTCGGCTTTCCATTCTGTACAGGCCAGCCACCGAAAGCTGTAAGGAACGGAATAAACCAATAGCCCTGTTGTAGATCCGCCCCAATGGGTACGATTCCTTGGGCGGTTAACCTCTCTGCTGCCTCTTCAAACACGTCCCATGTCGCCGGTGCACTGGGGTAAATCTCCGGATTGTAATATAGAACCAGATGATTGCCCCGCAAGACCGGGATACCATACTGGACACCCTCCATTTGCATCGTGGAAAGGGCCTCCTCAGTCAGCACATCTTCAAACAACCCGCCCGGAACCTCGGAGTAAAGACCATTGTCGACATAGGAGGACATATCGGCAGGAACCATCGCCAGATGCGGACCTTGGCGGGTATGTTTGATTCGGTTCAAGCGCGCAGTCAGATCCGTAATGTTCATCACTTGTGGCGTAATTTGTACGCTGAAGCGCTCTGTATACAGCTTGCAAATCCCCTCCAGCACTTCAATCGAGGTATCTCCCGGACCGTCAAACTCATGCCATAGCACGATTTCCTTGTTGTTCTTTTCCATTCGCAGCCTCTCTCCCTTTTCTAAAAAATGTTTATGAGCACTAGAGCCTGATTAGGCGCAAGCTGCAAGAACTCGAACGCCTGACCTACGCTGCTACCCGTTAAAGAGCTATCCAGTGCTACGGTCAATGGGCATCGGCCGGGTACGGCCACGTTTAAATCGACTTGGCAGAAAGCATCGGCACTCAAGTTAAAGCAGCACAGCATCATCTCATCCCCTTGCATATACCCGTATATAGCAGTACCTTCCGGGGATTGAGCCACGAAAAAGTTCTCCGGCTTCACGAGGTGATGCCAAGCTTCCTTAAATTCACTTAGCTCCGCCAGCAGCGGCAGCATGGGTGCAGGATTAGTCCAATTAATTTGCATGACATTAAAAAAAGCGCGGGAAATCTCCTCACCGTTCGTGTTGTCACCAAGACCACAGTTGAGGGGCTGCTCCTCATTCATTTCATAGCCTGTTGTCACGTAAGGAATTGCGTTCGGAAGAAATTGATTAAATACTGCGATCATCCGGGCAACCCCGACACCGCCACGGCTCGTGATCCGGGGAGTATCTGCCGTTTCTGCACAAGCAAACACATGAATATTCAACTCGGGCAGTTCCTCTAAGAATGAAACCAGGTTCTCCTTAGTAATCTCCGTCATAACGTTCCATCCGCTTCCAAGCATAATGTTGTAGCCCGTATTCGCTGCCTTCCTGTGATTGCGGTTGAACAAGTCTTCACTGATCAGGAGCGCATTCGGATTCATCTCTTTAATCGTGTCAAAAATGCGAGTCAACAACGGAATAGGAAGCACATGTCCGATGTCGATGCGGAAGCCGTCAATCCCATACTTTTCGAGATTAAAGCGTACTGCCTGCTCCAGAACGTCCCATAACTCCAAATTCGGCTCCTCTCCCGGGTAGTCATTGCATTTAATCGTATCAAAAAGGACATATGGCGCCTGACCCCTGCTGATAAGATGTCTCACTTGCGGAGAGAAATCTTTATAGAGGCGCAAGAACGTAATGTCTGTCCAAATCGGCTGCACATCGTTAATCCAATCCGAATGTGCCGGAGAGGTTGTTATTCCCATCTCTTGCTCCACCAAAGTTAATAACTCGTCTCCACAATTAGCAGCTCTTTCCTTCAACTGCTGCCAAAGGCTGGGATAAAGTTCATGGGGCGGCGGTGAGAACTTCCGCAGGAATGCTGCGGTCTCCTGGCTGTGGTAGACCGTCTCCAAGTGGTCAGGCGTACATTCCTCAAAGAATCCAAGCTCAGGAATCGGCGGCGGCGCAAAGCCTTCTAATTCCTCAAGCTTGATCCAGTACACCCATTCGGGATGCTCAGTAATGAATGCACTGTTTCTCGCCGTTACACGAGGAATGAAATCGACAACAGTCTTGATATCGAGCAAATGACAAGCTTCTACCAAAGCGCTAAGCTCATCGTGGATGGTGAACTCTTCCATACCGTCCAACAAGCTGTCATGCAGGTTCTGGTCCAAGTGGAATAACGATTGCACAGCGTAAGGTGACCCGATATCCCCCTTCAGATTTAACTTGCTGTACTGGTTTACTGGAAGCATATACAGAATATTGACGCCCATTTTCTTTAACAGCGGCAGAAGAATAAGGAATCTTAGAAAAGTGCCCGATTCGACTGTTCCGTCATGGTTGTAATCCCAGGCCGTCGAATAACGAATTAACGCAGAATAGATCGTGCTTTCGTCTAAATTCGTGCGTTCCTTGAGCAAATACCTCCAGGAAAGCTTGTCTACATACCTCAAATGCTCTGTCAAAAAATCATACGGATGCACACATATTTCACCGTCTTTTTCGAAGAGAATAGGCTTATAGCTGCACTCGTTCCACACTGCAGGTATCCAAATCGGCTCTACCTCTCTGGCCTTGTGCATAGACAAGTAATCCTGAACAAGTCTAAATTTGCCTTCTTTGCCCATGAATAGATCCACCCCTCGCTAATTACAGTTCCACGTTAGGGAACAAAAACCGTCTTCACGGTGTCACTCTCAACCACCTTCAAAGAATTCAATTCATAGCCGATCAACTCGTTGATTGCTGCTTCGTGCTGATTGAGCTTAACTTTTCTAGTCACCAGTTTCTCCAGTTCAGGTGTCTCAGCAGCAAACCGTATAGCTTCCTCGAACATGTAGCGGTATTCGCCTGCTGCGATAATTTTGATGGCCTGCTGTACGAATTTGGTAGGAGAAAAGGTGTACCGGTAATTCGCATTAATACCAAAAGGAACGATGCGGCCTCCACGCTCAATCCATTGCTCCGCCATTTCGAGCTGAGTGCCTACCGTGTCGATAATCACATCAAACTTATGTCCCGAGCAGATCTCGTCTACGGTAGCTTCATGTAATTGGGAAGGTGTCAGAGCATAATCTGAGATTTCTCTGGCAAAAGCCAACCGGTAAGGATTAATTTCCGTCGCAACGGTAAGTGCCGCCTTGGATTTACTCACAATTTGACTTAGCAATCCCATCGGACCCGAACCAAGAATGAGCACCTTATCGTCTGCAGTGACATTAGACTCTTTGAAATTGTGCAGCACACAGGCAAGAGGCTCGATCAAAACCCCTGTTTCCCAGCTCATATGGTCAGGAAGCAGGTGTGCAAACGTTTGTACAGTAGAGTAAAAAAAAGTGAATGTCCCATTTCGATTCAAACCTGCAATAGGCATCCCATTTCCATCGGTGCCTATGCAGAGGTGCGGCTGTTTCTTCAAGCAAAAATAACATTTCTCGCAGCTTTGATTCGGATCAATAACTACGCGGTCGCCTACCTTAACGCGGTCAACGTTGCTGCCGGTTTCAATTACGGTCCCTACAGCCTCATGACCGCGAATAACGCCTGGAACCCCCTCCTCTTTCCCCGTGATGACTGCTAAATCTGTTCCACATACACCCGTCATCTCAATCCGGATCTTGACTTCATCCGGTGCTGCAATTGTCGGCTCTTCCCATTCGCAGAGCTCCAGCTTATGATTCGATGTCCACACAAGCGCCTCCATACGCATTCACTTCCCCTTTCACTTCTTTACTATCCATATTCACCCAGAATATATCATAGCTGCCACGTAAAAGTAAGGTGAATTTTGTCGAATAATGTTAATAAATACATTTTATATAAAACTATAATAGTAAGCGCTTTAATTTTGACATTCGGATAACATACCATAACAGCTCAAAGGGAGTGTTTGCACACTCCCTTTGAGCTGTTCTTTAGGATAGGGAACTTACAGTAATGACGACATTCCCCTTCTTATGTTTTTGTTCGACATAACGATGGGCATCCGGAATTTGTTCCAGCGAATAGCATCTATCAATAACAGGCTTAAGGGTACCGGCCTCAAGCTGCTCTTGGAGGAAGATAAGATCTTCAACGCGAGGCTTGTATGACATATCCACACTCACATACTTCCCGTTCGTACGCAGAGCTTTTTTGAATGCTGATTTTTTGATTTTCGATATCGTTTGCCCAACAGCATCAAAGATCAAATCATAGCTTTCTTCATGCGCCATAAACTTCTGTTTCGTATAATCTATGACCCGATCGGCTCCTATAGATCTTACCAGCTCAAGATTAGCAGTACTGCATACCCCTGTTACATCTGCCCCATAATATTTGGCAAGCTGGACCGCATAAGTTCCCACACTTCCAGAGGCCCCATAAATAAGCACCTTCATTCCGCTCGCGAGTTTCCCCTTCCTTAGAAAGTTCAACGCGGTGAGCCCCCCGACGGGAACAGCGGCAGCCTGCTCATAGCTCACATTGACCGGCTTCATGACCACCAGTCCATCTTCAGGCAGACATTTGTACTCGGCATATGCACCGAAGTCGAAACCACAAGACGCAAATATTTGATCGCCAATCTTAAAGCGTGTTACATTTTTGCCTGCGGCTTCAACTTCCCCGGCTAACTCAAACCCCAATACCGTTACCTTTTTGGGCCTTAAGAGACCATTGTACAATCTTGCAAGGAACGGGTCAGCCTTTCGCATACGCCAGTCCCCCGCTGTTACCGTTGCCGCATAGATTCTGACAAGGACTTCGTTATCCTTCGGTGCAGGTTTCTCTAGTTCCTTCAGGTGAAGCACATCAGGCGAACCGTATTTGGCATATACCATTGCTCTCATCCTTTACCCCCTATCTATTTCCCACTTGGCTTCTCTGAATTTTCCCCGAAAAAGAATACCTCTTCGAGCGGCAAGTTAAAGGTGCGGGCTATACGAAAAGCCAACTCCAGTGAAGGAGAGTAATTTCCTTTTTCAAGAGCTACGATCGTTTGTCTGGTTACACCTGCCTTGTCGGCCAGCTGCTGCTGGGTCATTTCATTAAGATCGAATCGTAATTTTCTGATGTAATTGCCAACAAGAACTTTGCCCATCTTAGACTCCTCTCCTGTAGTAATACAGTCTCGATATTGAACCGGTTACGTCTGACAGAAATCCAGCGGCGATTAGGACGATGAACATTACCTTCAAAGGCTGGTCTATAACCAATGAGCCCATAGCCAATAGGAAGCCACTGACAAACATAGCAAATGAATTTCGGAGGGCCAACAAGTCAATGCGCTTATCCAGTTCGTCCGCGAATGCAGGTTCCTTTTCACCCGTCGTCATCCGGAAGATGATGTTAAAAACAATGCTGATCACGATATGTGCCGCGATGGAAACCAAGGTCAATACAAGAATGAAGGAACCCCAGTAATGGAAGGTTACTTGTGATTCCAACACTTCATTTGGATACTGCGGGTACCTGTACAGCAAATACACTGTAAAAATGAGTAGAGTGCTGATTAGCGATACGATGCTCTTCTTTTCCTGATAAGTCATGTATGACACCGCCTTTAGTATAGTTCACTAAACATAATGTATACCAAACTATACACCGTGTCAACTTTATCATACAAAAAAAACCGTCAACACCCCAGGATAATGGATATTGAGTATGTTATGAATACTGACTTATAGTCTTCTCCAGTAACTCTCTGACGGATTCCTGCAACTCCCTTGGAGAGACCACCTTCACTTCCGGTCCGTATGCAAGCAGCTTCTGCGCCGTGAACGGGAACTCTTCCACAGGAATACAGCCGCGCCATTCCCTGTCCAGAACTGAAGCGAATATCCGGTCCGATTCCGCCAGCCTTACGCCCATATCCGTAAAATGTAATATGACTTCGGTGCTATCCCTGGTCTCCCCGGCCTTCATCCATGCTGCAAGCGTTGGAAGTGACTCCTCTATTCGGTGAGGCCCTTCCTCCAGCTGCTCCATCCGATCGACCCGATACAGGCGAATCTCACCCTGCTTGCTGGCGGGCATATACCAATACCCTTGTTCATAATAAATCCCGAGCGGATAGACCTGCACATTCTTCTTGCCGCTGCGGGAATGATAAGCAAATGAAATCTCTCTCTTCTCCACGGCTGCACCTAACACCTGGGTCGTTAACGGCGCTGGGCGTATCGAAGAGTGCTGAAGAACGGCAAGATGCTGCTTCGAACGACTAATCAGATCCCGCACATCATCCGGCAATCCCGAATAATACTGATCTGCCAGTTGAGCCCGGATGATTCCATAGGGAAAGTCCGGAATATGCTCCAAATATTCAATCATCAGGAATAATCCCAACGCCTCGTGCTGTGTTAATTGAAGGGGTGGCAAAATCCGGTTCGGCAGCACCCGGTACCCCCCGTGTATGCCTACCTCCGAATACAGAGGAACCCCCATCTGCTGCAGATAATCCAGATCGCGTTGGATCGTCCTTAGCGATACTCCGAATCGTTCTGCCAGCTGGCGGGCCGTAAATTTGGTCCTTGAATCCAATGTCCGCATAATTTCCAGTCTTCGATTAATCAATGGCTCCACCTAACTACGTCATATTTTGTCATAGTTCAAGTGTATCATTGAATCTAGAAGGGAGCGATTAACAATGTCAAAACATAAAGTTGTGCTGTACATCGCTATGAGTCTGGATGGTTACATCGCAAGGCCCGATGGCTCTGTCGATTGGTTGTATGAGATCGAAGGAAATGGAGGGGATAATGGGTATAGTGAATTCTATGGAACTGTGGGAAGCGTAGTGATGGGGCGAAATACTTATGAAGAGGTGCTGAAGCTAGCCGATGAATTCCCCTATGCAGATAAACCGGCTTTTGTCCTTACGCGTTCCGGGCAACCGCCTGCGCCACATGTTGTTTTTACAGGCGAATCCATTGACCGGCTTATCCCCCGGTTACAACAAACCTCAGAAGGCAAGGTCTGGATTGTAGGCGGAGGATTGCTTGTACAGAGTGTCCTGAAGCTTCAATTGCTGGACGAGCTCCAAATTGCGCTTATTCCCACCATTCTGGGAGAAGGCATTCCCTTATTCCCTTCCGGAACAGTGCCAGAGAATCTAACCTTAACCCATACCGAGAGAATGGGTCAGATCGTGATGCTTCATTATCAAACACTTGGGTCATAATCTCCATGATCGAGGGGTACTTATGATACGGTTCAGCTTAACACTCTAACAGCGAAATTAAAGAGTATTCGTGTGGGTGCCCTTTAATTGTGGTATAAATTCAATTGTCAACGTTGATTGGAGTCTCAATAAAACAGCGGCAGGCTAGGACTATGTCCTCTATTTGTTCTTCACCGCTTTAACCAAGCTCTCGATAAACTGAATAGGAAGGGTGGTATCCCGGGGATTCCCGGTGGCAGCCGAGTTCACGACGATCACTAGATCCAGGTCGGGTACGATGGTCAGATATTGGCCGGCATAACCCATACCAAAAACTGCCTCGTGCCCGCCGTACTGATTCATCCACCAATGGTGGCCATATTCGCCGAAAAACACATTTCCCTCCGAATGCCGAGAGGTCGATTCCCGGATCCATGCTTCGGAGACGATGCGCTTGCCATCCCATACGCCACGGTTAAGCACCAATTGGCCAATCTTGGCCAGATCCCTTGGCTTCATCTTCAGGCCGAAGCCCCCTGAATTCGAATCGTCCGGTGAACGGGGCCACTTCATGCTATCAATTCCGAGAGGACCCAACAGATGCTCCTTGGCAAAATCGAGTTCGGATTGCCCAGTCGTTTTCCTGAGAATCGCCGCCATTAATTGGGAACCGCCTGTATTGTAATTCCATATTTCACCTGGCCTAGAATCCATCGGTTGGCTGAGTACAAATTGGTTCCAGTCCTTGGTCTCCGTCATAGGCTGGATCATATAATTCCAATCAGTCCATTCCGGGAAATGTAAGCCACTTGTCATGCTGAGCAAGTGCTCTAATGTAATGGATCTCTTATCGGGTGAATCGAACAACTCCTTATATTCGGGGAAAAATGGCTCTATCGGCTCATTTATTCCTTTCAGATAACCTTTGTCGATAGCTATCCCGATCAAGAGCGATGTCACGCTCTTGGTGATCGAGTTTATAGCCAGCTTGGTATCCGACATGCCATCCTTGTAATACTCGGAGACAATTGTGCCGTCCTTAACAACTAGCATGGAGAGAACCGGCGATTCCTTGGCATATTGCATCACTGCTTCGACTTCCTTGGGATCCATCTCAACCTGCTCTGGAGTGCCGATCGGCCACTCCCCGTTTGGCAAGTTGATCACCTTGGAGTTGCCGGGGGACAACGCAGGGGCTAAGGACTTTTCCGGAGAGCAAGCGGACGTGGTAAGGATCAGGCAAGCTGCCCCTGCCAACACGGCTAGCTTGGCATAACGGAATATTTCGGTCATACATGAACACACCCTTTAAGGTTATTCTTCTATCTTCCCTTATGGTAGTGTAATGGGCGTGGATCGTCTTCCAATTTCTTGCTACCCGATTAACAATTCTTGCTATAATAGAGATCGGATTTAATCAATAATGGGAATAAGGGAGGGCGGTGAAACGGATGGTGACAGCCAAAGCCTTGGAATTGGAATACCGGTACCGGGTCAACCATGTCGTCAACTACATGGAGGAGCATCTTACGGATCCATTAACCCTTAAAGAAGTGTCGGACGTGGGCGCCTTCTCCCCCTTTCACTTCCATCGGGTGTTCAAAGCGGTGATGGGTGAGAACGTGCACGGGTTTACCCGGCGGATCCGCATCGAGAAGGCAATCAAGCTACTGTTGTTCCACCCAAACCGGAGCATAACTGATATCGCCTTGGATTGTGGTATGCAAACCCCGGCCCACTTTTGCAGAGTGTTCCGCGAGCATACCGGCCTGAGTGCTTCCGAATGCCGGGACAGGTTTCCTCTCCAGACGATTGCGGAACGGTTCAGGGCCCGGTTCACCTTTGAAAAGTCCACCGAACTGTCCCGCAAGCTGGCGGAACTCTCGATTGAGATTCGGAACCTTGCTCCAATGACTGCTATCTACGCCCGGTATAGGGGAACCATCAATGAAGGAAAAATCAATTCGGACATTACGGGGCTATTTGAGCGGGTAGCCTCGTGGTTGGACGCGAGAGAAGCACTAAAAAAAGGAAGTATGACGGTCGGACTCATCCTCGACGACCCTTTCATCACGCCGGACGGCAGACACAGGTATGACGCTTGCATTACAACGGAGCAACGGATGACGCCGACTGGCGATCTGGGCATCCGGACGATTCCTGGAGGCAAATACGCCATTGTGCGGATGACCGACAGACCGGATACGGTGAAAGATCTGCTGCACCTGGTCTCCATCGAGTGGCTTCCCCTAAGCCCGTATATATGGGACGTTTCACGTCCGGCCCTAGAGATTTACTTCCCCAACTCCCTTCACCATCCGGATGGACAGTGCGAAATGGAATTCGGCATCCCGATCAAACTAAATGAAGCAAGCTTCTGGTAGCTGAACACCCTCTCGTTCCACTGCCAGCAAGGACTTCACGTCAAACTGTTCCCCCTACTTATGATACGGTTCGTAACGGTTGGAATGGCAAGTTCCCGTTTCTCTTCAAAAGTTTTAAGGCCATCCTTTACGGGATGACCTTGTATCATTTACCGGTTCAACTTTGACTTTATCGGATGTAGTAAATCCAATTGTACCACCTTATCGATTTCCTCATTGCTTAAATGATACTGGTTGATGTAATTCAAATGCTCTTCCTTTGAACCATACATACAATCGGGGTCTCCCCAGTTTGGTTCATACTCCTCATGGTGCTCGACCCACTCGGTGAGCCATCCCCATTCCTCGAAGCTGCCCATGGGAATCATGTGAGCTGCGTGTAAGCCACCGGTGAAATGCTTCTTCACGAACGGTTCACGTACCTCTAGATCATCAGGTATCGTTACCCCTCTCTCGTACCCATGGTCCGATCCATCCGGTTGGACTCCATTCGGATGATTAAATCCATAATGCCGCAGATCAGGCTTGAGTTGGGCCAGCTTCGTGTCCATCATAAACTTTTGCAACTCCATCCCCGTTTCATACTCCGGTGATTTTCCAATTACTTGGATCGAAGCCACTGGTGAAGGTGGAAGGTAAACAATCCGTACCTCCTTAAGCGTGGATAAATGTTGATCTGCCTTGATCAAATCGTTCATGGATAGGTCCTCCTTGAGATTACTTTTGGATAAAGGAAGGGCTTCAACGATCTGTAGCAGAGTTTTATCCATCCAGACTCCCGGGTTCAGCTTCACTTCGGCATGGAGCTTGAGTTGATCTACCAAGTTTTGCAGTACATTGTGAATGACAGACAATGCCGTCATTTCGCTGGATAGTTCATACATCTTTTCTTGGAACACAGCAAGTGCGATCCTGGACTCATCACTCTGCAGAATCCTTTGAATTTCCTTCAACGGAATTCTCAGCTTTATTGGATGACCGCATGCATCGCTTCCGCGATAGTAAAGAAATCTTCTTGGTTTATCTCTAATTCCAGGCATAATGATCATTAATTGATTTTAGTCTAATCAGACTATATAATGATTCAATTAGTTTATATTAGGTATGTAAAGGAATGAAGATTAAATGATAAAATCATTTTTAATGTTGGGTCAATCTAATATGGCAGGCCGTGGATTCTTGCATGAAGTCGACCCTATATATAATGAAAAAATAAAAATGCTGCGTAATGGACAGTGGCAGATGATGACAGAGCCGATTAATTATGACCGTCCGGTTTCCGGTGTAAGCCTGGCGGCGTCTTTCGCCGATGCCTGGTCGAAAGCCAATTCTGATGAAGAAATTGGTTTGATTCCTTGTGCAGAAGGTGGCAGTTCTTTGAATGATTGGCATCCGGAGGGCATCCTTTTTCAGCATGCTTTGTCCGAAGCCCGCTTCGCCTTGCGGTCCAGTCAAATCTGCGGAATTCTTTGGCACCAGGGTGAGAGCGACAGTTATCATTCGCTGCATGAAACTTATTACGAGAAATTAACCCTTATCATCGAGACCCTAAGAAACGAATTGAATCTTGATGAGGTGCCGTTGATCATTGGCGGACTTGGTGGTTTCCTTGGTAAGACTGGTTTTGGGCAGCAAGCGACAGAGTATAGACAGGTCAATGAACAATTGCAGCGCTTCGCTAACGAACAGCAAAATTGTTATTTTGTAACGGCGGCAGAGTTGACCGCGAATCCTGATGGCATTCATATAGACGCGGTTTCGCAACGCAAATTCGGCTACCGCTATTTCGAAGCTTTTTCGAACAAGTGTCATGTATTGGAGCCCCTCCCGGGGGAGGAGCTATCGCTGAAAGTGGAGCGCGACTATTCAAAAACAGAACAGATCTACCTTCTTAGCATGGATTTGGCTTTGGGTAAAATCACTTACGCGGAATTCGAAGCGCAGATGGTGAAGGTTATGCAGCCTTGATCCCTTTAGCGTAACGGGTTTATCGGCGAAAACAAAGTGGCGGCCTGGAAGGCCGCCACTGTTGTTTATACTATGAATAGTCACGCTCTGCTGCGGTAACCATGAACTCCTCACCCTGGTAGGCAAACAACTGAATGATATTCACCTCAAGCGATTCTGCAATCTTATGTAAATTCAATAAAGAAACGTTCTTCTCCCCACGTTCAATCTGCCCTATGTATGAAAAATGAAACCCGCCTATCTCCCCAAGCGCCTCCTGCGACAGGCCCCGCTCTTTCCGCAGAGCACGAATCCGGGCTCCCACCTGCTTCAATATTTCCCTATCTATCACAGTATTCACCTCTGTCCAAAGTGTAGACAAGTTTCCTATACAAGTCTAGCCCATTATCCAGGAAAACTTGCTCGTTTGGAGCTAAATGAATAAGTCGTTTGAGCTTTTCAGCAAAGTATTCTCGCCGGGTTCCAGTTATACTAAAAGGATAAGTGTTGAAACGTTTGTCAAGAAAATTATTCTACAGGTAAGCGCAGACTGGCATAACCGAAAGGATGATTAAGAAATGGAAACTAGAGTAATCGCAGGTACAAGTAGGGCGGGACGTCCATGACTATGAGATCAAGCAAAATGGTCAAGGTGCCTATTGAACTGGTAAAGTTTCCGAATAAAAAAGGGAGTTTGAAGCTGGATGGGATGTCCGTTATCGAAATCTGTTTTTACACGCAAGGCATAAAAGGAACCTTTTTTTTGCAGGATCATCTTCTGCTAATCGTCAAGTCGGGTGTCTATACAGTTCGCTTCGGTGATCAAGAATATACGATGCGGAGCAACGAAATGATGTTTATTCATAAATCAATGGGAGTCGAGTACGAGAAAGCGGGTGAACCCAATTCCGATTACATCCTCGACTATATGATGTTTTTCCTGAACGAGAAGATAGTAGATGAATTCCTCAAGTTCGCTGGTTTAAAACCGATTTGTCTCGTGAATGATGTTGTTCCGATAACAGTCTTTCCGATCAATGACCGCATTGGAAGCTATATCGAGTCGTTAAAACCCTATTTCGAGCACCCTGACGAAGTCCAAGAAGGACTGGTTCGTGTGAAACTGATGGAATTGCTGTTTCACATAGCAGATTCGAATGATCGTTTGTTGCATCAAATGATGCAACCCATAAGCAAGGACAGAGACAGCATCACAAAGATCATGGAGGAGAACTTCATGAATCCCGTTTCCCTTAACGACCTGGCCTATTTGTCTGGCAGAAGCCTGGCGGCGTTCAAAAGGGATTTTCAAGCAATATACAACACCTCCCCGCTCAAGTGGGTTCGCAATCGAAGGCTGGATAAAGCCGAGGAACTGTTAGCGGAAACAGCGTTATCTGTTACTGATATCTGTTTTTCGACCGGATTCGAAAATATCGCTCACTTTTCCAAAGTATTCAAGGAAAGATTCGGACTTCCACCGTCAGAGTTTAGACGGCAGCTGAGGTTGAAGAAGGACGCCTAAAGAGGCTTAAAAATGAGCTAAATAAACAAATAGAATGAGCTTGTAGGCAAAGAAATGTATTCGTCTCCTTGATATTCTTATCTCATGCGGTAAACGCGGCCGTATTAAAACAAGAATGTAGGGAGGCAATTTTATGAATAAATCTAAGATCGTATTAATTACAGGTGGAAACAAAGGTATCGGTTTTGAGACAGCAAGACAATTGGGAAATATGGGGTATGAGATTTTAATAGGAGCAAGAAGCGAAAATAAAGGACATGAGGCCGTAACGTTATTGGAAAAGGAGAAAATTAAAGCTAAAACAGTGGTTCTTGATGTCACGAACCCCAGCTCCGTTCTCTCCGCAGCAGAATGGATTGAGCAAGAGTATGGATTGCTTGATATCTTGATTAATAATGCAGGCGTGTTTTTCGAAGAAAACACCTCTCCAAGTGAATTGGAATTGTCTGTTCTCAAGAGTACCTATGAGACAAACGTTTTCGGTGTATTTTCTGTCACTAAAGCAATGCTTCCATTGCTCAGAAATTCTTCTGCCGGAAGAATCGTTAATCTTTCCAGCGCATTAGGTTCCTTAACCTTGAATTCAGACTCAACGTCGGAATTTTATAATGCGAATTCGCTCGCCTACAATAGTTCTAAAACGGCTGTAAATGCTTTTACCGTTTCCTTTGCTAAAGAATTAAGCGATTCTCCTATTAAAATCAACTCCGTTTGCCCTGGATTTACAGCTACCGATTTAAATGGTAATAGTGGATATCGTTCAGTCGAACAAGCAGCTTCCATTGTAGTGGAGCTTGCCACAATACTTAGTGATGGTCCGACTGGTGGCTTTTTTGATGAGCGTGGAGTTGTGGCTTGGTAAAACAGAAAGGAATAAGTTATGTAGAAATCCATGATACCGTCAAGAAGTTTGTGTAAGTAGGAATTTGCATCGGGACGCTGAAGAAAAGGGTCTGCTGTTGCCTTCGCGAAGGGCGTAGCCCAAGCGAAGGCGCGGGAGGCTTTTAATTCTCTTCCCCTTTGCTATTTGGATAACGTTCCTCAAACAGCTCCGTCAACCGCTGCTTTACAAGCGGATCGCCGAAGCCTTTTATGATGCGATTCTCGAAGTTCTCACTTATGGTACGGTTGACCGCGATAGCTGAAGCGGCATGCTTTTGAAACTGCCGTAGAATTCTTAAGTGTTACAAACACCTTTTGTGGGCTCCCCTTTCGTGGGAGATTTGTTGTATAGTGTGTCCAATTTATACTAATGAATGTGGTTCATAAAGTTCTTCTAACCTGGTAATTTCTTCAGGTGTCAATTTAACCTACAACGCCAAATCGGCATCTTCGAGATGGCTGGTCTTGGTCGAACCGATAATTGGGGCGGTGATCCCTTCTTTTTGCAGCAACCATGCAAGAGCAACTTGTGTGCGTGGATCCTTGGTTAGCAGCAACTTCCGCAACTCTCTCTACTACTTTACGATCAGCCTCTTCCGTTTTAATAAACAACGCTTTAGCTATCTGATCATTCTCGGATCGTGAGGTCTGTTCATTCCAATCGAAAATGCCCCATCCGCCAGAATAGCGGAAGGGGCATTTTCTTTCTTACTGGGCAGAGTGAGAATTCTCCCCAGGCATCCTTGTCATATGTTTCCCCCTTAAAGGCATTCGTGTGGGTGCCCTTTAATTGTGGTTTGGCCATTTCTGCTATTCTTGCTAATTTTGTTTCCATTTTCCCCACCTCTGTGTGTGGCCAATGTGTCCTTACCAAGATTGATTAGGGTGTCGCCTGCCTTTCCTCCGCCCCCATTACAGGGGTTTCACAGGTCTTATGCGGCAATACGACTCCCTGAACGCCGTTTGGCATTCTTACGTGTTACGGCTTGTTTGCCATACTCCTGCAAAGGTTCCTAAAGAGTACTTCTCTCGCAGAAGAGCGCCAGGGTCTCCCGAGTTGCTGAGTAACCATGGGTATACATGCCTGGCTCTTCAACCCCGGGGTAGCTCCTCCATCCTCGCCTTTTCGGCTGGAGTCATGTTGTCTTCCGGGGAAATGAGCCCGTCGACCTTCCCGTTTGCTGCGTTTCGAGGCTCCATCACTTTCAGGCCTGCATCCTAACTGTCTACGCTTAAACGGCAGGGTTACCCTTGCCGCTCCAAGACTCGCTATTGGTGGCGTGGCTTTCGCCTTTCCAAGCAGGGGTTCCACCTGCTAAGTTACTCACCCTAGGCTCGGTCGCTCCATTTCTGTACAGGATTTTTCCGCCCACATCCGCAAAGAAGACGTTCGCCTAGTGACCGTGAACGAATCTTCTTACTGGACGTATCTATACGAAGGCGCCCTAAACGATATAGAAAATGCCGCTGTTCTGCTGTGCTAGCCGGAGCAAGCGTTTGGCGTGCCCAAAGCGCTACGTGCTTTTTTATGCACCTATGTCTCCTTGGATACGGAAACGTTCTCAAAGTACTACAGCAAGCGTTGGCCGATTGAAATTTTTTTCGCCAGTCCAAGAATAGCCTAGGTTTCGACACGTACCAGGTACGCTCAGCAACCGCTTTTACCCGCCTGTGGACGCTACTGGCGTGGACACATTTGTACTGTACCACCGGTTTGGGATAGCCTTGTCCATTTGGAGATGGATTACGTGCTGTTCGTAAGCAAGTCCAACTGGATCGGCTTCAGTTTGTCTACGATTGCGGTCAGAAAGGCATTCCGTTTCATGTTGTTTGTGAGCAGTTTAAATTGGCCTAACTTCAATTGGGATTTTCTGTATCCTTTTTTGCTCATTTATAGATCTAAGGATGTAGGGCTGGCGAAGGAAAGGCGGATGTGGGAAATCCACTTGCGTAGTTTGATGGGAGTTCTGGGGAGTAGTTCTTCATCTTACTTACTCTACTTGATAAAACAGTCAGAAGTGCAGTTCTTTAAATTTTTTGGAATATGAACGTCCAATGGGGAACTGAACTAGATTGGACATTATAACTCTATCAGAGGTAAAACTATGCACATAATTCAGATTTACAATAACAGAACGATGAATTAGCAGGAATTGTGCGGGGTTGAGCTTCTCTGCATATCCTGATAGTGTACCTGATACTACAATCGGATCATTTTTCTGAACTAAGGAGATTTCAACTTTGTTCTGGCATAATTCATGCTTGATTTTGACTAAGGAGACAATATCTGAAGTTCTAAGAATGAGCTGTTCATTATTTACTTTAACGGAGAGAAAATGATGGACTAATGAGAGAAGATAGTGACACAACAATAGTAACTTTTCCTGAAACAAATCATATACTATAGGTTTTAAGATGTATTGAAAAGCTTGAACATCAAAACAGTTCAACATATATTTTTGGTCGTGAGCAATAAAAATAATTTGCACATTGTGATCAGGAAATGAACGTATCTCGCGTGCGGTTTCTAATCCATCCATACCAGAAAGTTCAATCTCAATAAAAATAGCATGGAATAAATAATTACTGTTCTTACAGTAGTGGTTAAGCAATTCTTCCCCCGAGAAAAAATAATCTATACTAAATAAGAATCGACTTGTTACAGAGAACCTCAAAAAGAAGAATTTTAAAAGATCATGAGTTTCTTTATTTTTATCACAAATCGCTATGTTAAACAATCGTTCTCACACTCCAGGGAAAAATGTATTTAACTAACATAATAAAGTATATAGTGGGACTTTACGACATTATTTATTTAAAAAAAGACAATTTTATGTAATATTATTCATTATTTACGTTAACATAGGAAATAACGACTCTCACATATGGATTCAATTTAATATATAAATTGCATGTTATATTGAGTTTGTAGCTCAGTACTATGCTGAAGTTTGTGAATTAAATAACAAGTTGTTCTTAAGTCACATAGAGTTCAGAAAGGAGCAGTAAGATGAGTGTACTGCAACAGCACGTTGAAATAGAAAGATTGTTGACATTGAAAAGCGACCATGAGCTGAAACGAATGGGGAAGATGTTTGCAACAAATAATAATAAATACTTCTATGATACCGGCACGGGGAAAGTGCTTCTTTTAGACCAAGATTCTTATGAAATTATGGATGCTTTGTTTAACCGGTCTGAAATTAAAAGTATTGATGATCTGAAGGAAGTACTGAATGGCCGGGCCATTGAAAAATTTGGGCTTGCTGTCGCTGAGGAAAAGCTTTTTCGCGCTTTTAAGCCGGACAAGC
Source organism: Paenibacillus sp. FSL H8-0332 (assembly GCF_037963835.1). NCBI lineage: Bacteria > Bacillati > Bacillota > Bacilli > Caryophanales > Paenibacillaceae > Paenibacillus > Paenibacillus sp. FSL H8-0332. The sequence continues at coordinate 7,097,306 of NZ_CP150145.1, forward strand.
TGTATACTCTTGGGCATTATGAAGATTTGGAGCGCCAGGTGAATAGCGAGTTCAGACAGTTGATTCTGGAACTTACAGGTCGATGTAATTTGCGATGTGGATACTGTATATACAACGAAGATTGTGATTTAAACCGGAATTTCAATGATGATGATATGACGATTGAAGTAGCGAAAGCAGCAATCGATTATACCGCCCAGCACACAAAAGAAAAAGCTGCGGTAACTTTTTACGGAGGAGAGCCTTTATTAAGATTTGATTTGTTAAAATGGTCTATTGAATACTCTCTTGATATTATGAGCGGAAAAGCCCTCTCCTTTTCCCTAACGACTAATTTAACACTTGTCACTAAAGATATTGCCGAGTATTTGGCCGCAGTGCCTAATTTGAGTGTTGTGTGCAGCCTCGATGGACCAGAATATGTACAGAATTCTTATAGAAAGTACAGTAATGGATATGGCAGCTTTTCAAAAGCTATTCGCGGTTTAGAGCTATTATGCGAAGCATTCAAAAACAGCAGGAACGTATTGTCCATAAATGCTGTATTTGCTCCCCCCTACTCTCAGCAAAAATTAGATGATATCAATTCTTTTTTTCAGAAATTAACCTTCTTACCTAAAGGGATAGATATAAATATTACGTATGCCGCTAAAGGTAGTATACCCGATACTAAATTAAGTATAGAAGAAGTACCTAAAGATGAGCAAAATATGATCAATCCTTTGTGGGATTGGATGACTGACCAAATAAAGCAGCATCCTTCTATTCGGGAGGAAGAAAATACAATTTATGCGGCCTTGGTGGAAAAAATTCTAATAGATGTCGAGAACCGGTTTGTCGCAGACGAACCTTCTGAATTTTATCCATTCAATGGATGTTGTGTCCCTGGGGCACGAAGGCTTTATGTAAATACTAAGGGTGATTTATATATTTGTGAGCGTGTCGGCAATTCTCCCTCTATTGGTAATATTTTTGACGGTATCGACTTTGGTCGTATCCACAATTTTTATGTCGAGGATTACTCTAGAGGAACGATTGAGAATTGCAAAAATTGCTGGGCGATACGATTATGTTCCACATGCTACATTGACAGTTATACAGAATCGGGTTTTCACCGAGAGAACAAAAGAAAGCAGTGTAGTTCTCAAAAGAAATCTATTCTTGAAGATCTCGTTTTTTATCATGCTGTACGTGAAACATCTCCCGAAAAACTGGAGTTCTTAAAGAATGCCCGAGTATTCTAATGATATTTTTCTTTCCTCTATATTATAGGAGAGTCTAATATATAGAACTCTAAGGGAGGAGGTGTAAAACCATGGAAGTTGTAAATCCATTGTTTCGTAAGCAAGATAATGCAGTAACAGCAGCACATGCTTGTAATTGTATTTGTAATGAAGCATCAGAAAATCATAGCAGCGGTTCTTGGAGAGGTTGGGTATGGGGCGGCGGTCCTTGTGGTTGTGCATGCAATAGCACTGAAACTAATAGCAATTCTAATTACGATAAAGCAAATGGCTAATACTAATGCAAATGATGAAGAGGCGATCTGGAGAGATTCAGATTGCCTCTTAGTACTGTGATTCTACAAGTGGAGGATTTAGTATGAATGATACAATTACTTTTTTTCAACAACCTGGGGTGTACATTGTGGAAGGGAATTATCCAAGGACTTATGCCTCTATCTGTATTAAAGCTGGTTGTGAGATTGAAACTGCGGGATTCAATGGGATGGCCCATTTAGTTGAACATATCTCCTTGTCATACCGACTTCATCAAGCCAACATTGCTGAAAGAAACGATAAGTATATTAAAGCAGGTTTTCAATTTTCGGGATACACTAACTATGGGCAAACGGTGCTGCACATTTCTTTTCCCACTTCATCAATCAATGTTATGAAATTCTCTGAAATCCTGAGAGGGATCTTCAGTAGATCAGTTCTAGAAGAAGATGTGTTTGAGATTGCAAGATCTGAAATTCTTGATGAATGCCGTAATATGAAAAGTCATTGGGATTGGCAGAAGAAAATAATTTACTTTATTACAGATAACCTGGTAAATGTACTGCCTGTTGGAAATATAAAAGATATTGAAGGATTTAAAATTGAGGATGCGGTGTCTTTTATGCATTCATTTTATACCAAGGACAATTGCGCGCTAATTATTCAAAGTGGTTTGGACATTGGTGAAATTACGCGTTTAATACTCCCTGTTATGAATAATTTAGTATATTCAGAACATCTTCCCCCTATTAGATCAGTACTTGAAGTTGTGAAAAATGAAAATGTCCGTACACTTCTCCTTAAAAACTCAAATGACTTCACCTTAGTAGAATTTTTTATCCAAAGAACGTATGAAACACTAGACCTACCAAAAAAAATAATAAGGATGCTATTTGAAATCATTAGCAAAATTAAAATTGATAGTTACATTTTTGATTCTGGTTATAATAGTCTATTTATAGAAAACTTGGTGTCTGACAAACATATTACAGAATTCTTCTATTTCACGGTATTTACCTTTAAATTTTCGAATGAAGTGGACAATGTTTCGCGATTTGCTGAAGAGACAATACAATTTTTAAAGTATTATGAGTTTTCAGAAGCTGAGTTCCGGCAGGCCAAGCAGCTTCTGAAGGATTTCACTAGTGAACCGGATACATCAGATCACGATGATATTTTTGAAAATTTATCAGCAAACTTTTTCTACGATGAGCCTGTTCATATTACGCGTCAGCATTATCGACAAATTAGAACAATCTTAAGCCGAATTAAACCTGATGATGTTAGAGCGTATAGCCGCTGGGTGTTCACTGGGCCGTGTAAAATTGTCATTTCGTCATGATTAGCAAACTTACTCCTTTTAGGGAGGAGATACAATGAAAAAAATAAAAACTGTCTGCCGAATTTTTATGAAAACAATCGCGTTGCTTTGGAAAGCAAGCCCTGCAAGTTTTACCCTGATTTTACTCATTGATTTTAGCTCAGGATTGATCATTCCTTCTAAATTATGGGTTTGGAAGGAGGTTATTGATCAAATTGCAAATGTAATCACTCAAAAGAGAAGTTCCTTGGGAGACATATATATTTGGTTGTTTGTTCATTTTTTATTAACGTTGTCGGGTTCCCTTTTGAGAAACATTTCCACTTATATGCAAAATATATATTCGGCGATTTTGAATAAAACACTTACTAGTGAAATTCTGCATAAAATTCCATTAATGAATATGGATCAATTTGATAATTCAGATACTTACAATCGAATTCAAAAGGCCAATGATGAATCTTTGACTAGAAGTATAAGTATCCTGCAAACATTGGTAGGCTTTATTCAGAATTCAACTAGCTTGCTAGGGATTGTGGGGATTTTACTCTACTTCAGCAAATCAGTTGTTTTTCTTTGCATCATTTCAGCGGTTCCAATGTTTTATATTAGCATAAAAATCCTGAATAAGTGGTTCGATGTGTTTAACAGACGATTTGAGCGAAACCGTTTTGCCAAACACCTAAAATCTATCTCTATCAAAAATCAGAATGTGAAAGAGTTGAAAATATATAAATCCTATGCTTATTTGACAAGTGTTATCTTGGGAACATTGAACGAATATTTAATCGAAGATAAAAAGATCCGAAAACGTTTCTTATTTGAAACTTCGTTAGTTGAGAGTCTTGACCAAATGATTTTTTACTTCATAAAGATACTAGTCATTCTACTTTCAATTCAAAATAAACTTACCATAGGAACTATAACTATGTATGTTACTGCTGTGGATAATCTGAAAAATTCTGTATCAAATATCTTATCCTTGTTATCTACTGCCTATGAAGATAGTTTATATATGCAAAGTATTTTTGAACTGTTGGAGACATCAACCGAGGAGGAACAATCTGACCGGGAGTTCCCTATTGACTTTCAGATAATAGAGTTTAAAGATGTATCCTTCATTTACCCTAACACCCAACAATACGTCCTCAAGAATATCAACCTTAGATTGGAAGCAAATCAAACGTATGTCCTTGTTGGCTTGAATGGTTCAGGTAAGACAACCTTGATCAAGCTGTTGCTAAACTTGTATACGCCCACAGAAGGAGAGATTCTAATTGACGGGGTCAACATTAACACCCTCAACCAAGAATCGTATTACAAGCATGTTTCTGCAGTTTTTCAAGATTTCATTCAGTATCCTTTTGACATAAAAACGAATATCGGTTTAGGTAACCCGGAACATATTGATGATATCGAACGGATTATTGATGCTGCCAGATCTTCGGGTGCAGATTCTTTTATTTCAAGACTTCCAGAGCAGTACTCAACCAAGCTGCAAAAAGAATGGTCCGGCAGTATAGATTTATCTTTAGGACAATGGCAAAAGTTGGCAATAACACGTGCTATGATGAAGTCATCCGAAATTTTGATTCTTGATGAGCCGTCGGCCTCCCTGGATGTGGTTGCAGAGCATGAGATTTATGAACGTTTTCAGGAAATGAGAATGAGCAAGTTATGCTTGATGGTCACTCATCGTTTTGTGAACACTGCTATGGCTGATGGGATTATAGTGTTGCAGTCGGGAGAAGTAGTTGAGAAAGGGAATCACACTGAACTATTAGGACTCAACGGAGTATACGCACAGTTGTATCAGATGCAAGCGGAATCATATGCCGTTTGATTTGTTCACACAATATACACATGATTTCTTCTCTTTTTTATCCGGCTGAAGAGTTATACATAGTAGGAAGGAGGGGAAGGGTTGGAGGAAGAAGAATGGATAAAACGTATTCGACAAGGAGAATCACAATACCTCACACTGCTGATTAGACGCCATTATTCGAGCATACAGAAATACTGCTATTGGAAAATCAGGAGTATGGATGATGCCGAAGATCTGACCCAAGAAACCTTTTTTCGCTTTTGTCGCAATACGGATTGCTTGAAGCATGAAGGGAAATATCTTGCTTATTTGTACACTATTGCTCGGAATGTATGCTGGGATTATCTGCGGATCAAAAGAAGAAATCAGCTAATGGAAGACCGTGAAAGGAGCGACAGTCTAGTAAGCGAGACGTTCTCGATGGAAGAGCAAGTGGACAATGCGCAAATCGTACATCAGTTGCTTCAGTTATTGGCAGAGGATGAGCGGGAACTGGTGTTTATGCGTTTTACTTTGGATCTAACGTACAAAGACATTGCGAGAATAACAGGGATGAATCAATGGGTGGTGCAATATAAGATAAAACGCGGATTAAATGCTATGAAGCAATACCGGGAAAGGAAGGAAATAGATGGTGAAAAAGCATCGCCCCGTTCAAGTTATGCTGAGAAACTTCCCTTCACCTCCGGTTGATCTTCAACGGATGGAGGATACAATAGCTGGGGCCCAACAGATATTCAATGATACCCAACAAAGCAGAAGAACATCATGGAAGGAATTTTATTGTTCCCAACTTCATTTTATCAGCAAAAAGGTGTGGATCTTACATCTCTTCATTGTTCTTATGATGAGTTGGCTTTTGAATCATGTCTTGTCATTTGGTTCCTTCTGGAGTAATGGGAGGCAAGTACTGATGTTCGTTTCCATTGCCTCTCCCTTACTGGTAGTAGCCGGCCTTCAAGTGCTTGTTCGTTCGTTTAGTTTCACGATGATGGAGATTGAGCTAAGCACCAAGCACTCGTTGGAGAAGCTTATGCTCGCCCGTATGAGTTTGCTGAGCCTGGTCGATGTTCTCTGTATATTCTTATTATCTATATTTTTTAGCTTTAGATTACAACAGGAGATTAGCTTAATCTTCATGTACCTGCTTGTGCCGTTTCAACTGACATGTTTGGGATGTTTGTCTATTCTAAGCCGAACGCGAAGTAAAGACTGCGGAATCTACTGCTTGGTTTTTATAGGAGCGCAGGTGCTGATTCAAGTAATTTTATCGTTTGTTCCATCTTTGCAGTTGTACGATAAGTCGTCTATGGGCGGGTGGGTCGTCATTATGCTGCTGTCTATGTTCGGGCTTGTCCTAGAGGTACGGAAGTTGCGTTTGTCTTGCCGCAGTTTGGATACCGTATCTATTAAAAATATAGTGAGAGGTTAAGGAGGGAGAAAGTTGCTGGAGTTGACCTTAATAGGGGTAAGTAAACAGTTTTCTGGAAAACTAGCTGTCGATAAGGTTAGCATTAAATTTACAAGTGGTGTATACGGGCTGCTTGGAGCCAATGGCGCCGGTAAAACAACGATCATGCGAATGGTCTGTGGTATCTTAAATCCCACATCCGGGGCGATTCAGATGAATGGGAAAGAAATTATTGGAATGGGAGAGGAATATCGGAATTTATTGGGGTATCTTCCCCAAGACTTTGGTTACTATCCCGACTTTAGCGCTGAGGAATTTATGTGGTACGTCGCAACTCTTAAAGGGCTGCCTATGCGAATAGCCAAAGCCAGAACGAAGGAACTGCTCCTGACTGTAGCATTATCTGAGGTTTCCAGCAAGAAGATTCGCACGTTCTCCGGCGGTATGCGGCAGCGGTTGGGTATCGCTCAGGCCATGCTGAATGAACCCAAGGTGCTGGTTCTGGACGAACCCACAGCGGGCCTGGATCCTAAGGAAAGGGTGAGGTTTCGCAACCTGATTGCAGATTTGGCCCGTGACAAAATTGTGCTGTTGTCTACTCATATTGTTTCCGATGTGGAGTACATCGCCGATCAGATTCTGGTTATGAAAAAGGGAGAATTAATGATGAGAGGTACCGTCGGGGAATTAACAGCCAGCATGGACGGCTTTGTGTGGCGTTGCAGTGTGCCTGCTAAGGAAGTCGATCAGTGGAATTCTCGATATTGTGTAAGTAACTTGCGTCATGAAGGGGAGCAGGTCGAAATGCGCATCGTATCCAGTAAGAAACCGGCAGATGAGGCTCAACTGGTCGCACCCACACTTGAAGACTTTTACCTGTATCATTTTCAAGATGAGCAAGAGGACAAACTTAAGAAAAGCAGGGGGGTGTAAGTGATGGATAGGTTAACACGCTTTGAATTGAGAAAAATTATAAAGCGAAAATCATTTCTTCTGGCTGCTTTAATTCTCTTGGTTTTGCTGATTTTTGTAACGATGATCAATATTTTCTCGGAACGGATACCGCAGGAAACTGGAAAAACGGTAACCGGACTTCAAGCAATTCGCTTGAAAAAACAATATGATTTACAGCATACAGGAGCCCTGGATGCCAATAAAATTGCGGGTGCGATTGATCGTTATCACGAGGTTAGGGGGAATTCGGATAACCTGGATCCTAAATCAAAAGAGATCACAGACGGGGCATATGCTAAATATGAAATTAAGGATAACCTTATCCTTAGCCTGATTCGGACGGGATTCTCGCCGTTAAACGATTATAATCATTATATTATTGATGATTTGACACGATTGGACGCAGTTCATTTCTATGATAAGCGTACAGAGAAAGTCAAGGAATATCTCAACATGGATTATACATACGGAAATTACTCTGACCAGGATAAAGACTATTTTTTGAAGTTAAATAAGAAGATTAGCACTCCCTTTAAACTTAATTATAAAAGTGGGTGGGAAAATGTATTAAATAATGCATCAGGCATGATTTTAGCGATTTCCTTTGTGATGATTATCTGCATCGCTCCTGTATTCGCATCGGAATATCAGAGCGGGGCTGATGCGGTAATTCTTTCATCCCGTTATGGCCGAAGCAAATTGATACATGCAAAATTAAAAGCAAGTATTCTGTTTACAACTGGACTATATGGCATCAGCATTCTGTCATACATCCTAATCACATTAGGTGTTTATGGGTGGGCGGGCTGGAACTCAAATGTACAGATATTAAGTTTGATAGCTCCTTTTCCAATGACAATCCTTGAAGCTTTTGTGTGGACGGCTCTAATTGGCTATTTGGGATGTTTGATGATGATGTCTATCACGCTAGTATTGTCATCCCGATTGAAGTCGCCATTCCCTGTGATGATCTGGTCTGTTGCCATTCTCTTTGGTTCAATGTTCATCCCATACAGCAAGAGCAGCAGAACCATTAATCATCTTATACAACTTCTTCCCAACAAAATTATGGATGGTTATGAAGCGATCACCCATTATGAAGTGTACCATTTGTTCGGTCAAATTCTCCCGCGTCACTTAGTTATGGTGGGCGTTTCCTTTATTGTGACCGTTCTGCTAATGCCTATTGCCTATAGGGGATTTAAGAAGCATCAAGTTGCTTAATGAAGCTGTAAATTGGCTTTAAGCATAACAAAAGGCTACCAGTCTTCTTTAGGCTGGCAGCCTTTTGCGTATGTACAAATTGTGCGACTATAAACTACAGCCTACATCCCTGCGCTCAGAGTCAGATTTCGCTGTGACAGCTGAATTGTCCAGCTATATACCCCTCACTGGTACAGGCTTGCTGTTATGGATTCCCGTACAAAAATCATGGAGGCTGAATGAACGTCACTATGGAGCGCTGCAGGGACTCAGCAAGAGCGAGACGGCAGTCCAATATGGAGACGAGCAGCTGCATATCTAGAGACGCAGCCTGTCGGCGCGGCCACCGCTGCTTACGCCGGATGATCCACGTTATGCACGTAATGACATCCGCTACAAAGAGGTGCGACCAGGCGATATTCCCCGGGGGGAGAGTCTGGAGGATACCATACACCGTGTCGGTGACTTCTGGGGCAACCGCATTGTGCCGCTGATCCGCAAGAAGGAACGGGTGCTGATCTCCGCACATGGCAACACCCTGCGCGCCGTGATTAAGTTCATGGAAAATCTGGATGAGGCTACGCTGCTTGAGCTGAATATCCCTAAAGGGGTTCCGCTGGTCTACAAGCTGGACGACGATGTGAAGCCAATCAGCCGCTTCTATCTCGGCGAGCCGGAAGAGGTTCAGGACAAGGCCCGCGGGGTGGCGAATCAGAGCAAGGTGACGGAGTAGAGCAGGCAGACGGGTTAGAGCAGCGAGAAATGTAGATAGAGCACAGGGGAATATTCCCCTGTGCTCTAATTCGTTCTTATGTGCCGATACAGCGTCAGTCTTACATTTTGTCCAAATCATGCCTGTTGATTAACCGCTAAATGGTAGAAAAAGAGCCGTCAACCCGGTAAAATGTTTGTACCCCTACAAACGAACCGGAAGGTGACGACTCCATGAAAAATTCTAACACGATTCTCCCCATCCTTCAAATTGTCCTTACACCCGAAGAAGTCGAATCCATCGTCCAAACGGTTGACTATGTAGATAAGGCGCGAAAATTCACTGTTTATCATTTGCTTGAATATTGGTGCGCCGCAGCCAGTGAAGAATGGTCAGGGTATCGTTTCGGCGCGGATCATGCCGCTTGTAGCGGCTTGTCTCAAGTTCACTATTCCTGTTTTTCCGGTAAAGCAGCAGATGTTCCGTTTGCTGTATTTAAAGAACTGTTTCAACTGCTTGTCCGCAAATGTAATCGTGAAACCCGGCGAAAGCTGGCTTTTCCGAAAGAATTGCTGCTGATCGATTCTACTACGATGACAGTCGGGAAAACTCGCTTGCCTTGGGCTCCCTACCACGGAGAACGGGCTGCGGTTAAACTGCATGTCGCCCTACAGGCTCAAAACGGACAGCCGCTTGGTGTCACGGAAACGATTGGCGCAAGGCATGATGGCCCTGTATGCGAATCTTTGGAAAACCCCGACTTTATTATGATAATGGACCGTGCTTACGGCAAATTGGAACGATTGGATCGCTACAAACAAGATGGATAGTCCTTCGTCATTCGGCTTCGCGACAATGTTCATTTAGAAAAACCTTATGCGCTGCGGCGTCAAGCCACTGCTGATTCTCCGGTCATACGTGACATCACCTGCCAACTGGGAACGCCTCAGTGTCGTTCAGAGCAGCGTCATCGTGTGATCATCTTTCATGATTTTGAAGGTAGGGAAATTCGCGTCGTGACCATGGGCGTTACAGCTGAACAAATCGCCCAAATGTATAAAGCTCGCTGGCAGATTGAAGTATTCTTTCGCTGGATCAAACAACATTTAAATATTCCCACGTTATTTGGCACGACGGAAAATGCGGTGTATGGCCAACTTTTCTCAGCACTTATCGTCTTTGTGCTACTCAAATGGCTATTTGATGGGGCAAAGCAAGGATTCTCTCGTCATGCTGATTTTTCTTTTGTTCGATTTGCTCACTTGCTGCTTCTGGATAGACTACCGATTGAATGGACGATAAGCATACATCGTCTGATTACATTTGAGTACGGATTAATTTGAGTTACATATTCTGGTTAATCAACAGGCCTGTAAAGGTAGCTCTGTATGTCATTCTTTATTGAGATAAGACGTTCAGGATGGGAATCGTTCTTTAAAGGTGGCCACTCGTTTCTCCAGAATCCCTCTGCCTTCTCCGCTTAGGGCCCTCTTTTAATCAACCCATGATTTTGGTTTTGAGTCAAAAATTTACCCTACTTATGATAAGGTTCCCCCCGATTAATCTTCACTGCCCGGTAAACCTGCTCCACCAGCACCAGCCGCATGAGCTGGTGGGGCAGCGTCATGCGGCCGAAGCTCATGCGCTGCTGGGCGCGGCGCATCACTTCATCGGAGAGGCCGTGGCTGCCTCCGATGACGAAGACGACATGGCTCGTCCCGTAGGTGCCGAGCCGGTCGATCTCGGCGGCAAGCTCCTCCGAGCTCCAGAGCTTGCCGTCAATCGCGAGCGCAATGACATGCGCCTCGCTCTTAATCTGCGCGAGGATACGCTCGCCCTCGCGCACCTTCACCTGAATAACCTCTGCGTCGCTGAGGTTATCAGGGGCCTTCTCATCCGCCACCTCAATCATCTGGAACTTGATGTAGGGCGTTAACCGCTTAGCATATTCCGCGATGCCAAGCGTCAGATACTTTTCCTTCAATTTGCCTACGCATATCAGTTGAATTAACATATTTCCTCCATCGGTCTCATCTTGTCATGTCCCTGTATTTTATCACATCCCTGCCCATAACATGCCCTGCTTAAGAGACATTCCCCGCACACCCTGTACCCGACAAAAGAAGAGCCATCCTTCACGGATGGCCCTAAGACACTTCAGATAGCCTGTAATTTACTGCTTAGACAAATCAACAACTAACTGCTGTGTAATCTTACTCTCCTTCATAGTGGTGAAATCCAGGCGAAGCGACTGCGGCTTATTCAAGAAGAAGTAGCTCTCTGAGACGATTTTCATCTCATGGTCTGCATAGGTATAGGTAGAAGCTCCCTCTTGCGATTTATAATCACCGGTTCCGTTCTTGACCAATAGCGATGGGTAATATTCCATATAGAAGGTCTCCATAAACTCTCTGTTTTTAAACAAAGCTTCGTCTGAGGATAGTGTGGTTACAGTCGTGAACGGTGTCAATTCCAGCTTCACTTTAATCTTATGCCCTGCCACATCAATCGTTTCCTCCGGCGTCAGTGTCCGGGTCTCCTGCTTCCAGACCTTGGGGTTGATATCAAAAGCCACCTTCAGCACAGGGCTATACTTCACGTTGGACTTGATTGCATCATACTTCTTCAGCAGTTCAGGACTGTAGCTGAACGATGAGGTCTGGTCCGGGTCGTCCGCATGGGCCTTTTCGGCGGCAGCGAGCATTTCGGCATCCAGCGCCTTTAACTGATTCAGCTCAATGGCGGTTAAGGTGCCTAGCTGAAACTCAGCAGCTACTTTTTTGGGAGGCGTGGTCAATGGACTGCTTAACCGGATTTTAGCAATTCCATATAGAATATGATCTTTCTTTGCCGGACTTGCGCCTATGACTAGAGCATCATTGAATTTCTTGCCACTGATGACCTTGCCTGTAATCGCATCGGACAATTGGAGACTATGACCCTTTGGCGGCATGAACACGAATGCTCTCTTACTGTCGGCTTGGGCTGTAAAAAGGATGATCAGCTCATATTTGTCTGCGATGAGGCCGTTCACCGTCAGCTGATAACCGTCTTTTTTGACGACTGTGTTCAGCGGCTGCACCAGATTGTGTTTGATGGCATACTCAACCTGTCGATAACCCTGAATCTCGGGATTTACAAAGGGGGCAAGCGCTGCCGACGGTTTCGCGGCGGTTGCCGAGGCGGCCAAAGCTTGACCTGTCACGGCAAAAGGGCTAAGCACCAGCGCTGCGGTTGTCATGACTGCGACGATGGCGGTAGATAGCCGGTTCCTGGAGGAACGCCGTTTATTTGGCGCTGACCATTGCTTTTGTTCCTGTCCTGGATGCGTCTGTGCCGTATGTTTAATCTCCATTGTATCCCGCTTTATGCTATTCATTACTACACTCTCCTTCAATATAAGTTGGTTGTTTCATCCGGATCAGCTCTGATCCTGTCCGGGGACATCAAAGGTCATCTGGTATGTATGCTCAAGATCCTTCATTCCAGTAAGCTTCGCCGGACTCTTCATGAAATCCAGCCGCAGAGATTGCAGCTTATCCAACAAATAATAGCTTTCTGTAACCATCTTCATTTCATAGTCTGTAAACGTAATTGATGAAGTGCCTGGCTGCTGCCTATAGTCTCCCGTTCCAGTCTTGCTCCACCACAGGAATGGAGAACCGTACTTCTCATGGAAAGATTTCATAAATTCCTTATTCTTAAACAAAGGTTCATCTGAATAAAAAGTGGCTATGGTTGTTAAGGGTGTCAATTGTAATTTCACTCTGATCTTGTGTCCCGCTACGTTAAGCGTTTCTTGCGATGTTATGGTATGCGACTCCTGCTTCCAGTAACTTGCCCTCACATCGAAGGTGGTCTGAAGTGCCGGAGACTCCTGAATGTTGGAATCGTTGGCTCCCAGTGTGCGTAAATGGAACTCTACCTTAATCTTTGAAGGCGGGTCCGTCAAAGGAGTACTGAACGGAAGTCTGGCTATCGCATCTTTAATATGCTGCTCCGGGCTGCTGCTGCTGACCAGCGCGTGGGTCCGGCCGTTAATCACCTTGCCGGTAATACCATCCGTAATGATGCATTCTACGAAATGAGGACCGTCAGAGAATAGTGACCTACCGCCGTCCACTCTCGCAGTATAGAAGAGAATCAATTGATTCTTGTCTGCCATGAAGCCTGTGATGTTGACCTGGTAACCGTCTTGTTCAATCTCCACATTCATCGGCACCAGAAGATTATGCCGGGTCACATACTCCGTCTGTTGTGCACCTATGCTCGTTAACGGCATCAGTGTCTCTCCTTGATCCGTTGGCGTTTCTACGCGTTCCCCCGCAGCAACGCCTTCTGCATGAGTACCAGCGGAATTGGCCACAGGTTCCGTGACAGCAGAGTCACCGGGTTCCCCAGAGACACCTGTAAGCATCACGATGCTGAGCAGAGCGACCAGAATTACAGCTGCTGCGGAGATGCGGTAGGAGCCTTTTTTGAAAGATTGAATCATACTGATTCTTCTTCGAATCTGTTGCCGCTGGTGCGGGTTAGAGAAATAAAGATGCCCCCTCCGCTCCCGGACTCGTGAGAAGCGCTTCAGGAACTCTACCAGAGTAAGCCCGTAATCAATTGCCTCCTCTTCTCCCAATACCTCCAGCACATAGGCGTCGCACGCAACCTCCCGATCGATCTTCATCCGCCGGATCGCCAGCCACATCAGGGGATTGAACCAATGTATCGTTGCGGCTAGGCTCCCTAGCAGGTTCCACAGCATATCCCTCCGCTTGCAGTGGGCAAGCTCATGCGCGAGGATGTGCCGCAGCCGGGAAGCATCCAGTTCCCGCAGAGCTTGCTCCGGGACAAAGATCCAAGGACGCAGGAGTCCTGACAGATATGGGTTGTTAGCGGAACCTCCGGTATAGATAGGTATCGCTCTCCTTATTCCAAACTGGCGTCTGGTGGCAAGAACCACCTTAAGAATCTCCGGGGCATTCACCCGTCTAAGCCGTCTGCGTTCGCGGTGCATCCGCCTTATGTACAGGAGTCCATTCAGCAGCATAAGCATGACGCCCAGCAGCCAGATCCCTGTGCCTATCTTCAACCAGAGCGGATAGTCTACGGCTTGCACAGAGCTGCGGTTATCCGTTGCCGCTCCATCCTTCTGCCGGGCTGTGTCTGTCTGCCCTTGTGCATCCCAAGCGGTGTTATTAGCCGGATATATAGCCTGATCTCCCTCTCCGGGCGCAAGCTCCTGATAATCACCCTTAGAAGCTCCGGTGTCCGGCCCCTTGTCCAGGATAGTTGTTAACAAATGCTTACTATTGCCGAGAATATGCAACATGCTGACAGGGCTGTCCGGTACAGCAGGCAATAACAGCCGGGCGATAACAAGCAACCACAGGAGGTAACGCACCCGGGCGTTGATGAATCTCCGCAGAACATTATGAATGAACAACACGGCCAGAATCACCATGCTTGCCGCCAATGTCTGTTCTGCTATACCGGCAAACCATCCGTAGACCATATTCATTCCTGCTTACCTGAGTTGCCGCTGGTGCCCTGCGACTTCTTCTCCTTGAGCAGCTGTTCGAGTTGTTCAATCTCCTGCTTGGACAGCTCAACATCCTCCAGGAAGCTGGTCACCATTAACTGGGTAGCTCCGCCAAAAACGCGCTTCAGGAAGGAGCGGCTCTCGGCCCGGACACACTCATTCTCTGACACCAGCGGATAATAGAGATAGCTCCGGCCGGATTTCTCATACGCTATCGCCTTCTTCTTAAGCAGCCGGGTGACGAAGGTGCGCACCGTCTGCTCGCTCCATTCCACAGATGCAGGCAGGAGCCGGGTGATTTGTTCCGAGGTGAGCGGATGATGCTCCCAGATAATCTTCATAATTTCCCATTCAGCTTCTGAAATCTTCGGGGTTGTACTCATCATAACAGCTCCATTCCGTGGCGGCGGCATTCAATCTACAAGTGTAAATACAAGCTCTGTTCTATACATTACACTTGTAGATTGAATTTGTCAAATATGCCCACATTGTGATGATTGAACGCGAAACGACACCCAAAGTGGCTAAGTGGCCGTAACCATAGCAAAAAGCACAAGCCAGCGGCTTGTACTTCCTGCATCCTATTCATAAGACTTACTTACTCCTGTCACTCAGTTGCAGCTTACAAGCCCGCCATCAAAGCCTTAACCGAACTGTCGCTCTCCAGCGCGCGGATAATCACGGCCACCGCTTCGGCGCGGGTAGCCTGACTCTTTGGAGCGAACGCTGAAGCAGAGATGCCCTTCACCAGGTTAGCAGAAGTGGCCTGGCGGATGGCGTTAGCTGCCCAGTAGCTGCTGCTGACATCCTTGAAGCTCGCCGGAATGCCAGTCTGGAGCACACCGAGATCAAGCACACGGCCGATAATCGTGACCATCTCAGCGCGGGTAATGGTCGCTCCCGGCTTGAAGCTGCCGTCTGCGTAGCCGGTTACGATGCCTTTATCGGCCAAGGCACCGATATAGCCTGCCGCCCAATTGGAGGCAGTATCCCCAAATTTAGAGGCCGCCGATGTAGTGCCTAGCCCGAAGGAACGGGCGATCATCGCTGCGAATTCAGCTCTGGTCACCGGTGCATTAGGACGGAAGGAGCCGTCCGCATAGCCGCTGATGATCTGCAGCTTCACGGCTGTAGCGATGGTGCTGCTGCCCCAGTGTCCTGCGGTATCCTTGAAGCTGATGCTCTGATTCTTCGTGGCTGTAATAGCTTCAGTCACGGTCTTGTACACCGCTTCTCTGCTCACCACTCCGGATTGGAACGGGTTAACGCCGCTCTGTGGCTGTTTTTCCGGTTCAGCAGGAGTAGTGCTGCCATTCCCTGGAGTGGTACCGGTGGTCCCTGGTACCGTGCCGGTATTTCCAGCTGGAGTACCCGGCGTTCCGCCTGGATTACCGCCGCCAGTTCCTCCGCTTGTCGTATCTGTAATACTAAGCGCGATCTGATCGCTCAGGTACACTACCTGGGCGTTATATTTGCTTGGCAATCCTTCAACCTGCACGGAAGTAAACTGCCCGCTGCGCTGGCTGACGCCATGCGTAAGGAGCGGAATCAGGCCGCTGCCTGGAACGTAGCTGTTCCCGAAGTTCACCTTCAGCTTCCCGTCAGCCTTCACCGCACCCTTAACCTCAAGGATATCGTTTGCTCCAGTAAGGCCCAGTACAAGCGTACCTTCGGAGGCCTGGGTGAAGCTGCCGCCGATCACCATTTTACCGTAGACGTTCTCAACTACAGAACCGCCGGTATTCGTCACATTCCCTTTGCCGAAGGCTGTTGCCGAGTCTCCTTCCAGGACACCTGCGTTCACCTCTGTACCACCGGAATACGTGTTGCTGCCCGCCAGCTTAAGCGTGCCTGTACCCTCCTTGGTCAGTCCGCCCGTCCCGGAGATATCATTGCGCCAGCGGTCTGCAGCGTGGAAGCCGCCCTTCGCAGCGTCCATCGCTACCGTTACATGCTCAGCGAATGCACCGTACCCGTCGGCAGCGGCGAACAGGTTCAATCGTCCCCAGCCTTCGGGATCATCCAGCAGTGGATAACCGGAGGGGAGTGCCGTTGTTACGAGAACTGCTCTACGCTGATCCGCACTCAGGTAAGGCAGGCGGGTCTCCAGCAAGACCTCTGCTCCCTTAGGAGCAACGGCAGGCTCAGTATTAGAGTGAATCTGCGGGAAGCCGTAGGTCAGCCGCTGGGTATACTGGGCCTTATTCTTCGCATAATCGGTGAACCGATCTTCTGCGGTACCTGTCTGTGTAAGCAGCACTTCATGAGCCTGAGTATAGGCCGCCTGCTTCAGCGCCGTATTATCCGGGTCTGTCAGTGCCCCTGCTGCGAAGGCCATCGCCGTCACCCGTCCGCCCATAACATCCAGCGGTGAGTGCATCCCGGCGACGACACGGTTGTTGCCCATCTCCGAGGCCCGGGCCATCAGCTCCTGGAAGCGCTCAGGTACGGAATACGCCAGAGCCAACGCAGCTAGATAGGAAGCGTTGGTATGTCCGCTCGGGAAGCCGCCGTCTGTGGCAGGCGTACTACTTCTCGCCGGCACCAGCGTCGGCACGATAACAGAGGTATCCTTCCAGCGGAATGGACGCATGTAGCTATAGAATTTCTTGGCCTGACTCGTTGAAGCATAATTGCCGCGGACGATTCCGATCAGGTCGACCATTTTGCCCAAGCTGGAACTGGAATCGCCGGCCTTGTTGCTGTCATTGCCATCATTGTATTTCACGGAAGTCGCATCATCTGGGATGCTGTTAATGGTCGTGTAGGTTCCTGACATCGTACGGTACACCTCAGACAACGGACCAAGGCCGTCAGCCGCTCCATAGGTCTGGTTCCGCCGGTCATCGTAATACGCCGCCTGCTCCTCTGCCGGAGTGCGGGTCTTTGACAGATCAGCCACATATTGAATGTTGTAATCCAGCACATCGTTGTTCAGCTTCGTTCCGGTATCCCAGGTGGCGCCCGGTGTCCAAAGATCCAGGAAGCCGGAGAGAACACCGATCGAGGGGTTGGAATACACCGCCGTATTCACAGGTGTGTTATTCTTATAAGTATCTACGAAATGTCCCCATGCCGGAGCAGCCGGCAGCCCGGTTAATGAATTACCCGTGGCCGCCTCTGCAGGATGTACCGCGATCGAATTCGTGAGGAGTACCAGACCTGCCGTAACAGACAACAGCTTTCTTTTCGACTTCAAGTTCAATGTGTCAGCCCCTATCTTGTTATTTTGATTGCCTGAATCGGACTCAATATAGCACCTGCCTCCACCGCTGCTCAATAACACAATTTCGCAATTCTATGATTTTGGGAACAATTCAGCTTTTTTCCGGCCATTTAACATTGATTTAACATGAATCCCGAACAGATTTGTGAGGGGCTAGTGTATAATCCGCCTGGGAGGAGAATACATCTTGCGAAAATGGAACTCTGCCTTTGCCGCCCTAGCCGCTTCATACATCTCTGTTGTGTTAGTCATTGTCCTCTTACTCTGCTCTGCCTTCTATCTGTATTTCTCGAACCATTATAAGGAAGAGCTTCAGGGCCGCAACCGGCTCATCCTTGACAATACCGCCCGTACCCTTGAAGCCTCCGTGCTTCAGCGGGTGCAGCAGATCTATCTGGAAGTCTCACTGAACCAGCGGGCTGCGCTCCGTATGCTGCCAGATGCTTCACTTCCAGCGAATCTCAGCAAGGTGAGCAGTCTCCAGGAGTCGCTGAACATGCAGGTATCCAATCATTCGGACCTGATACAAGCCGTACATCTATATGCTCCCAGGCAGCATCTCCTGCTGTCCTCGCTGTATGGGCTGAAATTCCGTGCGGATCAGCAGGCGGGTGCCGCCTACTGGATGGATTGGGTGAACGGCATGAACCTTAATTCCCGTAACAGCCTCTGGACAGAGGCCCGGTTCGTGCCGGACGATATCGTCTCCAGCATCCCCGGCGGCAGCGGCAGCCAGCTGATCACCTATGTGCACAGCTATCCGTTCCAGTCCCCCGGGGCAGCCAGTGAGCTGCTGATTGCCATTGATCTGAAGGAGAGTGCGCTGCGCGCCATTCTGCAGAATATGATGCCTGCCCGCTATCAGAGCAGCTTCATTGCTACGCCCTCCGGCGGGATTGTGGCCGGCTCGAATCCGGATGCTGCGGCCCAGGCCGATACCTATGCTGCCAGTATCTCGAATGCGCTAGCCTCTCCTGAGACATCCGGGAACATGAGCCAGGAGATCGGAGGCAGCACCTACGTGATCTCCTATCAGGACCTGCCGACCACCGGGTGGAAGCTCTTCAGTGCGGCTCCGGCGAACCTGTTCTATGAGAAATGGCTCGTTGTCCAGAGGGTCATTCTCTCCTTGTGTCTGCTTGCTATATTGGTAGGAATCTGTCTGTCCGGCATTCTGGCCAAATTGAATTACAGTCCGCTTAAGCGGCTGCTTCGCACTATTAAGGACCTCTACGGCCCGGGGCCTGAGGTGCCAGGAGTGCGGGGACAAGCCCTTAACGAATTCGGAATTATTGATTCCGCCTTCAACCGTCTGAACAACAAAGTGACCACACTGGAGGGGACGCTTGAGGCCAGCAGTCCGCATATCCGGCAGAACATGATCCTGAATCTCCTACAGGACAGCCCTGCCCCAGGCAGCGTAACCGTAGATCCGCAATTCCTGGGACTCTCTCCGGAGCACCGTCATTACTGCTGCCTGCTCCTCAACACCCGTGGAGCCTACGCCCGCATGAGTCTAAGCGGCTTGCAGGCAGCCATGAGCGGGATGACCGGGACGCTTGAGGCGATCCGGCTTCACGGAAGCCGAATTCTGGCCGAGGAGCTGCCGGACAAGCAGACGGTTGTCATTATCGGCGCGCGCGAAGCCTCCGGGACGCTGCTCGAACAGCTCTCGGACCGGATTACAGCAGCGGCGGAGCAGCATTTCCAGCTGAATATTCAGCTCTCGCAGGGCTGCTGGGTGGATGCCATCAGCCTTCTCCACACAAGCTACGCTGAAGCGCAGACCTTAATGAAATATGCTTATTTTCTGCCGGAGAGCAGGGTCTTGAAGGACCGGGAGCTGCTGAAGAGGGAGCAGAGTCTTGACGAGATTCCGCAGCCTGTGCTGATGAGATTCAAGGACAAGCTGCAGAACCGGCAGCTGGATGAGACTCTGGCCGCGCTGGAGCAGCTGATAGCCGTCATGCGGGAAGGCAGCTACCCGGCGGATTATTGCCACTTCGTGCTGGCGAACACCGTATTTATGTACTCAGATTATCTGAAAAGCATCCGCTACACCCCTTCCGCGCACGGGCCTCTGGATCTGTATAACGAATACATTGCCCTGCCGGATATCCGGCATTTGCAGGAGTGGTTCGCCGCCTCCATCGGCACCTTCATTATGGAGACGCAGAAGCGGAACAGTGACCGTGCACTCTCGACCATTGAAGCGGCCAAGGCCTATATCGGGGAGCATCTGTCCGGGGATCTATCGCTGGATGCCGTATCCGCCAAGGTCTTCATCAGTCCCAAGTATCTAAGCAAGCTGTTCAAGGAAGAGCTGGGGATCACCTACACCGACTATATCACCGGCATACGGATGGAAGAGGCCCGGCGGCTGATCGAGAAGAACAATATGTCGATCGAACAAATTGCCGGCAAGGTCGGTTATGGAACGACTCCATACTTCATCAAGCGCTTCAAGGAGATCTACGGCTGTACGCCGGGGAATTATCTGCGAACCGTGAATACACTGCCGCCGCAGGCGGAGATTAGCATAGGATAAGGAGGGTGCCTTATGTATATGTATAAAAGATTAATGCTCTTGCCCCTCCTGGGGCTGATCTGCGGCTGCAGCGGGCAGCCAGCTTCACTCTCGTCTGCGCCTGGACAAGAGCTGCTGGATACATCCGTTTCCGCTTCTGATTCTGTTGATTCTGCTGATTCTGCTGTTCTTGCTGCCTCTGCCCCGAAGCTCAAAATCTCCTGGACCATGCATCAGAATCTGCCGGTTGCGGAGGATGCCGTAATGGTGCGGGAGCTGGAGCAGAAGTTCAAGGTAGATCTGGACTTCTGGAATCTGCCGAATAACAAATACGAATCCCTGCTCGACCAGAGGCTGGTGCAAGGCAGCATTCCCGACCTGTTCCGGGTCCGGCAGACCCAGGATCTGCTGAAGTACCAGCAGCAAGGCGTGCTCGCCCCTATTCCTGAGGAACTGCTGAACACCTACGCTCCCAATATTCTTAAGGCCATCCGCGAGAATGCACCCGCCTATCAGCAATATGGCCGCATTAACGGGGCCTATTACGGCATTCCGGTCATTAACCCTACCAACATCTATCGGGTCCCTGTGGTCTACCGGCAGGATTGGCTGGACAAGCTCGGCCTTAAGGTGCCGGACACCTTGGCCGATTTCGAGAAATTCATCTATGCGGCTACGAACGAAGACCCGGACGGCAACGGTATCCGGGACACCTACGGCTTGTCGCAGGAGGGCATGAATGTGGTCTTCGGCGCATTCGGGCAGATGGTCTTCACGGATCAGCTCTACTTCAGCCGGAAGGATCAGGGGCTGGTCATTGGCGCTCTGGAGCCGGATATGCAGGAAGCACTGCGTTATCTCCGCAAATGGTACAAGGACGGGGTCATTGATCCCGAGTTCATCACCGGGGAGAATAGCGGAGGCTACAAGCATCTGTCGCACGCCTTCATTAACGGACGGATCGGCATGACCTCCATGGGCAATTATTATCACTGGACACAGGCAGGAGATTATACGGACTGGAAACTGGATGACCAGAAGGCAGCCAGGCTGGTTCCGGTAGAAGCAATGTTTAACGTCAAGGAGTTAACCGCGAAGCATCCGCAGGCCAAGATCGCTTTCGGGCGGCCGGTTAGCGGTCCGGACGGCAAACGCGGCTCCAAAGCCTACGATATGCTGATGAGCTTCACCGCCATTGGCGCGGATGCTACCCAGGAGCCGGGCAAGCTGGAGAAGATCCTCCAGCTGCTGGACTACGTCAGCGCAAATCCTGACCCCGATGAGGCGGCATCTCTGCAGTATGGTATTCAGGGGACACACTGGGACTGGGCCGGAACGGACAAGAAGGACATCATCCTGCTGCCGCCGTATAACCATATGTTCAGCTACCAGAATACGATCGGCGCGGGGATCGGCATGACCCTGCCCATCCTTCCTGCCGGACGGAGCGAGCAATGGGCGGCAACCCTGGGGCTGGATCACGACGGCATCTATAATGCCCTGGAGGTGGCTACGCCCTCTCTGATCAGGAACAGCCCTGGGCTTATTAAGCTAAGAGACCAGGCGTATATTGCCTTCATCACCGGAGAGCGTACGCTTGAGGAATTCGGAGAGTTCGTGGAGGAGTTCCTGGCGTCGGGCGGAGCGGAGGTACTGGCGGAAGCAAATGATTCCTATAAGAAGCTTGATCCATAAGTAGAAACGGTACCATCCTTTTAAAGGACGGTACCGTCATTATTGTGCAGATGCTCCAAGCATATCAGCCAGCTCCCTGTGCCGGTTCCGCGGATGCTCCGCAAGCATGGAATCGAGCAAGCTGCGAACCGCAGGGTGGGAGGACTGCAGGAACTGCTCCTTGCTGTCGTTATATTCCACGACCCTGCCCTGATCCATGACAGCCAGTGCGTCTGAGATCATACAGGCGGCCTTAATATCATGGGTGATGAACAGATATGACAGGCCGAACGCAGACCGCAGCTCCCCCAGCAGCCGCAAAATATTCGCCCCATTAATCATATCCAGACTACTAACCGCCTCATCCAGTACGATGAGCTTCGGCTTCAGCGCAATCGCCCTGGCGATATTGATCCGCTGCAGCTGTCCTCCGCTGAACTGGTAGGGCTGCTTCTGCATGTCCGCCGCACTTAGTCCGACACACTCCAGCAGCTCGCCTACCGCCCGCTTCTGCTCCTGAACGCTCAAGGACTCGTAATTGGACAGCGGCTCGCCAATAATCTGCTCGGCTGTCATCCGGGGATTCACGGCAGAATAACAATCCTGGAAGACCACCTGCAGATCGCGGCGGAGGGTCCTGCGCGCCTGCGGGCTCAGCTTATACAGATCCTGGCCCTGAATCAGCACCTGGCCCGCGCGGGGCGGCTCCAGCCCGAGAATAACCCGGCCCAGTGTGCTTTTACCGGCTCCGCTTGATCCCAGCAGCCCCAGGCAGGTTCCCTCTTCTATATGAAGAGACACGCCGGACAGCACATTATCCTGCTTCTCCGAACGCCTCCACCGGCGGGATGGAGCGTAGGTATGGGTAACTTCCCTGACCTCAAGCATGTATTCTGCCGCTATTCCAGTCATAGCTGGCCCCTAACTGCGGACTAAGCTGAAGCAGCGGCCTTGCTGCCAGCAGCTCCCGGGTGTATTCATGCCGGGGATGGTCGAACAATTCGAATACATCGGCGGTCTCGACAATCCGCCCGTGCTGCATGACCGCAACTTCATCAGCCAGCTCCGCAATCACGCCGAGGTCATGGGAGATTAACAGAATGGCAGTTCCATGCTCCTGCCGCATCCGGTCCAGCTGCCGTAGCACCTGGAGCTGATTGGTCACATCCAGAGCGGTAGTAGGCTCATCGGCAATGATCACGGAGGGCTTCAGGCACAGGGTGAGCGCCAGCATCACCCGCTGGAGCATCCCGCCGCTCAGCTCATACGGATACTTTTGCAGCAGCGCTGCGGGATCGGGCAGATTCACATCGGCCAGGGAGCGGATCGCGCAGGCTCTGGCTTCTTTTTTCCCCAGCTTCACATGTGTACGGATGGACTCCACGAATTGCACACCAATGGTATACACCGGAGAGAAAGCCGTCATCGGATTCTGCATAATCAGCGCAAGACTACTGCCGCGAAGCCTGCGCATGTCCTTCTCCGGGAGTCCGTTCAGCTCACGGGTATGCAGCCGGATACTGCCTTCGATCACACTCGTCTGCCGGTCCAGCATCTGGAGGAGCGCCAGTGACGTAACGGTCTTTCCGCTGCCGCTGCCTCCCACAAGACCCAGCACACGCCCCGGCTTCAGCTCCAGGTTAACATCCTCTATGAGGGGCAGATATCCTGCCGCCGTCTCCACAGATACCTTCAGACCCTTCACCTGCAGCACATATTCCGCTTGTTCCATGATTCGCTCATTCCTTCTTTCAGGAGCCTCGTTTGATCCCGTACCGTTCAGACAACGCCTCGCCCAGCAGATTAAACGAAGCTACAACCATAATAATCATCAGGCCCGGATAGAGCATCAGCTCGGGATGATTGCGGATGAAGGATTTCCCTTCGTTCAGCATCGCCCCCCATTCCGGTGTAGGCGCCTGGACGCCCAGGCCCAGGAAGGACATCGCGGAGATATCCATAATCGCCCAGCCCATCTCAAGCGTCCCAATCACCACAATCGACGGCAGAATATTGGGAATAAGATGCCTGCTCATGATCTGCCAGGGGGAAGAGCCGCTGATCCGCGCTGCCGTGATGAAATTCCGCTCCTTCAGGCTGACAATCATATTCCGGAACATCCGGGCGAAGTACACCCACTGCACCAGCATCAGAGCAATAACCAATTGAGACAGGCCCGGCCCCAGAATCCCGATCAGACCGAAGACCAGAATCATACTGGGAAAAGACATAATGCCATCGCACAACCGCATCAGCACAGCATCCAGCCACCCGCCGATGTACCCCGAAACCACTCCTGCGAGCAGTCCCACCCCTAAGGAAGCGGCAAAAATAAGTGAAGCAAAGCCCAGCGAGATCCGTGTTCCATACAGTAGCCTGGATAGATTGTCCCGGCCCAGCTGATCTGTGCCCAGAAGATATTCCCACGAGGGCGGACTGAGCTTCGCTGCCAGGTTCACCCGTATCGGATCATGCGGTGAGATCCACGGGGCCAACAGGCCAGCAAGACCAAACAGGATCAGCAGGCTGCCGCAGATCATGATCACTTTCCTGCCTTTGAAACGGCTGCTTAAGTTATTCATCCTTGGCTGGCCCTCCCTTTACGCGCAATTCGCGGGTCCAGGAACAGCTGGAGCAGATCGGCGATCAGATTGCTCCCGGCAATCACACAGACCGAGAGCATGACATAGCATTGAATCACCGGAATGTCACGGTTAATGATCGCTTCAATGAAGTACCGGCCGAAGCCCGGCCAGGAGAATACCTGCTCTACGATAATCGCTCCCGTCAGCAGCTTCCCCAGATTGATGCCCAGTCCTGTAATAAGCGGCGCTATGGCAATTCTAAGCACGTATTTATACAAAATCACACGTTCCTTAATCCCTCTGGCCCGGGCATATCGGACATACGCCTCCTTCAGCTCCTCCAGAACGGTCGTCCGCAGCAGGCGCGCGTAGATGGCAATCAGCCAGAGCGCCAGGGTAATAGACGGAAGAATCAGATGCTGCACAGACCCTCTGCCCTCCACAGGCAGCCATTCCAGCTTGACCGAGATGAAGAACATCAGCAGATAACCGATCCAGAAGACCGGAACACAGGCACCGATATAGGCAAACACCCGGATCACATGATCTATCAGCCGGTTTTTGTAAATCGCCGCTAACACCCCAAGTGGGATGCTGACCACCAGCGCCAGCACGATACTGGCGGACGCAAGCTGAAGCGTTGTGGGCAGCTTCTGGGCAACCTCTCCCCATACGGGCATATTAGACAGGTAGGAATGGCCGAAATCCAGCCGGAGCAGCCGGCCCACCGATTGAATATATTGCGTCAGCAGCGGCTGGTCCAGCCCGAATTCATGCCGCTTGGCGGCCAGAACCTCATCATCCGGCTGGATATGGGCCGCCGCCAGATAGGCTTCAGCCGGGTCCACCGGCCCCACCCGGATCATCACGAACATCAGCAATGTCGAGAACAGGATGATGGGGATGATCGCTAGCACTCTTTTTCCGATATATACGCCCACTTAGAACCCTCCCGAACGGCTGCTACTTCTTCTCAATGCCATGAAGCGGGTATTCATCCCGGTTGGACGGGAACTTGAATTCAGCCACATTGTCCCGGTACACCGCCATCTGCTTGATGTAGGAGATCGGAAGGATCGAAGACTGTTCCTGCAGCGTAGTGAGCACAGAGCCGAACAGCCCGGTACGGGCTTTGTCATCCGTGGTAGCCATACCTTCCTTAATCTTCTTGTCGATCTCAGCCTTCATTGGCAGAGCCGCCAGAGTATCTGAGACCCCGTAGCCCGGCTGTAAAACGGCAGTCATGAAGGAATGCGGGTCATACGGCGCACCAAAGGTCGAGTAGAAATTCATATCGAACTCATTGGCCTTTCTGCGCTGGATGTAGACAGTCAGCTCGACGCCGGTGATTTTCAGATTCACACCGATCCCCGCCCATTCAGCTTGCAGGGTCTCCGCCATGGCCTTCATGGTCAGATCCGCCTTGTCATACATCAGTTCCAGCTCCAGCGCCTGTCCATCCTTCTCCCGCACGCCCCCACCTGAAGGCAGCTTCCAGCCCGCTTCATCCAGCAGCACATTCGCCTGCTCCACATCATATTTTACCGGGCTCACCTTAATATTGGCATAAGGCAGATTCGGTGGCAGGATATTGTCCGCCTTCTCCTCCAGTCCCAGCGTTACCCCTTCAACCATCGCTTCTTTATTGAAGCCCATGCTAAGCGCCTGACGGACCTTAAGATCAGCCAGCTTCGCGTTCATGGTATTCAGCACCAGATTGCGGGTTGCGATTGGCTCCGACAGCTTAGTGACGTACTTTCCGGTGCTCTCAAGCTCCTTGTAGGCATCATAGCTGATGAGACCTTCGCCATAGATCAGGTCCAGATCGCCTTTTTCAAAAGACAGCACACGGGTCTCCGCATCCGGGATTACCTTCACCACCACCTTGTCCACCTTCGGCTTTTCGCCCCAATAGTAGGGATTCGGTGTAAAGGTTGCCGATTCATCCTTCTTATACTCGCTTAGCACCCAAGGTCCGGTTCCAATCGGGCTCCGAATGCCCTTGGACGTATCGCCATCCTCGGGGAAGCCCGCCTCGCCAAGGAAGCGTACCGGCCGCACCACTGCAAGATCGTACAGTGCCGGGTAATATGATTCCGTCAGCGTGAGCCGGAACGTAGTGTCATCAAGCGCTTCTGTCTTCTCAATCAGCGGAATCATGCCCAGCCACGTGTGCAGCTTCTTATTATGTAAGACCGCATCCATATTCTTCTTCACCAGCTGTGCGTTAAAAGCCGTTCCGTCCGAGAACTTGACGTTGCTGCGGATCTTGAACGTGTATACCTTGCCATCCGGCGATAGTGTCCAGGATTCGGCCAGAGCCGGGACAAGCTTCCCGTCTTGATAACTGACAAGCGGCTCATAGATCATAGACTGGGCTAACAGCTGGGACGGGTTATATAAATGCGGATTCATCGGTCCGATATCCCGGGGCCACGCCATTGTAATAGTCTTCGTAGCTTGCGCGCCTCCGGCGTCCGCTGATTTCTCCGTATTATTCGATGAACAGCCTGCAGCGACCATGGATATAACCAACAATACGAGCAGGCCTTGCAGCAGCTTCTTACCTTTAGATGCGAACATAGCGTTGACTTCCTCTTTTCTAATCGAGAATGATTATCATTATAAATTAAAATATTACTGCACCTGACACAATTCTGTCAATGGTAACGGTTGTATGCTCTATACATACAAGTGGAAACGGCTTTGCCGTCCTTTTAAAGGCCGGTACCGTTTCGGCGAGAAATAGAAGGATAATGTATAGCGTGAAACATATACATTCTTATATTTTCAAAAAACCACCCCAAGATCTGGAGTGGCGATGATGTCATACGTTATATGTCAAACGTTATATGATTGATTAAACCTGTTCTTGCCCTTCTTCTTCCGGCTCCCCGAATCCCTCATCTGGGCCAGGACTGACGTAAGCCTGCAATACAGAATCCAGCAGCCCGGGGAAGCGCTCGTCCAGATCTTCCGTCCGCAGGGACAGAATTCGCTGGGTACCCTGCACCCGCGTATGAATGACACCCGCTTCGCGCAGCGTCCGGGCATGGTGGGTCAGCGTGGACTTGGCAATCGGCACCTTGAAGCTGTTGCAGGACTGCGGGCCGTGGTTACAGATCTCCGACACTACATATAGACGGATCGGGTCGCTAAGCGCATAGAGCACCGAGGCGAGCTGAATGTCCTTGCGTTCCGGATGATGGAGCTGCTTCATGAATAAGACTCCTTCAAAGTATATAATAGTACTTCTTTTCACGATGATTTCCTAATTGCATTTTACATTAGCGCATGCTATATTTCAATAGTTCGTAAGTAATCGAACTATACAATAACTTAATGAAGGAGTGGCTTTCTCATGACCTCATCACCTGCTTCTGAGGGCGATCAAGAGCATTCAATGGCTGCTCCGCAAGCGGCTCTTCCACGGGAAGGACTGTTAACTCTGCTATTCAGCGTTGCTGTCGTCCTCGTGATTATGAACACAGCGATGTTCAATTTGGCCCTGCCTGATGTAACCGAGACCTTCGGCATCACCGCAGCGTCCGCCTCCTGGATTGTAACCGGGTATTCCATCATGTTCTCAATTGCCTCAATCACATACAGCCGGCTCTCGGACTTCCTGCCGATCCGCCGGCTGCTGGTTATCGGGCTGCTCACCTTAGGGCTTGCTGCTGTGGCCGGATTCTTCAGCACCAGCTTCATTTTCCTGCTGATTGTACGTATTCTGCAAGCCTCGGGTGCAGGCGCCGTGATGTCGCTGTCGCTTGTCCTGTTCACCCGCTACATTCCGCAGGCCCGGCGCGGCAAAGCCATGGCGACGATCATGTCGGCCGTCTCCCTGGGACTGGGTCTGGGTCCGGTAGCCGGCGGCTCCATTGTTGAATACCTCGGCTGGACCTGGCTGTTCGCGGTCACTGCCGCCATTCTGCTGCTGGTGCCGCTGTTTCTGATCCTGCTGCCTAAGGAAGTTCCGGCCAGCGGCTCATTCGACGTCCTGGGCGGGATCTTCCTCGGCGTGGGTACCACCGGTCTGCTGCTATTCCTGACCAGCGGACTGTGGATCGCGTTGATCGCTGGTATCGCCGCCATTGCCTTATTTGTAGGGCGTATCCGCACGGCCCCTGATCCATTCGTGCTGCCCGCGCTGTTCAGCAACCGGCCATATCTGGTACTGGCACTGATCGGGGTTGCCTCTTACCTGTGCAGCTTCGCTACCCTGTTCCTGCTGCCGCAGATTCTGACTCACCGCTTCGGCTTCAGCGCCAGCCATGCCGGGCTTGTCATCTTCCCGGGCTCGCTGCTGGCCATCTTCGTCTCGCGCCTGGTCGGACGGATGATAGACCGCTACGGCAACACCGGAATTCTGCGCTTCGCACCGCTGCTCGTTCTGGCCGCCACCGTATTGTTCGCCTTGTTCGCCGGAAAGTCATGGGTTGCTGTCATGCTCGTCTACATGATCATGAGCCTGTCATTCACTGTACTGTCGAGCAGTGTGTCGAATGAAATCTCGCGCATCCTGCCTGCTTCGCAGATCGGCTCCGGGATGGGGCTTTTCCAGCTGCTGCAGTTCTTCAGCGGTGCCTTCAGCGTCGCGATGGCCGCCAGCGCACTGGAATGGCAGCGCAGTCTGCCGCTTCAAGCCGCTTACTCCAATATCTACTGGGGCTTGTCAGTTGCGGCAATCGTGGCGATTGGCTCCGCCTTCATCTACCTGCGTAGCAGTCAGCGCAGCCCGCTGTCCGAGATGGTGAAAGCCGCAGACTGCTAAATCTGCAACTGCACCATTCGCGCATACGCCCGCACGCCAAAACACCCTGCAGCCTTTCACGGCCACAGGGTGTTTTTTATTCCAGCCGCCCTCAGACGACCAGATATTCCGCATTTTGTTCACATTCCGCACATTTTGCCGGCGGGTCCCAGTCCGAGAACTCCGTCTCCTTCAGATCGACTACATCCGGTGCATCCTCGTACTCGTCCACAAATTTGTCGATGGCCAGCTCTACGTGTTCCTTACAGACTACATACATTCAATCAAGCATCCCTTTCTGTGCCGCTGCGGCGTAGACTTATACTACTGTTCTACCACACTTCCCCGCAAAAAGGAACCTCCCGCTGCGCAAAACGCGCCCTTATTCCCGCCCCGCAAACTTCCGGACATCCCCGGCAATAAATCCGAGCGCCTCCTGCCAGAAATCCAGGGAATATACATCAATATCCATCAGCTTCGCAGCGTCTGCGATGCTCCGGGTACTGGTCGCTGAGAGGAACTGTTCATAGCGGCTCACGAACGCCTGCCCCTGCTTTTGGTACTGGGCATACAGCCCCTTGGAGAACAACAGCCCGAAGGAATAAGGGAAGTTCAGGAACTCATTACCTGCCATATAATACCCAGCTTTGCTAATCCACTGGTAAGGATGAATGGACCCGGGCAGCAAACTATCCCCGTAAGCGGCAGCCATCGATTCCAGCATCAATGCGTTCAGCTCCTTTAATGGAAGGGGACCGGATAACCGGCGGGCATAGAGCGCGCTCTCGAAGCAGTACCTGGCATAGAAATCGACAATATAATACCCTGCATCCGAGAGACTACGTTCCAGGATTGCATCCGCTTCCTCCGCAGGCAGCGAGTTCAAGAGTTCAACATGAATCAGACTCTCGCAAAAAATCGACGCCGTCTCCGCAATCGGCACCGGATAATCCATGTTGACCATCGTATGCCCTGCGAGGCGGCTGGTATGATACGCATGCCCAATCTCGTGGGCCAGCACACTCACATCTATATATTGGCCGTGGAAGCTCGTGATGATCCGGCTCTCTCCAATCGGGACAATATCGACACACATCCCGAAATTGCCCTTCCCGCTGCGCGGCTCGGCATCGATCCAGCGCTGCCCGAACACCTTGCGGGCGAACCCGCCCAGCTCGGGGCTGAACCTGCTGAACCCCGCGATAATCATCGCCTGGGCCTCAGCATAGGTTACGCGGACTGAAGACTCCGTGCCGATGGGCGCAAAAATATCCCAAAACGGCAGCTGTCCCCCCGCGTGCCCCAGCCGCCCAGCCTTCTCGGCATAATATTGCCGGAAGACCGGCAGGCTCTCCCGGATGGCCTGAAGCATCACCTCCAGCGTCTCCTGATCCATCCGCGCTGCTTCCAGTACCTTATGCAGCGGGGAGGCATAGCCTCTCAGTTCATAGACGGCCGCCGCCTCACCGGACACAGCATTGATACAGGCAGCACTCTGCTCCGCTACGCTGCGGCAAGCCTCATGCTCTGCTTCAGCCGCTGCCTGCCGCACCGCGGGATCAGGGTCGTAGACCAGATTACGCAGCTCCGCCAGCGTCACACTGCGCGTCACCCCGGCCAGCTCCAAATCAGTCCGCAGTGTAGAGAGCGTCTGCATGTACAGCCGCTCCCACGCCTTCGAGCCGGTGCTCTGCATCCGGGCAATCACCGCTTCGCCTTCCGCACTGAGCATATGCTGCGATTTACCCTGTAATCCGCGCAGATAGAAGCTATGCTGCTCCAGATAAGCGCTGGAACGGAGACTCCGCTCCAGTTCATCTGCGCTTACCCCTGCCAGCCACTTGCTGAAGCGGACCAGGGCTTCACCCGCCCCGCCGGTCACCTCTTCCAGCTCGTCCATCAGATTGACGGCTTCCTCACACTGGCTGTCCGCACTGAACCGCAGCTCCGCGTAGCTGAACAGACGCAAATATAGCTGTTGATACGCATTATATTGTTTAAGGAACTCTTCCATCAGGTCCGCAGCAGCCCGCCCGCTAACAGGCTGCGAGGCCGACCATGTATTCAGCCCCCCGGCAAGGGTCTCCACCTGCCTGCGGTCCTGCTGAAATCCCTCCGACTCGAACGAGGAATAGATCCGGTCCAGATTCCAGGTTAATTCACACGTTGTTGAATCCATTGATTAATCTCTCCTTATTTATGATCGCAGGAGCCCTCCGTTATCACATGCTTCCACCCCGTTCATTTGTTGTCCCTGTCAGGATCATCCATTTCAGTATACCTTAATTGCTGAGTTTGTCGCATACATCCGGCACACGTACCGAAGAAGCCCTCTCTGCCCGATACCAGACAGAAAGAGCTTCTTCCATTTACCTTATTTACTGTCCGCCGCATTCTTCGCCTGACCCGGCCGGTCCAGCTCATATAGCCTGCGGTAGCGGGGTTCCCGCTCCATCAGCTCGGCATGGGTGCCGCGCATCTCCACCTGGCCGTTCTCCATGAAGATGACCTCGTCCATCTGCTCGGCGCCCACCAGATGATGCGTGACCCAGATCAGCGTCTTGTCGGCCATTGCTTCGAACATCGTAGCCAGCAGCTCGCGCTCCGTGCGCGGGTCGAGACCAACGGTTGGCTCGTCCAGCACAACCACTGGCGTATTCTGCAGCAGAATACGGGCCAGGGCCATCCGCTGGCGCTCTCCGCCGGAGAAGCGTTGCCCCGCCTCGCGTACCGGAGTATCATAACCCTCCGGCAGCGAAGAGATCAGCGTATCCAGCTTCGCCAGGGCTGCCGCCTGCTGGACCGCTGCCTCCGAAGCCTCCGGGTCCCCGAGCCGGATATTGTTCGCCACCGTGGTGTCGAACAGATGCGGGCTCTGGTTCAGCACCGCGATGAGCTGCGGAATCCGCTCACCATAAGCCGCAGCATCGATACCGTTAATCGTCACGGAGCCAATGGTGGGCGCTATCACGCCCTGCACCAGCTTGAGCAGTGTCGATTTACCGGCTCCGCTGCGGCCGATAACTGCAACCTTCCGCCCCTGCGGCAGCGTAAGGTCCAATTGCTGAACAGAGAAGTCGTCCCCTGCCGCATAGCGGTAGCCCGCCGACTTCAGTTCAATCTGAACCTGTCCGCTGGCCTTAGCAGCCTCGGCAGCAGCAGCGGCCTGAGCCGCAGCTTCGGCATTCCTGCCTTTTTCCGCCTCAGAGAGTACACCCTCCGCCGGAGGCTCCACGCCCTCCAGCCGCTCCAGTGAATTCCGGTATTGCGGAATTTTCTCCACAGCCTCGGATACGGGCAGGAAGGCATCCGCTACCGGGAAGACTACCAGCACGAACGCCGCAATCAGCGTTCCGGCAATCGCCCCCTCGGCATACTGCCCGGCCGCCCAGTATAACAGAGATAACACCGCCAGGCCGACAACAGCCTGCCCGATGAACATACGTAGCCGTGCCCAACTCCGCAGCGAACCGTCTACGCGGGCAACCGCCTGCTCGTCAGCCTCGTACGTATCGACGAACTGGCTCTGCCGCCCGCTTATTACCCAGTCGCTTAAGCCAAGCACAGCATCTGTCAGCTTTTGATACAGCCGATTGCGCTCCTGCTTCACCTGACGCTGACGCTTCTGGGTCAGCAGAAGAGAGATCAGCGGCAATACGACAACCAGTACCAGCATGTAGAGTCCCATAAGCAGAGCAAAGGCCACATCGAACGTCCCGAGCGCAATCATCGCCGCTGCATAGATCAAGAGCGCGATAATGCTCGGAAAGACGGTACGCAGATACACGTTCTGCAAATATTCGATATCATCGGCAAGCATACCAAGAATATCTCCGGTACGGAAGCGCGAGGACAGGAACAAGGCCTGCGGTTCCAGCATATGGTACAGCCGGACCCGCATCTTCGACAGAATGCGCAGAATCGTGTCGTGTCCCACGAGCCGCTCCACATAGTGGATAACAGCCCGGCTGGTCCCGAAGGTTCGCACACCGACAATGGGCACATAGATCATCAGTATATTTTCCGGCGGAATCGAGGCCTTCGAGATCAAGAAGCCTGAAGTATACATCAGCGAGGACGCAGAGAAGATAGTCAGAGCGCCCAGCAAGATGATTAACACGAACCGCCAGAAGTAGGCAGAGTAATAGGGAGCAAACCATCCTTCACGTTTCAATGGATTCCCTCCAATTGACTTTGAATAAGCTCATAATAAGCACCCTTCCGCGCAGTCAGCTCGTCGTGTGTGCCTATTTCAGCCACCCGTCCCTGCTGCATAACGACAATCAGATCCATGTCGATCATCCAGTGTAGGCGGTGTGTAGCCAGGAATACCAGCTTGTCCTCGAAAAGCGGCAGCATCGTCTCCTTCAGCTCATATTCCGTCTCAATGTCCAGATGGGCCGTCGGCTCATCCAGCAGCATGATCGGGCGGCTGCTCAGCAGGGCGCGGGCCAAAGCCACACGCTGCTCCTGCCCGCCGCTGAGCGAGCGGCCGCCGCCGCCGATCATTTCGTTCAGACCTTCCGGCAGCGAGGATACCAGCTTCGATAAACCTGCCGACTCCAGTGCGGCAGCTACCGCTTCCTGGGAAGCCTCAGGATAATAGAACCGGACATTATCAGCCAGGGTGCCGCTGAAGATATACGGGCGCTGTGGAATATAAGCCGTCTGCTTCCGCCACCCCTCATCGGTCAGCGCACTGACCAGACTTCCATTGATCGTAAGGGTTCCGGAGGTGGGATGCAGGAAACCGCCCAGAATATCTACGAGTGTAGACTTACCTGCGCCGCTCTCCCCGATAATTCCAATCTTGCGGTAACCGCTGAATTCAAGATTCACCGCTTCAAGTGAAGACACTCCGTCCGCTTCATATTTCACGCCAACCCCATCAAGCTTCAGACGGCCGTTATTGTTCCACGTGAAAAAGTCGCCAGACCAAGCTCCGCTCTGACCCGCCATCTCCTTCTGCCCACCCGGCTCCAGCAGCTTCGCCTGGACCGTCTCACGGTCAATGATGCTCTTCATCGCTTCACCGGCTTCCTTGCCGTCCAGTGTGGCATGGAAATCTGCACCCACCAGCCGCACCGGCAGGAAATATTCCGGCGCGAGAATCAGGATCGTCAGTCCGGTAACCAGCGTCATCTGCTCATTGACCAGACGCAGACCGAGGCTTACCGCTACCGAAGCGACAGACAGCATGGTGAAGAAGTCCAGTGCGAATGAAGACAGGAAGGCGACTCGCAGCGTACGCATAGTTGCTGAACGGTAGCGGTCACTGACCTTGGCAATACTCTCACTGTGGCTGCGGCTGCGTCCAAGAAATTTCAGCGTCTCCAGACCGCGCAGCGAATCCACGAAGTGATTCGATAAGGTACGGTAAGACTTCAGCTGACGGTCCATCTGCTTGCGGGCCGTCATCCCGATCAGGATCATGAATACAATAATGATCGGCATCGTTAAGGTAAGAATGACACCGCTGGACGTATCCAGGGTAAACACATAGACAAGCAGCAGAGCAGGCGTCACCGCCATACCGACCATTCGCGGAATAATTAGCTCCAGGTAAGTGCGGAACTTGGTTACTCCTTCAAGCACTAATGTGACCATATTTCCGGTGCCCCGGTCGCCAGCCAGCCTTGGTCCCAGCTGGAACAGCTTGTCCATCATCTGTCTCCGCATGCTGCTGCCGGTCGCTTCCGCGAAGCGGTACGCCGCCCGGCTCATCAGCAGAGCGCAGGCATGACGCACAAGAAACGCAAGAAGGAACAAGAGCGCTCTAGCCCCTTGTTCCTTCAGCGGTTCTCCCGCAAACAGCGCAGAGACAGCTTCTGCGAGCGACTTCGCCAGCAGAAGAATGGAGAAGCTTTGCACCAGGGTTAGGAAGCCAACCAGCAGAAATACAGGCTTAACTCCTTTGTACCCAAGCAAATTTTTATCCATTAGTATTCAAGATGCTCCTTCTCGTGAACCCGTTTGTGGAAGATGAAATAACTCCAGATCTGATAGCCCAGCACGAACGGCAGCAGGGTCAGCGCTACAATAGTCATCACCTTCAGTGAATATTGACCGGAGGCAGCATTCGTAATCGTCAGGTTGAACGCCTGATCCAGCGAGCTGATCATAACCCGCGGGAACAGTCCGATGAAGATCGAAGCAACAGACAGCGCCATCACAGCCCCAGTCATCCCGAAGGCATAGCCGTCCTTCTTCTTGGTCATGAAATATCCGGCCAGCAGATACGCGGCTACACCCAGAATAACTACAATCCACAGCAACGTTCCGTGTTTATCGAAGATATCCGTCATAGTATATGTCATCACAACGAAGGCTACCAGCAGCGCCGCCAGTGGAATCAGCAGCTTCTGGGCCAGCTTACGCGCCCGTTCCTGCAGATCACCAAGCGTGCGGATCGTAGTGAACATCAGCCCGTGTACCAGACACAGCAGGACAACCGTAATCCCAGCAACCACCGTATAAGCATTGACGATATCGAAGAATCCGGCATACATCTGCATATCCTTGTCGATCGGCAAGCCTTTGATGAAGCTGGCGAATACTACGGCGAGCAGGAACGGCGGCAGGAAGCTGCCGAAGAAGATGCAGACATCCCACGTTTTTTGCCAAGCCTTGGAATCACGTTTGCCTCTGAACTCGAAGGCAACACCACGGGCGATTAACGCCAGCAGAGCAAATACAAACGGGATATAAAAGCCGCTGAACAGCGTAGCATACCAATGCGGGAAGGCCGCGAACATTGCGCCGGCACCCGTAATCAGCCATACCTCATTCGCATCCCAGAACGGCCCGATCGAATTGATCAGTATCCGGCGCTCTGTATCATTCTTGGCCAGAATCTGTGTCTCCATCCCTACGCCGAAGTCGAATCCTTCCAGGAAGAAGAACCCGACGAACAGCACCGCAATCAGCAGAAACCATAATTCATTAAGTGACATTGGTTAGCCCTCCTTGTTATACGGATCGTGGGATTCACCATGTTCGTTATCCATAGCATAAGGACCTTTTTTGATCACTTTGACGAACAGGCCGACCAGCACTGCACCCAATATGGCATAGATTGCGTTAAAAGTAATCACCGAGAACAGCACCTGTCCGCTGGTAATATTAGGCGATACACTGTCTTCTGTAGTCATAAGTCCGAATACAGTCCATGGCTGACGCCCGATCTCTGTCATAATCCAGCCGGCCGTGTTGGCAATCGGTGGAAGCAGCAGTCCCCAGAACATGAAGCGCATGAACCAGGTATTGGGTCTGTCCATCTTTTTACGCCACATAAGGTAGATGGCATATACCCCAAACAGCATCATCAACGTGCCGGCAGCAACCATGATCCGGAAGCTCCAGAAGGTTGTTTTGACCGGCGGAATATAATCTCCTGGTCCGTAGGCTACTTCATACTCCTTCTGCAGCTCCAGCATCCCCTTCACATCACCGGAGAATTTACTGTAGGACAGGAAGCTCAGCAGATACGGAACCTGAACTTCGTTGCTGTTGGTCTGATTCTTCACATCGATATTGGCAAATACCGTCCAAGGTGCCGGGTCGCCGCTCTCGCCCCACAACGCTTCGGATGCGGCCATCTTCATCGGCTGTGTCTCTACAAGATATTGGGCCTGTGCATGTCCTGCGACCGCTACTCCGAAGGAAGAAATAACCCCTACGATCGCTGCAATCTCGAACGATTTCCGGAAAAAGGCGACGTCCTGCTTCTTCAGCAATTTGTAAGCACTGATCCCTGTCACCAGGAAGGCGCCTGTAGCGTAGGCGGCAAGCACTGTATGCGGAAATTCCACCAGCAGCTGGCCGTTCGTAATCAGCGCGAAGATGTCATTCATCTCAGCCCGCCCGTTATTCAATGTGAAGCCGACCGGATGCTGCATGAACGAGTTAGCCAGCAGAATCCAGAATGCCGACAGCATCGTCCCCAAGGCGACCAGCCAGATGGATAATAGATGAATCCGCTTGGATACCTTATCCCAGCCGAAGATCCAGATTCCGATGAACGTGGACTCCAGGAAGAAAGCCAGCAAAGCTTCAATCGCCAGCGGAGCCCCGAACACATCACCGACGAAGCGCGAGTAGTCCGACCAGTTCATTCCGAACTGGAACTCCTGCAAGATCCCTGTTACTACGCCTACTGCGAAGTTAATCAGGAACAGCTTCCCCCAGAATTGCGCCATTCTTTTGTACTCTTCATTGCCCTTTCTTACGTACATGGTCTCCATAATAGCAATTATGAGCGCAAGTCCGATCGATACTGGCACAAAGAAATAATGAAAAATTGTCGTCGACGCAAATTGAATACGTGACAGCAGTACTGTATCCATATTTCTCCCCTTCCTTCTCCCCATTCGTTATGTCTATTTTGTCAAATTTCCGACGCCTTAAGTGTGATAATTATCACATCAAACACCCTGTTTAGGTATGAAATTTAAAATATTTGTGACAAATATCACAATATTGCACATAGAAAGCAAAAAAAATAAGACGGTTTCACCGTCTTACATTTTCCAGCATGTATAGTATATAGTTGTCTTGGCTCATAAAGGCATTGGTCTAGGTAATCGAAGTACCCTTCTTAAGCGATTTGAGATCGCCATTTGAATTAAGCAATTGCGGCAGCATCTTCATGCTACGAACCATTGGGGAATGACAGAGACGGCAGGAAGGCGCATGTTCAAATGCGAAATTATCCCTCATCCATCCATTACACTCATCGTTGGTACATGCCCATATTGCGGTATTTTCTTCTGGTACTTCCTCCAAAGGCTTCTTCCGGTAGTTCATTGCCGTTCCTCCTTCCTTTATGTTGCAAGCCCAGTAACGATAAAAAAAGACCGTCCCAACTTTCACAAGCGGGGACGGTACCTTCTATTAATTACAGTTTTACAACGTTTTCGGCTTGTGGTCCGCGGTTGCCTTGAACAACGTTGAATTCAACGCGTTGGCCTTCGTCCAAAGTTTTGAAGCCGTCGCCAGTGATTGCGCTGAAGTGAACGAATACGTCGCTTCCGCCTTCAACTTCGATGAAACCGAATCCTTTTTCTGCGTTGAACCATTTAACTGTACCTGTTTGCATGTGTGTTACCTCCACAAATTTAAATTAATATGTTCTTTTTATCTTCAGACAAAGAAAAAATTCACACATTGAGAAAGGTTGTATCTTTGATTGACAGCCCTTTTCAATGCGAGAATTAGGTATCAATTGTATGAATAAATTCATGTTACCACACCTGAATGACAAAGGCAAGCTGTTCTATCCTAATTTCTCCGTTTTTCCCCTTATAAGGACCTCTTCCCAATGTAAGGGCTACCAGTTGGATCAAATAGTAATATTTATTCCCATTGCTACCATTTACCCCATTTTTTCAGCCTTGAAACGACCCCGCCCTCTTCAATTTTTCTTGAAAAGGACAGTCGAACCGTTTCCGTAATCCTGACTGCATCCTTATTATATACGGCCATTTCCAATTTTATTCCTCAGGCTTCTCAAGAAGCTGGACCGTTGTCTGTTTCACTTCGCCATTGCGGTAAAAGGTAATCTTCAGCTTATCCCCGATCTTGGTATGATCGTACAGATATTTGCGAAGCGACAGCGTGGAAGTAATCGGCTTGTCATTGAACTTCGTGATCACATCGTTAAGCATCAGGCCTGCATCCTTCGCCGGTCCCACAGCATCCAGGACCACAACCCCATCGGTTACTACAGACGGAAGATTAAGCTCCTTGCGCTGATCATCAGCCAGCGGCACATACGGATTATTCAAATCAACTGAATATACCCCAAGATACGAACGGGCTATCCGGCCTTTGGAAGTCAGCTCATTGGCTGTATCCAACACATGGTTGGCGGGAATCGCAAAGCCCAGTCCCTCCACACCCGTATCGGAAATCTTCATCGTATTAATACCGATTACCTTACCGTTCAGATCCACCAGTGCGCCGCCGCTGTTGCCCTCATTAATGGCAGCGTCCGTCTGGATCACTTCCTGCTCCCAGTCGTACACGCCATCCTGGTTCAGTGACACCGGTATCGTCCGCTCTGTATAGCTGACAATGCCGGAAGTCAACGTATCTCCAAGGCCCAGCGGGTTGCCGATGGCAATCACAGTCTCGCCCAGGCGCAGCTTGGAGGAATCCCCGATCTCAGCGATCCGGTCGATTCCCTTGCCGTCAATGGACAGCACAGCAATATCGCTCACCTTGTCAGCGCCTACCAGCTCCGCCTTGTGTGTATCACCGTCTACCGTAACCACTTCCAGCTTGCCGGAACCCTCAATGACATGATTATTCGTGATGATAAATGCCTTATTGTCATCCTTCTTATAGATAACTCCTGAGCCTAGAGCCGATTCATCGAGAATATTAAGTTCCTTATTGTCTTCTTTATGATTAATGATGCTTACTACCGCAGGGCGGACATGGGCAGCAGCCTGAATAATCCGGTCGTACGGATCTGAGCTGCTCGCAGCCACCTTATCAATAACTACCGGAGCCTGGGCTCTCTCCGTGGTGAACTGCCCCGTCACCAGACTGAACAGCAGCACAGCCACTACAGCACTGCATACAGAGCTGATCAGCGAAATCTGCCAGGTTGCCAGAGACCGCTTCGATTTGCGGACAGCCCACTTGCCGTCTGCATATCCACCGGATGCTTTAGATTTGCGGCTTTTGCGCCGTGACACCTTGGTTGAATAGAAATCATCATCGAATAATCCCACGTTACACTCTCTCCCCTCTATTGCCACCGCATTCAAGACCTGAACGCCAAGCAACCACGCCCGAGCTTAACCGCTATATCTCTTAGACTTTACGAAGTGCTAAAAGGTTTCACTTTGTTTATTCACCACATTCCAGTGGGTTCTAAGCGCAAGGGATGTCTATTATTCTAATAAGCTACTAAAAAGTTTAACAGCTTGTATCCGGAATATTTTGCAACTTAAAAGACTACAATAGGATTAGAACGTTCTATATGATTGTATCACAGGCAGCCGTGCTGCCCACATTTTTTCTGCGTTAAAAAATTGTAAATTATTCACATTTTCACTACAATCCATTTCACAAGGAGGGTCGGACTATGGAGTCTTTTTCAACAAGTAAGGATCTGGTGCAGTTCATTGGTAAGCTGGGGGACCTTAAGGATGAACACTATCAGCTGGTTCTTGTCCAGCATGCAATGATTGAGCTGTTGATTGATAAAGGGCTATTCTCCCGCCAGGAGCTGGAGCACAAGATTACCGAGGTTGACCGCCTTATGACTGGCTCACCTTATCCCATGGCGTAGGCCGGTCATAGTAGGTGTCGCATAGCCTGAACTCACTGTCTTTGTAAAAGCAGCCCCGGTCCTCCATAGCTCCGCGCACGGACATCTTCGCCAGATCCATCATATTATGGTCTCTGCTCAGATGGGCCAGATAGGCGCGCTTGGTCCGCCCGCTCAGAATCTCGCTGAGCGCTGTGCCTGCCGCCTCATTGGACAGATGCCCCAGATCGCCGAGAATCCGCCGCTTCGTATTCCAGGGATAACGCCCCATCCGCAGCATTTCGATATCATGATTGGACTCCAGCACCAGCACATCGGCATCCGATATGGCCGTTCTCACCTTGTCGCTGACATATCCGAGGTCTGTCGCTACACACAGCTTCTCCTTGCCGTCATAGAAATTGTATGCTACCGGCTCCGCAGCATCGTGGGAGATGGCGAAGGATTCCACCCGCATACTACCGAAATCCCGGTGCTGCCCGGTCTCCATAATAACCCGGTTATGCTCCTCAATCTTGCCGATCCCTTTCTCTATGGCTCCCCAGGTGTTCGAATTCGCATAGATCGGAAGATTATACTTGCGGGCCATCGCGCCCAGCCCCTTAATATGATCCGAATGCTCGTGGGTCACAAGAATCCCGTCCAGCTCCACTCCCGTCAGTTCGCGCATGGCCAGCAGCTCGTCAATCCGCTTCGCGCTCAGACCCGCGTCGATCATAAGTGTGGTCTCGCCGTTACGCACCACTGTCACATTCCCGGTAGAACCGCTGGACAGTACTGTAAATGAAATCCCCATATCTCTCCTGCTCCTTCTACTCTGTTGTCTTCGGACTGATAATGTCCGCACTGATCGCATCCATATAATAAGCGCTGCCGTCCTCCAGCATGAACCGCCACATCGGCGAAGCCACCTGGCTCTCGGAGTTGAACAGCTCGCCGTAATAGCCCAGCTCAATCTCCTTCACTGCAGAACCCGCAGGAAAATACTTCTCGATCAGACTGCTAAGCGCCTGCGATGCCGGGAGCACCTTCTGCAAATCCTCGCTCCGGCTTGCTGCGATCTCAATCTTCGGCCAGCGGTAGGCCACAATCTTCTGGTCACTGTTAATCAGCTCCAGCCGCACTCTGAACAGAGACCACTTGTTATCCACCAGCGGATGGAGGACGAACTTACCGACCTCACTCTCCTGTGAATCGAACCGGTAATTGGCAATGTCGGGAATCTGGGTCTTCAGCAGATTGCTAAGCTCCGAGAACGAGGAGTACATCAGCTTGCTGTCGATCGGCTCCTTAAGCTTCACAGGCAGTTCATTCTGCTCTTCGGCCGAATAACGGTACGTGATATCAGGCAGCTGCGGAGTGGCAGCCGGAATCGGACACAGCAGCCGGATGTTCTTCTCCTCCATCACCGCCTGAGTCTCTGCGGACAGGGAAGTGAAGTCAAGTCCCGCACTGACCTGATCGCGCACATCGATCCATAGCTGATAGCACAGCAGCAGATTCAGCACCAGAAAGGCATATATCAATACACTCTTGGCCCTTCCCCAGTCCATAACGTCCCTCCTCGAATCGGTACT
Source organism: Paenibacillus sp. FSL H8-0332 (assembly GCF_037963835.1). Lineage (NCBI taxonomy): Bacteria > Bacillati > Bacillota > Bacilli > Caryophanales > Paenibacillaceae > Paenibacillus > Paenibacillus sp. FSL H8-0332. The sequence goes on from NZ_CP150145.1 coordinate 7,139,390, forward strand.
CTATCCGCTTGGCTTAACTCCGCTCTAATTCAATGTATGCTCACTGCCATCGCTAAGCGTAACCCGCCAGACCGGATGAAGCTGCAGCTTCTCCCCGGCCAGCGCAGGCATATAGGCAGGCGTAAGCTCAATGATCCGCAAGGAGCTGCCGATCTGCGCCAGCCGCTGCTTCAGCAGTTCGCCGCCGGGCAGCTCGACAATGGTCTTCTCAGACTTGTCCTCATTCGTGTACATCAGGGAGCGCTCATAGGAAGAGACCGTTCCCTGCTGGAGCTCCAGATGGATTACGCCATACTGAAGCTGCGGATTGCTCATGATCGGATAGGAGCCGGACGGATAAGCGCCATAATATTGTTGAAAAGAAACCTTGCGGTCCTGCCGGCCCTCCTCCGTAGCAGCCAGCCTGTAGGTTCCGTTCCAGCCGCCATGGTTATTGACGAATTCCACCGCCTCCAGCGCATCCTTTGCCGGTGTGCTGTCCCCGTCCGGAAGTGCAGCCGGGTCGCTATAACTCATCCAGTTCTGCTCCTGGTCCACCTGCAGGCTGCGTTTGCTGTCCGTGTATATCTTGGAACCGTCCTTCTCAGGAATGTATCTTGTATTGCCTGCATCGAAGAACAAATTGCTCTGCATTTGCTCAATGGTATACATACCCGCAGGCATCACGACTTTAACCAGCGGAACATCCGCCTCAGGGACATAATACTCACCGTTCACGGCTGTATACAGAGTCAGATTCTTGCCGAAGTCCACATGCTGCTGCACATCCTGAACCGTAAGATCGGCCTTGGCCGCCTCATACACAATATCTCCGCGTGTGCTGAAGAAGATAACATGGGCTTTGGAGTCATTTTTGATATTATAGATCCAGATCCGGTCAATGCTCTCCCCCTCGAACAGCGAATCCGGCGAGATCTGCATGACCCGCTGCAGCAGCGTTACCGGAATGCCTGCCCCGAACGACAGCTCAATGCCCGGATTCTCGCTGCGGATCTTGTCCCAGTCGAAATCCTGTACGGACCGCCGCTGGAAGCTCTCGAAGCTGCGTCCCTTCAGGCGGTTCATAATCAGATTATAGAAGGTGGAGCTGGGGTAGAACAGCGTATGCTTGTCCCCGCCCATATGAATAATCATTTTATCGGGGTAGAGCAGGTTCTCCACCTTTTCCTTCAGTCCCATATTATCCGTCTTCACATATAAGGTCTTCGACAACACTGCCGAATCACTGCCGGGCAGCCTGTAGATCAGATAATAGCTCTCTACAAGACTTCCGAGTATAAGCAGGACCAGCATCCATGACTTGATTCTCTCCTTCACGCCTCACTCCCCCTTTGCTTCATCAAAGGCAGCGTGAACGTGACCAGCGAGCCCTCATTCAGCTCCGATTGCAGGGAAATGGAGCCGCCGTGGGCTTTGACAATTTCCCGGGCAATGGACAGCCCCAGACCTGTTCCGCCCATATTCCGCGAGCGCGCTTTATCGACCCTGTAAAAGCGTTCAAAGATCCGCTCAATATCCTTCTTCGGAATCCCTATACCGGAGTCGCGGACAGACACAGCCAGCATTCCGTCCTCGTTCTTATGCGCCTCCAGCTGAATCGTCCCGCCTTCCGGCGTATACTTGAGGGCATTGGAGACCAGATTGCCCAGCACCTGATCAATCTGGTCGCGATCCAGCCAGGCTGTAGCGACATCCTTACGTACTCTGGTGCTGATGTGAATCCGCTTCTGGCGGATCTGGAAGGAGAAGCGGTCGGCCACATCCTCCAGCATCTCTGAGATGTCCGTCTGCTGAATGCGCAGGCTGGATTCCTTGGAATCGAGCCGCGACAGATGCAGCAGATCCGTAACCAGCCGGATCATGCGCTCCGTCTCGTTGCGAATAACTCCGACGAACCGCACCGCAAGCTGCGGATCTTCCAGTGCGCCGTCATCCAACGCTTCCGCATAGCTCTTGATCGTCGTAAGCGGCGTCCGCAGCTCATGCGATACATTCGCCACGAACTCCCGGCGGGACTCCTCCAGATTCTCCTGCTCCGTGACATCCTGCAGCACCGCAATCGTCCCGGCGATCCTTCCGCCTTCGCGGCGGTGAATCGGGGTGAAGGTCACCCGCACAATATTGGGGTCCTCGCCAACCATGGGAGACAGATGGAGCATAGCAGACTGAGGAACGCCCTGGGTCACCGAGACAGACTGCTCAGGCTCCAGACCCAGCAGCCCGCCAAGCGAGGCTCCTGCCGGAAGCGGTCCTTCCGCGCCCAGCATCAGGGCGGCGCGTGTATTCATCAGAATGACCGCTCCGCTCTCATCCGTGGCTACGACACCGTCACTCATATTGGCGAGAATGGACGACAGCTTCTCCTTCTCCTCTTCGTTCTGCAGCAGCGCCTCGCGCAACCGGTCCGTCATGTAGTTGAAGGCCTGGCTGAGCTGACCAATCTCATCATTGCCGAACACAGGAACCTTCCGGTTGAAGCGCCCTTCAGCCACAGCCGTGGCATGCTTGGTCATCTCCTTAATCGGATGCGTAATCGTATGCGCCAGAATGACTCCCAGCACGGCTGTCAACGCCAGCGCCAGCAGCAGCCCCGAGAGGAACACACTGTTAATCCGGCTCATGGTCGCATATAAGTCTTTCATATCGGCAGCGATATAGATGGCTCCAACCACTTTATCACCAGAGATTACCGGCTTCGCCACTACCTTCTTGCGCACATTATCATCAGCGATGATATATTCCTCATTATCGCTGATGCCCTGCAAGGCGCGGCTAACTACGGTCTGCGTGTTCCGCTGGCCGACATAGTCATTCTGGGAAGGGATCGAGGTGGTAATGATCTTGCCGCTCGCATCCAGCACCTGAATTTCTGCGCCATTGATATACAGATTGTTCACCATGCCGCGCAGGCTCTCCACCGCCGATTCTTCATCGGCGGTTCCCGTCTCACTGCCGAATTTGTCAGCGGTGAGGATCGAGAGCATCTCGGCCCGGGCCTTCAGGTCCTTGGTGAAGTTATCCGTCAGCGAGTTCTTCATCGAGCTGACAAAGTATACGCCGATCAGCTGCATCGCAATCAGAATCAGCAGCACGTAAATCACGATAAGCCTGGCCTGAATCGTCCGGAAAAAGGACAGTGCCTTCATTACAACCCTCCGTTTTTGGGGCTATGCATCAAATAACCGAGTCCGCGCCGGGTATGAATATACTCCGGCTTGCTGGGATTCTCCTCAATTTTTTCTCTGAGCCGGCGGATGGTCACATCCACCGTCCGCACATCGCCGAAATATTCGAACCCCCACACAGCCTGCAGCAGATGCTCCCGGGTCATTACCTTGCCCGCATGGCGGATCATATAATAGAGCAGCTCATATTCACGATGCGTCAGATCCAGCGGCTCACTATCCTTGTAGACCATATACATATCCGTATCAATGAATAATCCGAAATGATAGACCCCCTGCTTGCTCTCCACCGCATCACTCGGAGCTTCCGATGGGGATGGCTTATGCTGGCGACGCATTTGGGCCTTAACCCTGGCCAGCAGCTCACGGGTACTGAACGGCTTGGTCACATAATCATCCGCACCAAGCTCCAGACCCAGCACTTTATCGATCTCTCCATCCTTCGCAGTAAGCATGATGATGGGAATATCCAGATGGGCAGCGCGTACCTCACGGCAGACATCCATTCCGTCCTTGCCGGGCAGCATCAAATCCAGCAGCATCAAATCGGGGCGTTTGGACAGAGCCAGCTCCACCGCGCTGTTGCCGTCAAAAGCGCAGATGACCTCGTAACCCTCTTTTTCCAAATTGAATTTCAATATATCAGCAATAGGTTGTTCATCATCCACTACCAGAATCGTTCCCATTTGCATATGCTCAGCTTCACCTTTCTAAACGATACTCAAAACCCTGATTCCTTTATTTTAACATACCTGCCTTGACGTCACATCTAAATAAGGTACCAGTTCAAAGAGAAATAAAAACCGCCCGAAATGATCCGGACGGCGGAGAAGAATTATAGAATGGAAGCTTAGCTGTTACTCATTATTTCAGGAATTTCATCGGATTGATAGCAGTCCCGTTCTTGCGGATCTCGAAATGCAGGTGCGTCCCCGTCGAGCGCCCGGTGCTGCCCATAATGCCGATGGAGCTGCCCTGACCCAGCTTCTGTCCGGCGGAGACCGAGATGCTGCTTAAATGCCCATAGTACGTAACGTATCCGTTGTTATGGTTAACGATCACCACATTGCCGTAACCGTTCTGGACGCCGGCGAAGCTTACCGTCCCAGCATCCGCAGCCTTGATCGTGCGGTTGCCCGATACCAGATCGACTCCTTTGTGTGCTCGTCCCCAACGCTCGCCGTAGCTGCTGGAGATCATCGCTCCGCTAACCGGCCAGGCGAACATTCCTGTGCCTTCACCTACAACCTTGGTGCCGGAATAGACCACTTCAGGCAGAGCAGCCTTCACGACGCTCTGACCCAGCCACTCCTCCTGAACCACCTGTCCGTTCTCCTTGGTCAGCCTGTACTGCATCGTTTTGAGCCCGGTTTGTCCGGGGCGGACTACCTTCCGCTTGCCTGCCGGCAGCTGGTCGCTCTTGCGGATGATAACCTCAGGCTCCGTGACCACCTCTTCAGTTACCTGTTCTACGGTCACTACCGTCAGGTCAGGCTGTGGCACCGTTAGCTGCAATTGATCCCCAATCTGCAGGCTAAGCTCCTTCACTCCGGGATTATTGCCGAAGATCTCAGCCTGGGTGATGTTGAACCGGGAAGCGATGGCGGAGACGGTGTCGCCTTCCTGAACAGCATAGCGCAGAGGCGCCTCCCTGCCTTCAGTCAGTACCTTCACTGCTTCTTCTACACTAAGTACCTTATTAGGATCTGCCTTCACCGGCACGATGTTAACTTCTTCCCGAATCTTGACCGACTCCACCTGATCATTGGCGGCTGAACCAGCTGCTCCAGCCTTGGCAGCCGTTTTCTTCAGCTTCGCTCCCGAAGCTACAGCATTCTGCGGAGCATAATGCGCCTTGACAGCCTGAAGCACCGCCGCTGCCGTCTCCTGATCCTTCACGATCCCGAGCGGTTCCCCGTCTACAGCCAGTTGTACGCCTACGGCATATGCTTTGAGCATACCATCCAGCTTGTCCAGTGTAGCTTCGCTGTTAACCTCCGGCTTGTAAGCCCGCTGGGCCTCGGTAGTGATGCCCCCGGTTTGCAGTACCATTACAGAGTCAGGATACTTGAGCTGATATTCCCGTCTCTTCTCCTCAAACAGCTTGTTCAAATCTGCTTGCTGGTTCAGTGCTCCAATCTCCTCGCCGTTCACCAGCACTTTGTAATAGGTGACGGTATTCGCTGTTACCTGCCTCTTCTGTGCCCCTACCAGGAAGGTGGTCAGAAGAATCAGACCGGCTGAAGCCAGCAGCCATGAACGCCGGCGACGCCGGGATTTCATCTCCGGTTGAAAGACGCGGGGTTCACCCGTTGTTATTGCATCCTTGCCTTGTTCACCTGCTGCACCAGATCCTGCGGAGGCTTCTACGCGGTCCCGTAGGTTCCCCATCCGGCGCATAAACTTAAATCCTTTCATGAAACTCTCCCTTTCAGCTGTAAAAACAAGAATTTATATACTTCGCGCGTTGATTTGCATGACTAAGAATATGACTGTATGACGCAGACGGAAAAGGTTACAAAATATTAACCCTTATTAGTCCTTTTTTACTGTACCATAGCCTGAAGAAAAATTTCAACTTTGATCCCACAGCAAAACCCGCGAAATTCGCGGGTTTATTCCCATAATATGCGTTTTAAACGGCGATGTCGTGTCCAAAAAGTGACAATTATTAATTCTGATTTGTTCCCTGGCTGTCCGGTGTAAGCATTTTCATCAGCGCCTTATATTCATCCTTATCTACATATTTCTCAATGATTCCCTGCAGTTCCGTTACTTCGCTCTCTGTCAAGCCGCCCTCCAGGGCAGCGGAGATCTTGATCATTTCCTCCTGGGGAAGCTTGTTCATCAGAATATTGAAAATATTGGATTTCTCATTAGCAGGAAGATTCTCCTTCAACTCGTTCATAGCCTCCGGAGTCATCACCAGGTTCTGGTCCTGCCCACGCACACTTTGTTCTTCTCCCGCAGCGGCTTGTCCCATCACAGGCAGCGCATTATCCGGCACTGTCTCATCCACCGGTTTCTCTTGAATATTGCCGGATTTCCCGCCACTGCTATCCTTCTTCTCCCCGTCGACCTTGCTCGAATCCGCCTCCTTGGTGGAGTTCTTAGGCTCGCTTGATGCCGCTTTGGAGTTCTCCTTGGAGGTAGCCCCGCTGCCGCCCATTCCTGTCATACTCTTCACGAAGCCGCCGATTCCCGGTCCCGGCCCATCCAGTTTGATATCGAAGCTGGCCAGCACCGACTGGATATACGTATTCACCACATAAGCCGTTGTCAACATAGACAGTCCGCTGGCCAGCACCACAATCAGGCAGACGCTAAGTGCTCGCTTCACTATTTTCACCATCATCACTCCCCTACACCCTGCTCTATTCAATCTCTAAAGAATCAGTTCGCTATGATCCCATTCTCACAGTATTGACTAGAACAACGCCCGGGAAACGTCCCTGAAGCACAGAAAAGCTATTCACCTGCTGAAAAATCATCCAGACATACAGAAACAGGAGCCTCACCGAGGCCCCTGCTCCTATACGTATCTATTCAGTTCTGCCCAGTCTAGATATAGATTGGCAGCACTTGATTGGTCTGTTCACGGTTACGGCCCACGGAGAAGATCGAGATCGGAATACCCGTCAGCTCTGATACACGTTCCACATATTTGCGTGTGTTGGCCGGCAGATCCTCCAGTGTCTTCGCCGAAGTGATGTCCTCACTCCAGCCTGGAAGCTCCTCGTAGACCGCTTCACATTCTGCCAGCATTTTCAGGCTCGCCGGGTAATGTGTGATAATATCTCCACGGAACTTGTAGCCGGTGCAGATCTTCACAGTCTCAAGGCCGCTCAATACGTCCAGCGAGTTCAGCGACAGGCCGGTAATTCCGCTGACGCGGCGGGCATGACGCACAACCACACTGTCGAACCAGCCTACGCGGCGGGCGCGTCCGGTTACCGTACCGTACTCATGCCCGGTCTCACGGATATAATCACCGGTAGCATCGTTCAGCTCGGTAGGGAACGGGCCGTCGCCGACACGGGTGGTATACGACTTCGCCACACCGATAACCTGCTTGATCTTGGACGGGCCAACGCCCGAGCCGATGCAGACGCCGCCAGCCGACGGATTCGATGAAGTAACGAACGGATAAGTTCCCTGGTCGATATCAAGCATTACGCCCTGCGCGCCTTCGAACAGTACACGGCAATCCGCATCAATCGCATCATTCAGCACCACCGAAGTATCGGTTACATAGCCGCGCAGCACTTCTGCATACTCCAGATATTTGGTCAGAATCTCTTCCACATTCAGCGGCTCTGCGCCGTATACCTGAGTGATCACCTGATTCTTCTCTTCCATCAGCGGACGAAGTCTCAGCTCGAATTCCTCAGCGTCCATCAGATCGGCAATCCGGATGCCGTTACGGGCAGCCTTATCCATGTAGCACGGGCCAATCCCCTTGCGTGTTGTACCGATTTTGTTCGGGCCTTTGCGGTCTTCCTCAAGTGCATCCAGCACCATATGATAAGGCATAATGACATGCGCACGATCGCTGATTACCAGGTTCTTCGTATCAAAGCCATTGTCATGAATATAATTAATTTCTTGGATCAGCGCTTCCGGGTTGATAACCATTCCGTTGCCGATAACACAAGTCTTCTCTTTATAAAATACACCAGATGGAATCAAGCTCAGCTTGAACTTCTTTCCGTCAATCAGAATCGTGTGACCGGCATTGTTCCCCCCTTGATACCGGGCGACCACATCTGCACTTTCCGCCAGAAAATCCGTGATCTTCCCTTTGCCTTCGTCTCCCCATTGTGTTCCCACGACGACTACCGTTGACATGTTCATTCCTCCGTAGGTGCTAGCAAGCACCATTATTTTTCCGTTTATCATAGGAGCTTTGTACGCGCTTCATCCTGTACGCAGCCCTCCGGATACCAGGCGGTCAGGCCGCCAAAGCACAATAATCAGTGTAACAGCGGCACTTTTTAAAGTCAAATAAAAACGAACGATCACAGACTGAAATGTGCGATCGTTCGTGTATTGTGCGAAATTTGCCTAACCCGCGAAGGGTTCTGCCTGGGCCCGCTCGTAGTTAACGAACTTGTTAAAGTTCTTAAGGAACACAAGCTCCACCGTCCCCACCGGACCGTTACGCTGCTTGGCGATAATAATTTCGATAATATTCTTCTTCTCGGTATCCTGATTGTAATAATCATCACGGTACAGGAACGCTACAATATCGGCATCCTGCTCGATGGAGCCTGATTCACGAAGGTCACTCATCATCGGCCGTTTGTCCTGACGCTGCTCCACACCGCGGCTGAGCTGGGACAGGGCAATGACGGGAACGTCAAGCTCACGGGCGATCTGCTTCAGGGTACGGGAGATTTCCGATACCTCCTGCTGGCGGTTCTCGCCAGCCTTGCCCCGGCCCTGAATGAGCTGCAGGTAATCGATGACAATCATTCCGAGCCCTTTTTCCTTCTTCAGCCGGCGGCATTTCGCCCGGATATCGGTAACCGTAATGCCGGGAGTGTCGTCAATGTAGATTTCGGACTCGGACAGCGACTGGATACCCATCGTGAGCTTAGACCAGTCATCATCGCTTTTGAAATCACCGGTACGCATAATATTGGCATCCAGATTGGCCTCCGCGCAGATCATACGCTGAACCAGCTGGGGCGCCGACATTTCCAGACTGAAGATGGCTACCGTCTCCTTCGCCCGGACCGCCACATTCTGGGCGATATTCAGAGCGAAGGCCGTCTTCCCGACGGAAGGACGGGCCGCCACAATAATTAAGTCATTGCGCTGGAAACCGTTCGTCATGTGGTCAAGATCCACGAAGCCGCTTGGAATCCCCGAGGTTCCACCCTTATTCTGATGGAGCAGCTCTACCCGGTCGAATACCTGCATCAGCACATCGCGGATGGCGATGAACCCGCTGCCGCTGCGGCGGTTCGAGATCTCCAGGATTCGCCGTTCGGCGTCACTCAGCATAATGCCTACATCTTCGCCGCCGGTATAGCCTTCGCTGACAATCTGCGTTGCTGTGCGGATCAGCCGCCGCAGCATCGCCTTCTCTTCAATAATCTGGGCATAATATTCGACGTTGGCCGCAGTCGGCACCGCATGCGCCAGCTTAGCCAGATAGCTGACGCCGCCGATATCCTCAAGCTCCCCTTTATCCTGGAGCCGGGATGTCAATGTAATCAGATCAATCGGCTGGCTCTCTTCTCCGAGCTGCACCATCGCCTCAAATATCATCTGATGCGGTTTGTCGTAGAAGTCTTCGGTATTCACCCGCTCCATCGCGGTAATTAGCGCCTCATCCGACAGTAGAACTGCACCCAGTACGGCCTGTTCTGCCTCCAGATTCTGCGGGGGAACCCGATCGAAAAAGAGATCTCCACCCATCTTACTCCTCCGTTACCTGAACCGTGAGGTTAGCCTTTACTTCAGTATGCAGCTTTACCGTTACCTGGAACGTGCCTACATGGCGGATCGAATCGCTCAACTCAATTTTGCGCTTGTCGATTACGATTCCCTGCGAGGCTGCCAGTGTCTCGCCGATCTGCTTGCTGGTGATCGCGCCGAACAGACGGCCGCCTTCACCTGCTTTTGCCTTCAGAGTCAGGGTCAGCTCATCCAGCTTCTTGCCCAGCTGTACCGCTTCCTCCTTCTCCTGGTCCTTGCGGCGCTGTTCGGCTGCCGCCTGGTTCTCCAGTGTCTTCACATTGCCGTCTGTAGCCGGACGAACCAGCCCGCGCGGCAGCAGGAAATTGGCTGCATAGCCTTCCGATACCTCTTTAACCTGACCCTTCTTGCCCTGCCCCTTAACATCCTTCAAGAATATGACCTTCATTCAAATAACCCCTCTTTCGCTTCAATTTCGGCCAGCACTGCGAGCAGCCTGGCTTCCGCTTCTTTCGTTGTTCCTTCAAGCTGTACAGCCGCGTTAGACAGATGTCCGCCGCCGCCCAGCTTCTCCATCACTACCTGTACATTCATTCGTCCCAGGGAACGGGCGCTGATGCCAATCAGGCCGTCAGGACGCTCACTGATGACGAAGGACGCGACCACATTCGTCATCCCCAGCAGCGTATCCGCCGTCTGGGCGATCAGCAGCTGCGGGATCTTCATCCCGGACTGTGTAACCACCAGCGCTATTTGGTCATACACCATACGCGCATGCTTGATGATCTCCGCCTTCGAGATGTACTCCTGCAGATCCTCCTTCAGCATACGCTGGATCAGAATTGTATCCGCCCCGACCCGGCGCAGGAACCCGGCGGCCTCGAAAGTCCGCGACCCTGTGTGCAGCGCGAAATGCTTCGTATCGACCGTGATTCCGGCCAGCAGCATCGTGGCTTCCAGCGGGCTGAGCTTAATCTTGTCGTGAATATACTGCAGCAGCTCCGTCACCAGCTCACAGGTTGATGAAGCATACGGCTCCAGATACACGAGCACTGCGTCATTAATGAACTCTTCACCCCGGCGGTGATGGTCTACCACTACAATCCGGCTGGCATACTGCACCAGTCTCGGCTCCATAGTCATGGAGGCCTTGTGTGTGTCTACAACAATCAGCAGCGTATGCTCCGTCATCACCTGGAGAGCCTGCTCTGTCGTGATGAAGGTTTTGTAGAGCGGCTCATCCTTGCGGATCTCCTCCATCATCCGGGTAATCGAAGGATTCGGCGTCTCCATCACAATGCTGGCTTCCACATTGTACATCTGCGCCGCCTTGAGCAAGCCGATCGCCGCTCCCACCGCATCGATATCCGGTATCCGGTGCCCCATAATCAGCACCCGGTCGCTCTCCTGCATCAGATCCCGCAGGGCATGGGCGATCACGCGCGCCCGGACGCGGGTGCGTTTCTCTGCGGCATTGCTCTTGCCACCGTAGAAGGAGAGCCGCTGGCCCGCCTTCACAGCGGCCTGGTCCCCGCCTCTGCCGAGCGCCATGTCCAGACTCGACTGGGCAAGCGCCCCCAGCTCGCTGGCCGATTCCGAGCCGTAGGCAAGGCCTATACTCAGCGTCATCGGCACCTTGAGATCGGCTGTCATCTCGCGGACCTCGTCAAGCACCACGAACCTGCTCTCCTCCAGGGCCTGAAGGCTGCGGTGATTCAGCAGCATGAGATACCGCTCGGAAGACAACCGGCGCAGATAGACCTCGAACTGCTTGCTCCACTCAGTAATCTCGCTGGCTACCTTGGCAATCAGCGAAGTGCGCTGCTGATCATCCATACCCTGGGCGGCTTCGTCCAGATTATCCATCATGACAATTCCGATTGCCAGCTTCTCTTCCTCATACCGCTCACGCAGCACAACAAGCTCGGTAATATCGAATAAATACAGCAGGCGTTCGCTTGGAATCACCACGACCTCATAGTAACGGTCATCGACCGTGAGTTCATGGCGGTGTTCCTTCAGGACACCTTCCTTAACCGGTTCCCGCTTGGACGGCAAATTCTGCAGCGAAGCCATCACCTCCGGCATCAGCTCCTGCATACCTTCACCAACAAGAGACTTGCGGGAGAAGATCTGGCCGGCATTCCGGTTATGCCATTCCACCGCACGGTCCTCACTGTACAGGATGATTCCGAGCGGAAGCATGCTTACGGCCTCCCCCTCCACCCGCTTGATGCGGAAGGACAGACCGTTGATATAATCTACAAGGTTGCGGCGGAACGACAGCTCGGCCTGCAGCATGGTGAAACACAATGTGCCGGCCAGGAAGAGGCTGGCAACACCGAGGACCCAGTTATAGACACTGACTACTATAATCAGGACCAGCAGCAGTAAGAACGCCCACACGGTATGGTAGCCGTGCCAGCGTCTTTGCAGAAATTTTGGCATGAGCTCTCACCCTATCGTTTCGATTTCTTGACAAGCTCCCGCAGCGGAAACGCCAGGTCCACCACACCAATAATCCAGAATCCCGGCAGAGCAATTACAGGTATCGCCAGCAGAAGGGCAATGATCTTGCTCCACTTCCGTTCATGCACCAGGAAGAAGAGGAAGCCGACGGTCTGGATCTTGAACGCAATCTGCAGCAGCGGCAGCAGATTGGCCGAGACCATCAGCATGAAGCCGCTGTCTGCAGCGCCGAACAACAGGCTGATTACTACGCCAAGCAGATAATACCAGATGAAGGATTTGGCCAGTCTCCATTCCCGCGCCGGCTTCAGCTTGGGTACCGCATATCCCATACTGTTCAGAATAGGGCGGACAATCGAATGGGTGATGACAGCAATCACGAAGGCACTGAGGATCAGCGTCATCGGAATCGCCTGAATCGTCAGCCAGCTCATCTGTCCAATCTGATCGGAGGAGATAGCGATCTCGGACAGCAGCGGATTGCTTGCCCCCATACTTGTCAGCCACTCCGTATAAGTCCGCAGGACATCGTAGACATAGTCGTATAAATTAAACTTAAGGAACGCCGTACTGATTAGCAGAATCAGCAGGAATTCGGCTAGTATAGCGACCATGCCGGCAATCAGTGTAGAGATCGCTGAAGCACGCTTCTTGTACCATCGTCCCATCACAAGCGCCGGGATCAGGAAATAGGCCGCAATCAGGATATACATCGGGGTAATCAGGCCCACAATCAGCAGAACCGGTAACAGATGCAGAATGAACTGCTTGGTGTTAAGGGTCGTGAAGAGCACTATGGCCGGAATAATCATAAAGAATGTTGTAATAAGCAATAGCGGGGTTGACAGGGATAACAGCAGCAACAGATAAGCTATGCTCCAAGCCACAGATGTCCAGCGAAATTTCAACAGTATTCACCTCTTACGCATATGTTCTTCTAATGCAGATATATCCTGGTACCATTCTTCCAGCTGATGGCCTTCCTGCCTGTGCTTTCTCAGCTTCTCCAGCAGTAAATCATCCAGCTCGCGATAAGGGATGCCCAGTCTGCGCCCCAAGATGTACGAACTCATAATCAGACTGGCCAGACTGTCGCCGACACGCGCGGTACTGCCTTCCCACAGCGCTTTGAATAACCTTGAGACTTGATCAATTACTTCCGTCTTTAACCACTCAATTACCTTGGCACGTTTGGCCACATCCAGATCCTTCGGCACATTGGGCACTGTCTCTCTACCTCCGGCAAAAAGCATTATTCTCCATTATAGCATAAAAATTTCCGAGCCACACGGACGCCTGCCACCCCTGAATATAGCCTTCATTCTTTCAAAAAAGGCCCGCATTCCGTTTCGCCGGAAATACAGGCCCTGGTCCCCTTATAACGATTCGAGCGATTGCCTTGAGACAAACTTCTCGCAGTATTCAATAATCTGGCTCCGTCGTACAATACCAATGAACCGCTTCATGTCATCGACCACCGGAACAAAATTCTGCACCTTGGCCAGATTAATCAGATCCTCCATATCCGCATCAATTGAGACCGCCAGATTGTTCATCCGCAGCGGTACATCCTTGAGCAGAAATTTGGAAGCATTCTCAAAAGTGACCGCGCCGCCCGACTCCTTCATGTACCAGAGCAAATCACCTTCTGTAACCGTTCCGGCATATTCCCCGTTCCGGATCAGGATCGGTACTGCGGTATAGCGGTGAAACTCCATCCGTTCCAGGGTCTGGCGCAGCGTCGAATCCATGGTAACGCATGCAACCTCCTGCTTCGGAAGTAAAAAAAACGCAATATTCATCTCGTGATCCTCCTCAAAGAATTCCGAAGGAATGTTACTCTACCTTCCTTGCACACTAAAGCCCACCGTACTTATACGCCTGCACGCACAATTAGTTCCATTCCATTATAGCATGAAGACAGTAAACAGCAGCCATTAACCTGTGGGAATGGCTGCTGTTTTTATAACGGCAAGACTGGCCGGTCTAATCCTTATTGTGCTGCGGGTGTAGCCGAAGGCTCCAGCGCGTTCACTGCCTTGCCTGGTTCGATAAGCTGGTCAACCGGTGTACTGGCACTCATCCAGTTGTCAATCAGTACCTTGGCTTTGTTCAGATCCTCTTCATTCACAATATCGTAGTAGACACCGCCGATGCGCTTGCCTTCACCCATCACCGTGAAGCTGGAGATATCCATATCCTTGCCGCCCATGAACTTCTTGGCGAGACTGATGATCATGGAGGGCTGAATATCCGTTTTGAAATTCTCCCCCATAATGTCCAGCAGCTCGGGGATATTGCCAATTTGGCTGATCGATAACATTTTATTCGCTACGACATCAATAAAGACCTGTTGACGTTTCGTCCGGTTGAAGTCGCTGTCCTCACGGTAGCGCGTATAGTTGAGCGCCTCTTGCCCGCTGTAATTCGACTTATTGGCTTTGATCGTGAATTTCTCATGGTCAGCACCTTTGTTGACAATATCCTTCTTGATCGGAAGCGGAACTCCGCCAATGGCATCTACGGCATCCTTCAACCCTTGGAAGTTAATAGTGGCATAATACTGAATATCGTGGCCGAGCAGCGCTTCGAGCGTATCCTTGGACATTTGCTGGCCGCCGAACGCGTAAGCATGTGTGATCTTATCCTTCTTGTCACCGTTATGTCCGATGATTTCCGTGTAGGTATCCCGGGGAATGGAGATCAGCAGAATCTTGTAATCCTCCGGCCGGATCACCGCATACATCATGGTATCGGAGCGTGCGGTTTCATTCTTCCGCTGATCTGTACCCAATAGCATCAGAGAGAACGGATCGTTTTTGAGTGCCACGGGTTCAGCCTTAACGGAAGTTGGTGTCTTGCTGGTGTTATTCTCCAGAGGCACATAGGATGCATCCGTCAGCTTCTTCTCTACCTGATCGGATAAAAAGAGGTCAAAGGCCAGCACAGCAAGCGGCTTCTGGAACAGAAACGCTCCGGCGGCAATCACCAGTACCAGAATAAGCGCAATGTATCTTTTCTTTATTTTTTTAATCTTATTCATCATTATTAATTCCTTCTTTATGGTGGAATGTACATATCATTGCTGTAATCTATTTACAATGGCCGCCTGGGCTTCCAGGGCAGTCATGGGTGGGCTGTTCTTGCTGCTATGCGCCGCCCTGCTTCAGATTGTATTATTCCCCCTTTCCGGGATTCGGGTCGTTCTAATTGTAGAATAAACCTGGAAAACGGCTTTGACACATAAACAATATTTCTATTGTAATCACTTCACAACTAAAAAGAAACAACAAATAACGACAACATCAGCATCCATGCCACTAATATTCCATAAAGTATATGACGCAGCAAACACCGTTTTGATTCTTTTTGAGGCAGAAAAATAAAAAAAGACAGTCTGTACAGCCGCTCTACGCAGCAGATCAGACCATCTTCCCTAGCCTATTCAGTATCCTTAATCCACCAGCTCTGCGGATCGATGATATTGCTTAAGGTGTTCATCGTTATCCCCTGCAGCCGCTTATTCACCGCAGTAATATTCGACCGTTCTGCGAAAAAGATCATCGGAACCTCATCATTGATCAGCTTCTGCCATTCATAATAGATCTCTTTGCGGAAGTCCCTGTCATAGGCCTTCAGGCTGACTCCGTCCCGGATCAGGTCCTCACTGCGCTTCGAGGTCCACCGGGGATAATTCCATGAATCGGTAGCGCGCCATAAGCCCGAAGGATCAGGGTCACTGGCCAGTCCCCATACGCCGTTGAACAGCTCCACTGCCGGATCGTCTGACTCCACCGCTTCATAGAAGGCATTCAGCTCCTTCAGGCTTCCTCCGCTAAGCCGCACATCCAGCCCCACATCACGCCAATTCTGGAGAATGGCTGCCGTGCGCGCCTCGGCCGTTTTACTGCCGCTCATCGCATCATAATGAATAACGAACTTTTTGCCGCCGGGATCTTCGCGGAGTCCGTCCCCGTCCTTATCCCGATATCCGGCCTCATCCAGCAGCTGCTTAGCCTTCTCTGGAAGATAGGGATAGGTGTCAATCTCCTCGTCCGCTATCTTGGCCCAGCTGGAGCTAGGGACGGGCGTCTCAATAAGCGTCCCCAGGCCATAGGAATATTGATCAATGATCCCTTGCCGGTCAAGCGCATAATACATCGCCTTACGCAGACGTTTTTCCTGGAACTTGGGATTATCCATTACCACCTGGCCGCTGGCCTCATCCCAGTGTCCAAACTTAAAGCCGATATATTCAAACGACAGTCCAGGTGTGACCATAATCTGAACATTGTCCAGTTGGCCTGCGGCCTCATAGGCATCACGCGGCAAAGTGGCCATATCCACAGTTCCTGCTTCAAGCAGAGCGGTGATATCTTTGTTGTCAATCGCTTTGTACGTAATCCCGTCCAGAAGCGCCTCGCCCTTGTAATAATTATCGAACCGTTTCATTTCCACCGTCTGGCCCGGCACAATGCCGGTTACCATGAACGGACCGGTACCAATCGGCCGCTTGCGCACCTGATCGCTGTCCATCATGTCCTTGACTGCCACTCCCTCGAAGTATCGCTTGTTCATCGGGTAGGCCCACAGATTATCAATCACGTTCACCCGTGCTGAATTCATTGTAATGCGCAGCGTATAAGGGTCCATCACCTTAAGCCCCGTAATTTCCTTCGCCTGGCCCTGGTGATATGCTTCAGCGCCCTTAATCATCTCAACACTATAGTATCTGGAACCCGTATACTCCGGGCTGGCGATAGTCTCCAGGGCAAATTTCCAATCCTCTACAGTCAGCTCATCCCCGTTATGCCAGCGTACCCCCGGCTTAATGGTGAATGTGAACACCGTATGATCCTCAGACTCCTGCCAGCTGGCGATATTAGGAGCCGTAGACAAATCATCCTTCACGGTAAACATGCCCTCAGTGGTGAACTCAAGCACATTGGCATCATCTTCCCCTTCGAAGAAGGCTGGTTCAAAGATACCTTGAAAAGTGGACGGGTAACCAAAGGTCACAGTTCCGCCTGTAATGGGTTCATCGGCTGTTTGGCTAAGGCGCGCCACAACATTCTTGACGGCCGGGCTTGGCCCATTGCATGCCGACAATGCCACCAAGAGCGCAAGCGGTAGCATCAGTCTGCCGATGAGTCGGTTTGACATATATTTCTTCCCTCCCGGGTTGGACCACACAGTAATGTAAGCGGTTTCTACACTAGATTTTACTGTAATGCCTATTATGCAGATTGTGGACAATTCATTATTCCACATTATAGAGAATATACAATATTCACTGTAAAGTGAAGTCTTTAATTTATTTTGGGTCAGCCAAGAACCCTTCCTTTATTGAAAAAAGCCTGCCCTGACGGGCAGACTCCAGGTACAGCAGTGTCTTATTTTTCCTCCCCGGGATGGATGATGCTCAGGCCCTCCACATGCTTTTTCCGCATCAGCTTACGCTTCTTCCGGGTCTCCTTGCTCTCAAAAATAATATCAAAATCATAATCCTCCGGGTACAGCTCCTCCTTGGACAGATAAGGCTTCAGCCGCTTATGGTTAATGCTCAGCTTCTGCTGCTGAATCATCACTCCGACCCTCCCCCGGCTGTCCTTCCTCTCATAGACAATTCCCGTGCGCCCTAGCGAGCTGACATAGACGGCATCCCCTACCTCAAATTCAGGTTTCCGAACATTCTCCTCCTGTACTGCATCCTTTCCATTTCCATGTCCATGCTCTCCAGTAGCTGTTCTGTCCGCTCTTGGGGGTATTCCAGCTTCTGCAGCTTTAGCCCTCTGTGCAGCTCTGATAGCGTCCTTCCAAGGGCTGTGGCCGCCTCTGTGCCCTTGCTGCTCTGTAACGAGCTGTTTCGCCCGCTCAATGACGGAATGGACAATACCCAGCTTCTCGGCGATCTGTAGCGCATAGCTCTCGCCCGCCTCGCCAATCGTCAGCTGATACAGCGGCTGCAGAGTATTCTTATCGAACTCCATGCGCGCATTCTCGAAGCCTGACGTCGCGGCCGCGAAGGCCTTCAGCTCATTGAAGTGGGTCGTTACCACGATATTGGCCCCCTTCCGGTTCAGCTCCTCCAGAATCGCGATGGACAGCGCGAACCCTTCACCGGGGTCTGTGCCCGCTGCCAGCTCATCAATTAGCAGCAGCACGCCTCTGCCGGCATCATAGAGCATTCCTTCAATACTCTTCATCTGTGCCGAGAAGGTACTCAGGGACTGTGTCAGGCTCTGTCCGTCTCCGATTACGCTCATTACATTGGTGAAGACGGGGAAGTCGCTGCCGGGATCAACCGGGATCAGCAGGCCGGACTGTGCCATTAATACGAGCAGCCCCAAGGTTTTGAGCACAACCGTCTTGCCGCCTGTATTCGGCCCGGTTACGATCAGCGATTTATACCCCTGGCCCAGCTCCAGACTGACCGGCACCATCTCCTTCAGCAGCGGGTGCCGGCCGCCATTCATCCTCAGATAACCGCGTTCGTTCAGAGCGACTGGCCCCGCATCCATTACCCGGGCGTATTTCCCTTTGGCAAAAATAAAGTCATAACTGCCCGTTACCTCAATATTAAGCCGAATAGCGGCCTGCTCCTGCTCTAACAGCCCTGTCAGCATACTCAGGATTATTCCTTCCTCACGGGCCTCGTCGGCAGTTAGCAGCTCTATCTCCCCCTGAAGCGAGGCTACCTCATCCGGCTCCACGAATACCGTCTGCCCGCTGGTGGACTGGTCCAGCACCGAGCCCTTAATTTGCTTGTGATACTCCCGTTTCACCGGGATGACATAACGGCCGCCGCGCATACTGACCAGACTATCCTGCAAAATCGATTTGTGGCGGTTCATGATGCCCTCCAGCTTCCGGTGAAGGCGCTCCTTGGCAGCCTTCAGCCGTTTGCGTACCCGTTCCAGTCCTTTGCTGGCCTGGTCATCGATGACCCCCAGCCGGATACAACGTTCAATCTCATCACGGACCCCGTTCAGCTCCTGTAGGGATGCCCCGTAAGCGGCGATGCGCGGCGCAATCTGCTCCTTGGCGGCCATGTACTTCCTCAGCTGTCCGCAGCTGTTCAGAAACTGGGAAACTGCGGTGAAATCCTGCTCATTATACATGTATCCGGTCCCGAGTAACGACAGCACCCATTCAATGCCTTCCAGCGAGGGAATCGGCACACTGGCTCCGCGCTCCAGCAGCTCCTTTGCTTCCTGCGCCTCCTCGAGCGCCCGGTGTATGGCTGGCAGGTAGACCATCGGTTCTAGCTCGCTGACATACCTTCTTCCTTCATAAGATACCGCATGACGCAGCAATTCCTGCTTAATCGTCTCATATTCCAGTGTGTGCAGACTTTGTAGATTCAAGCTGAATTCCTCCTTGTATACAAGTATGTTTCTTATCCCAATCCACTGCGCATAACGCAAAAAGAGGGCAAAGAACCGCCACCACGGCAGTCTTCGCCCTCTTTTTGCTGCTACTTATCCTCTTTAGCTTCAAGGCTCCCCTTACGGAAAGACTCCTGAAAACAGAAAAAACCGTGCTGCAAGAGCACGGTTAATCACAAAGAGAACAATAGCCGGATAAAGAGGCCATCATGACGCTTCGCGTGTGTTCTTAACTAAATCATTCATTCCAGCAGCCCGCGGTCTATTCAGTCAGAGACGTCACCAGGACAGACTCTAACAAGACATGCCCTTGGAAAAATCAGAGCATTAGGCGGCTAAGAGCCGGAACGATATGAAATTGCTTAGTTAAGAACGCTCACCAACATCAAAATTTCCCCTTTAGTTATAGGATATCTGTAATTTACTACATCTGGAATCTATTTGTCAATGGAGAGTGAAGCAGTTTATCACCTTTGGGACTCCAGCTAAAACCCAAAAAAAAGCAGCCGGCTAAGCCGGCTGCTTCATAAAACGTCCTATTCTGTTGTGTAAGGCAGCAGCGCGATTTGACGCGAGCGCTTTACAGCAATAGTCAGAGCGCGTTGGTATTTTGCACTAGTACCTGTTACACGACGCGGCAAAATCTTTCCGCGTTCGCTGATGAACTTCTTAAGAAGCTCAGTGTCTTTATAATCAATGTGAGTAATCTTGTTCACAGTGAAATAGCACACTTTTTTACGCTTGTTGCGTCCACCACGACGTGCCGGTCTTTTGTCGTTGTCCGCACCTTCTCTTGGTTTGAAAGCCATGTTCAGTTCAGTCCTTCCTTATTAAAATGGCAAATCATCGTCCGATATATCGATCGGTTTTCCATCGCCCGAAAAAGGATCTTGGGTATTGTTGTTACGCGAGAAATTATTGTTATTTCCATTTCCGCGAGCACTGTTCCCACCGTTACCGCCGCCACCTAAGGCTGGCTCTTCAGGCATACTTCCACCACTTGATGCATTTCCGCCTTCACGGCTCTGCGCGGATTCCAGGAAACGGACATTATCGGCAATAACTTCAGTAACGTATACACGTTTGCCTTCGTTATTCTCGTAATTCCGTACTTGGATGCGTCCTTCTACGGCTGCCAGTCTTCCTTTGCGCAAGTAATTGGCACAGGTCTCAGCCAGCTGTCTCCAGGTTACTACCGGGATAAAGTCCGCTTCACGTTCACCATTCTGGCCCGTAAAGTTACGGTCTACGGCAAGCGTAAACTGTGTTACGGCAACACCAGCAGGAGTATAACGAAGTTCCGGGTCACGGGTCAACCGACCGATCAGAATGATACGGTTCAACAATTAGGTCCCCTCCTTAATAGCGCGATTCGTTACAAAGCTTGTCAATATCTTAGGCAACGTCGTTCGTAATGAGATAACGAATTACTTCGTCAGAAATCTTCATGATACGCTCAAGTTCAGTAACTACTGCAGGTTCTGCACTGAAGTTAACCAAAACAAAAACGCCATCACGATGTTTCTTGATCTCATACGCAAGACGGCGTTTACCTTGTACGTCGTGCTTTGTAATTTCTCCGCCGTTGGAGATGATGCCTTGGAATTTTTCGACTGCTGCTTGAACGGCTTCTTGTTCAATGTCAGGACGAATAATGTACATGACTTCATATTTGCGCATAATTTTCACCTCCTTATGGTCTGAGGCCCCTAATCAGGTCAGGAGCAAGGAACGAGCACAAACATAGACTCGCACCAAATCAATATACCAAATTGAGTAGAGGATTGCAAGTTTTATTAATACGTTCCAGATGCTGGACCCAAGAAAAAACTGTTGCCGGATTCCGTAAGAACCCCAGAGTAATCCCTGCTAGCCAGGGCAACAATATAACGGCTTCATCATTCTATGACAGGAGGGATATCCACCAATGGGCGAACAAACGGAATACGAAAAGGGCGACAAAGCCCCCAACCCGGGCATTTACACCGAAGTAGGCGAAGCGCGGAGCTTCCACACCGAGATTCAGAATCCGAAGCAGATCACGATGGAGAAAGGCGACACCTTCCCTGAAACCACCAACCAGAACCGCAAGTGGAAAAAAGTCGAGAAGGCCCGCGTCCATTAATTTGGTACAGCCAGGTATAAAACCCTGAAGGCCGCACATACTAGACCCAGGCAGTACAAAAGAGAGGTGTGGTTCCGTTGAACGTCGCAGACGAACACGATCACAGGGATTCTGAATTCAGCAGCTATCGTAGCACGGGTTTCAATACCCAATCACAGTAGTGGCTATAGACAGAGACTTCCGAACATCATTGCTGTACTGCCTCTGGAAGAGAGACCTGAGAAGGTCTCTCTTTTTGCATGCCTGTATCTGGACTGCGCACCGAAGTAATAAGACACAAAAAAGCCCCCGTATCAAAACGGAGGACTCATAGTTTAAGTATATAATTGCTGAAGTGGCGGAGAGGGTGGGATTCGAACCCACGCACGCTGTGACACGCCTAACTGATTTCGAGTCAGCCCCCTTGGGCCTCTTGGGTACCTCTCCGCAGCAAGAGTTATCATATCATGCTGAACTCACAATTGCAAGCATAATTAACCTACGCTTCCCTTCCTGCGCCAGCTTAATTATTCTCCGCTCCGCTTTCCGCTGACTGCAGCACCTTCTTCAGATTCTTCTCGAATTTGGCGCGGGGAATGAGGACGCTATGCTGACAGCCGGTGCACTTAATCCGGATATCCATCCCCATACGAATAATCTCCATCTCGTTCGTCCCGCAGGGATGCTGCTTCTTCATCTGTACAATATCACCCAGCCCGAATACCTTGCGTTCCATCACTCTTCCCCCTTCTCTCCCTCTTGCGCGGCAGCCATCTGTCGTCTTGGGCTTGCCTCATGCTCCTTACGGGCTCTACGGGCTTCCTCTGCGCGTTCCTGCTCACGAGCTGCCTCAGCTTCTCTTGCCTCCCTCTCCGCCTGCTCACACGCCTCCTGCTTGGCCTTAGCGGCCTCTAGGGCGCTCTGCTTCTCCAGAGCATGCTTGATATCGTTCTGAATCTGCCGCTCGGCAGCATCCCTGGCATTAGGCAGGCAATTCGCCGCTACACGGATGACATACTCCGAGGTGCTCATCGACTGGATTCCCAGAATATTAGGGTAGGCAATGACACTGGAGCTCCGCTCCTCGATGCCCTGAAGCGCCTCGCCGATCAGTGCCAGGGTGGCTTCCAGTCCGCGCTCTATTTTGACCGGAACATCTACTACAGCCAGTGCATTCGCCAGCGAATAATTCGTGACATTTACAATCGTGCCGTTAGGGATGATGTGTATCTCGCCCGTAGCACTTAATAGCCTTGTCGTCCTCAGGCCAATCATCTCTACTGTTCCCTTATAGGTTCCGCTCTGGATAACATCCCCCACTGCAAACTGATCCTCAAAAATGATAAAGAAGCCCGTAATCACATCTTTGACCAAACTTTGTGCGCCGAACCCTATAGCCAGCCCGACTACACCTGCTCCGGCGAGAAGCGGCTTCAGATCGAAGTTGAACTCCGACAGAACCAGCAGAATCATGGTGAAGTTACAGAAGAAGCTAACCACATTCTTCATCAGTCCGCCTACCGTGGAGAAACGGCGGTTGTTCGCTAACATTCTACCCCTCGTCTCCCGCTCCAGGGAACGGTCAATAACGCCCGAGACCACTCTGATAATCACCCGGGTCAGAATGAAGATCAGGAGAATCCGTATCCCCGCAAACAGCACGGCGGCCCACATATCCATATTGGTTATCCAGTCCCATATTCTATCCTTGAAGCGGACTGCATCCTTGAGGGCTTCTCCGCCAGTTGTTTCCAGTATCCAGTTATTCATCGAACCCCTCCTTCTTCCCCTACCTCTATATACCCGTCTCCCATAGCAGCTTTGGCATAGATTCCGCGGATCTCTATACTTTGCTCTGCCACAATGACCCGCACCTGTTCCAGCGCACTCCGGCAGAATTGGATCGACATCGCACAGCCGGCGGTGATCTCCTTTGGCGTAGGGAAGATATCGATTTCAATCTCCGCATATTCAAGCAGCATTTCGGCGCGCAGCGCCTGCTGGGTCGAATCAAAGGCTATCAGCAGTTCTTCCTCCACACTTCACGCCTCCCCTGGGCTATTGGTCCTATCTATTGCGGCCATAGTATAAAAAACCACTTCCATCCATATACTAGGATCATCAAAACACTCTCTCGCGGACGTAAGCCTTGGTAATCAGCAGCCTAGCAGACAGACCGCTTATTCAGCTGATTTTCCCCGTGATTCGCAGTCGCCGCCTCAGAAAGGACGATTATATGAATTTCTCTTCCAAAGCTCCACCACTTCAAGAACCATCCTGTTTAAAAATATCACATGCTGATCCCAATATCTATTCTGCCATTACCCACCGTCTGCTGTTCCACTTTTCGCGCACCCGCCCGGATACGCCTATTGTTATTATCTGCGTGGGGACAGACCGCTCTACCGGTGACTCCCTCGGCCCCTTGGTCGGCACGACACTGGCCCGCTTTCGCAGCCCGCTGTTCCATCTCTATGGAACGTTGGAGGAGCCGGTACATGCCATTAACCTGGAAGAGACCCTCACCCTTGTGTATCAAAAACATGCTAACCCGTTCATCATTGCCATTGATGCCTGCCTCGGCCAATCCACCAGCGTCGGCTGCATCCAGGTCGTTGAAGGTCCGCTGCGTCCCGGCGCAGGGGTCAACAAACAGCTTCCTCCAGTTGGTGATATCCATTTGACCGGCATCGTTAATGTGGGAGGATTCATGGAGTATTTCGTATTGCAGAACACCAGATTAAGCCTGGTAATGCGCTTGTCAGATATTATTTCATCCAGCCTCTACTCTGCCCTGAAGCAATGGAACCTGCATTCTAGATCTGCTGCAACGCGAGAGCAATGACCTCTTTTTCCTCCGGAGATAGAGGATACGGGGACTCTCCCTTTTCAAGCGGTTTAGCATAGATATATGAGTTCTCGCGGTTGTGCAGACTGCTCAGCACAATTCCGCTATGGTTGTCATCCAGAATGGCAAGCGAGAAGCTCAGATCATTGCCGCGTTCTCCAAAGGCATTATAGCGTTTCATCGCCACCTTAGACTTCATGCCGCGCATTTTGGTTTGTGCAGCTTCAAGCAGCGCCTTTTGCTCCTGCTGGGCCTCCTCCAGCATATCCCCCTGATTCTTCAGGTTGACCAGCAGATTCTCCAGATCCTCTATTCCATTTCCGCTCATCATGGCTTCATATCTGCTCCGCATTCTGCGAAGTTTGGTACCCTGGACAATCAGCATAATAGCCAGCAGTAAGATTACCCCGGCAAAGCCCATGATGAACACCGCTAATTGCTCGCTTAACAATTCATTTAATTCCGACATATTGAATCATCCTTTATATAAAGATAAGAATCCCCTCGCTGCAACGACACCGACCTGTACAATCCACCTGAATCCTTATCCATTTGTTATCTTGAACGGGATACGCCGAACATATCGTCCATGGCTGACAGTAGCCTCTGAACATCCTCTTCCGTGGAACTCACTCCCACACTTGCCCGCACTGCTCCGCTATCCAGCGTATCCGCAGATTGGTGGGCTAACGGTGTGCAATGCATCCCTGCACGTACGGCAATCTGGTATTCGCGGTCCAGCCGGTGGGCAATATGCGCCGACTCCTGTCCCTCTACGACAAAAGCCACAATTCCGCTGCGCGGAGCGCCCGGCGCCGGACCCAGAATCCGCATGCCCGGAATAGCAGCCAACCCTTCCATCAATAACTGTGTCAGCTTCCATTCCTGCCTATGAATCTGTTCTACTCCCAGAGCCTTAACCGCCTTCACACCAGCCAGCAGTCCGGCTATTCCGACGGCATTCTGTGTTCCTGCCTCATAACGATCCGGACGTACATTTGGCTGCTCAATATTCTCTGACTGACTGCCTGTTCCCCCATGCATTAGAGGCTCCAGATCCAGCTCAGGAGAGATATACAGCCCACCGGTCCCTTGTGGACCGAGCAGCCCTTTATGCCCTGGAAATGCCAGCAGATCAATATTCATGGCCGCCACATCGATATTAAGCGCCCCTGCACTCTGAGCAGCATCAACCAGGAATACAGCCCCATGCGATTTCACAACATCACCGATATCCCCAATCGGCAGAATACTCCCCAGCAGATTGGAGCTATGATTGCAGATCACCATCCGGGTGTTAGGACGCAGAGATCGCTGAAGCTCCTGAAGATTGATTTGGCCCTCACGGTCCGCCTGAATATAATCGACTTCAATCCCGATCATCCGGCGCAAATACTCCAAGGGTCTGCGCACTGAGTTATGTTCTGTCATCGTTGACACGACATGATCCCCAGGTTGAAGTGTGCCCTTAATAGCCATATTTAGCCCCATAGTTGTGTTATGAGTAAAAGCAATATCCTGGGCATTCGCTATACCAAATAGCTCTGCCAGCTGCATCCGCGCCCGGACCAACACCCGCCCTGTCCCGATAGCGAGTGAGTGATTGCCCCGCCCGGCATTGGCTCCTGCCTGCTCTAAGGCCTCTACCATGGCTACCGCCACCTCTGGCGGCTTCGGCCATGAAGTAGCTGCATGATCGAGATAGACCAACCGTTCCATCTTCCATCCTCCTTTTTTCGATTTAAAAAACATATCCCTCCATATCCGTATTAAGGATATCTCAGGATATGTTTTCGGTACAAATATCCACATCAGTCCCCTAGCAGTTCCAGCAATCTCTCCAGGTCTTGGGCACTGTAATAGTTTAATTCGATTTTCCCTTTTTCCTTACCTTGTTTGATTTTGACTGTTGTCTTGAACCGCTCCCGCAATACTTCCTCAACATTATCAATATAAGGATCGCGCTTAACGACCTTGGCCTTGATCCCGTTAGCAGGTTTGCGGTCAATATTCTTCACTACCTCTTCCAGTTCTCTAACACTCCACTGAAGCTCAACACATTGTGCAGCCAGTTGTTTGATCATCTCCGGATCTTTCAGGGCAACAATTGCACGGGCATGTCCCATCGAAATTGTTCCACGTGAAACATAATCTTTCACTTCTTCCGGCAAGCTAAGCAGCCGCAAAAAGTTAGCGATATGCGATCTGGACTTTCCGACTTTAAGTGAAAGCTCTTCCTGGGTCAGCGAGAATTGATCCATCAATCCTTGATAGGCAACCGCTATTTCCATAGCGTTAAGATTCTCACGTTGCAGGTTCTCGATCAGGGCAATCTCCATTACCTGCTGATCACTTAGGCTACGTACCACTGCAGGAATTGTAGCTTTACCGCAATACTGCGAGGCCCGGAATCTCCGCTCCCCGGCAATAATCTCATACCCTTTTAACACACTACGCACAATGATCGGCTGGATAACTCCGTGCTGTCTTATGGATTCTGCAAGCTCCTGGATTGCCTCTTCATTGAAGTCCTTGCGCGGCTGATAGGGATTGGCTCTCAGCTGCGTCAACGGGATCTCTACTACCTTGTCGTCTTCATTGATAGAGAGAGAAGGTATTAATGCATCCAAGCCTTTCCCCAATCGCTTACTCATAAGAGATCACTTCCTTTGCCAACTCTAAATATACTTCCGCTCCCTTGGAACGGGAATCGTAGGTAATAATCGACTGTCCATGTGAAGGAGCTTCACTGAGGCGCACATTCCGCGGAATAATCGTTCTGTATACCTTTTCCTGGAAATATTTTTTCACCTCTTCAATGACCTGAATTCCTAGATTCGTCCGGGCATCCAGCATAGTCAGCAATACTCCCTCTATTTTGAGATGAGGGTTAAGATTCTTCTGCACCAGCCTGACAGTATTGAGCAGCTGGCTTAGCCCTTCAAGCGCATAATATTCGCATTGTATAGGGATGATCACTGAATCTGCAGCCGTTAGAGAGTTAATGGTAAGAATCCCTAATGATGGAGGGCAATCTATGATAATGTAATCATAATTTGCCTTCACTGCATTCAGTGCCTTTTTCAGCTTCAGTTCTCTCGATATGGTTGAGACCAGTTCGATCTCTGCCCCTGCCAGTTGAATCGTTGCCGGAATAATATGCAGGCCCTCAATCCGGGTCTCCTGTATCGTTTCCTGGGGATTCACTTCATTAATAAGAATATCATAGATGCAATTCTCTACATCCGCTTTGTTGACGCCAACGCCGCTCGTAGTGTTGCCTTGCGGATCAATATCAACAAGCAGCACTCTCTTCCCCAGAGTAGCCATGCTGGCACCCAGGTTTACAGAGGTTGTTGTTTTACCGACCCCACCTTTTTGATTTGCTATGGCAATAATCTTGGACACTTATTTCACCTCGAATTGTTTAGAAAGAATCATCTCGTAGTTCTTAGCTGTTAACGGCATAATAATCTGGATTTACGGCATCACGTTTGCGGAGATGTAGACGTTCGGAGCTAGTCATAGAAAAGGCGGCCAACACCTCAGGGCCGCCTTCAGCTTTTGTAACCATTTATCGTTTTGGAATTTGGATAACAATTTCATAATGATCGCCGCGATCATTCTCGGAGGTCTTAATCTCCATTCCTGAACCGGTCACCATATCTATAGATTGGCGAATTGTATTAAGAGCGAGACGAACATCTTTGGTATAGGAGGTTCGTTTTGATTTTTTAGTCTGGCTTACAGCCTTATAAAAGGCAATACGTGCTTCTGTTTGTTTTACATTCAATTCCTTGGAAATAATCTCAGCCAGCACCTTATGCTGCATCTCCTCAGTGTCCAGCGACAAGAGCGAGCGTGCATGGCGCTCCGTAATTTTTCTTTCCATTAATGCCGTCTTGACCTGTTCGGGCAAATTCAGCAAGCGGATTTTGTTGGCAATGGTAGATTGGCTTTTGCCAAGCCGCTGAGCCAGACTTTCCTGGGTCAATTGATGCAAGTCAATCAGCTTCTGATACGCAATTGCCTCTTCAATAGAAGTTAAGCCCTCACGCTGCAGGTTCTCTATCAATGCGATGGAAGCAGCCTGTGAATCATTGAATTCGCGCACAAGCGCCGGAATGGTCTCCATGCCCAGCTTTTTAACCGCCCGCCAGCGTCTTTCGCCTGCAATAATCTCATACTTTGAATCACGCATACGCACAACGATCGGCTGGATCACTCCATGAGTTTTGATAGTCTGACATAACTCATCTATCTTCTCATCATCGAAAATGGTCCGTGGCTGATACGGACTGCTGATGACCTCATGAACCGGGATTTGTTTGATCTCTTCTCCGCTGCTCCGCTCGGTAAATCCAAAAAGCTTGGTGAATTGTTCTTTCATTCCGTTCATAACCACCTAATTTCGTTATAGTACGATCTCTAAACCTTTCATGCGAAAAGCTTATCGTACAGCGTAAGACGGCCGAGCAATAATTCTAATCCTATCTATTAAAAGACTTACTATATTATTCTATCACTTTTCTGCTAATAATCCTATTCTCCATACTGACCTATTTTTCCTGCAATACAGCTTGAAATGAGGTAGCTTTCCTTAAAAATAAAAAGATCAAGCTCACTTTTGCATGAGCTTGATCCAGTAGAACAGAAGACAGTCAATTGTTGTTTCACGTGAAACAATTAGATGAGTGGCGACTTGGCAGGTACGCCGGGATTCCGTGGATACTTGGACGGTGTTGCCCCCGTCTTACGTACAAGAATAATGTGGCGGGAAGATTCTTCCACCGGAAGAGTAAAGGATTCTACCTTGTGCAGCTCAGCACGCAGTTCCTTGAAGCTGCGCTTGGCCTCTTCCAGTTCCTCCGTCGGATCGCTCCCTTTCATAGCAGCGAAGATTCCATCCTTGCGGGTGAATGGCAGACAGAATTCATTCAGCAGCGATAAGCGGGCCACTGCACGGGCAGTGACCACATCATAAGCATCGCGGTGGACAAACTGTCTGGCGACATCCTCTGCCCGGCCGTGGATAAGCTGTACATCCGTTAAGCCTAGGCGATCACAGACATGCTGCAAGAAGGTGATCCGTTTGCTAAGTGAATCCACAATCGTCAGCTTAAGCTGAGGGAAGCATATTTTCAGGGGAATTCCAGGGAACCCCGCTCCCGAGCCGATATCAGCAAGACTCTTCGTCTCCTGCATATTCACATAGAAGGCTAAGGATAAAGAATCATAGAAGTGCTTGGTATAGACCTGGCCCCGCTCTGTGATCCCGGTTAGATTCATCTTCTCATTCCAGGAGACCAGCTCCTGGTAATAGAGTTCAAATTGTTCAAGCTGCTTCATTGAGAGTTCAACCCCTCGCTCCTTGAGCAGGGCGGTGAACTCGGCTACTGTTGTATCCATAGATTATCCTTTCGCCGCTGTTACACGGTTATAGTGCTCCAGATGAACCAGCAGAATTGAGATATCTGCCGGTGTAACTCCTCCGATGCGGGAAGCCTGGCCTATCGAGATTGGAGCGATTTTGGTCAGCTTTTGCCGGGCCTCCATTGCCAGTCCATGAATCTCATTATAATTGATGTCGTCAGGAATCTTCTTCTTCTCCATCTTCTGCAGCTTCTCCACATGTTGGAGCTGTTTCTCAATATAGCCGGCATACTTAATCTGAATCTCTACCTGCTCCTTCATCTCTTCATCCAGTTCTTCCGGGGAAGGAGAGATCAGATCCACGAAGCTGTAGGCTAACTCAGGGCGGCGCATTAAGGTCAGCAGATTACTTCCGTCCACAATTGGTGCAGATCCATAACCGGCTAGAGCTTCATTCACCTGAACCGGTTTGACCTTCGTCTCCTGCAAACGGATAATCTCACGGTCTACCCGACCTTTTTTATCAAGGAAGGCTTCATAGCGCTGCTCTGGTATCAGTCCAATGTCATAGCCGATTGGCGTCAAGCGGAGATCCGCATTATCATGACGGAGCAGCAGCCGGTATTCCGCACGGGAAGTCAGCAGACGATAAGGCTCATTCGTTCCCTTGGTAACGAGATCATCGATCAGAACGCCAATATAGCCCTGCGAACGGTCCAGTACCACCGGTTCCTTCTCCTGCACTTTACGCGCTGCATTGATGCCTGCAATAATTCCCTGCCCTGCCGCTTCCTCATAACCGGAGGTGCCGTTGATTTGTCCCGCAGTGAATAGTCCGGGCAGACGTTTGGTTTCCAGAGAAGGCCAGAGCTGCGTGGGAACCATGGCATCATATTCAATGGCATAGCCGTTGCGCATCATCTCTACTTTCTCCATACCGGGAATAGACCGCAGGACCGCCAGCTGAACATCCTCAGGAAGGCTTGTAGACAGGCCTTGTACATAGTATTCCGATGTGTTTTTACCTTCCGGCTCCAGGAAGATCTGATGCTGTGATTTATCACTGAACCGGACGACCTTATCTTCAATCGAAGGACAATAACGCGGACCTGTTCCTTCAATAATACCGGTGAACATCGGCGCCCGGTGCAGATTATCATTAATGATCTGATGGGTAACCGGAGAGGTGTAGGTCAGCCAGCACGGCAATTGCTCATTATCCGAGGATTTGGTTTCAAAAGAGAAGAATTTCAGCTTCTCATCGCCCGGCTGGATTTCCGTCTTGGAGAAATCAATCGAATCCTTGTGGACACGCGGCGGTGTTCCTGTCTTGAATCGGACCAAATCGAACCCCAGTTCGCGTAGATTCTCGGACAGCCGTATAGACGGCTGCTGATTATTCGGCCCGCTCTCATACGTCAGCTCACCCATAATCACTTTGCCGCGCAGATAGGTTCCCGTGGTCAGAATAACGGTCTTGCTGTGATACACCGTCCCGGTCTTCGTCACTACTCCGGCGCAGCGTCCGTCTTGGGCGATCAGCTCCTCCACCATCCCCTGGCGCAGGGTCAGATTAGGAGTCTTCTCCATCGTTTCTTTCATTGCGTGCTGATAGAGGAACTTGTCGGCTTGTGCACGCAAAGCGTGAACAGCAGGCCCCTTGCCTGTATTAAGCATTCGCAGCTGAATGAAGGTCTTATCTATATTGCGGCCCATTTCTCCGCCCAGTGCATCGATTTCACGCACCACATGGCCCTTGGCGGGTCCGCCAATCGATGGATTACAGGGCATGAAGGCCACCATATCCAGGTTAATCGTGATCATCAGTGTGCGGCTGCCCATCCGTGCAGCAGCCAGAGCCGCTTCGCAGCCGGCATGTCCGGCGCCGATGACGATAACATCATAGCTGCCTCCATCATAATTCATAACGGTTCCTCCTTATTATTTGCCCAAGCAGAATTGCGAGAAGATCTGGTCCAGCAGAGAATCAGCCGCCGTATCTCCAATAATCTCCCCAAGCTGCTCCCAGGCCAGTCGTACATCAATCTGTATCATATCTATAGGAATCAGCATCTGCGCTGCTTCATAGGCATCCTGCAGTGATCTATGCGCCTTCTTAAGCAAGGCTATATGCCTTACATTGCTTACATAGGTCAGATCGCCCGATTCCAGCTTGCCTCCGAAGAACAGTGCGGAGATCGCCTCTTCCAGTGTGTCGAGTCCTTCCTCTTCCAGCACAGACATTGGTACAATACTCGCTTCATCGAAAAAGGAGCGCAGCTTTCCCGTGTCCAGACGGGGCGGTAAGTCCATTTTATTCATGATGACCAGCGCTTGTCTACCGTGGATTTGTTCCATAAGCGCCAGTTCATCCTCATGAAGCTCCTCATTAGCATTTAGTACCAGCAGAATCAGATCCGCATCGCTGAATGCCGCCTTCGAGCGCTCCACACCGATTCTCTCCACCACATCCATCGTCTCACGGATACCGGCAGTATCCAGCAGCTTCAGCGGGATATTATTAATCGTTACATACTCTTCTATCACATCACGCGTTGTTCCCGGAATGTCGGTAACAATCGCCTTGTTGTCGCGGGCAAGCGCGTTCAGCAGTGAAGACTTCCCTACATTGGGCCGGCCCACAATAGCTGTCGTAATCCCTTCGCGCAGAATCTTTCCTTCATTGGCGGTCCGAAGCAGCTTATCTATGCCTTGCATAACCTCTTGACTCTTATCTTTGATGAAATCGGCAGTTAAAGATTCTACATCATGTTCCGGGTAATCAATGTTCACTTCAATATGGGCCAGTGTCTCAATAAGGGTGTGCCGAAGCTCATGAATACGTGTGGATAACGAGCCGCTAACCTGCTTGAGCGCAACAGAGAAGGCCCGGTCCGACTTGGAACGTATCAGATCAATCACGGCCTCCGCCTGCGACAGATCAATCCGCCCGCCCAAAAAAGCACGTTTCGTGAACTCTCCCGGCTCCGCTAATCTGATATCCTGCTGCAGCAGCAGATCCATTACTCTTCTTACAGAGATTACGCCGCCATGGGCGCTGATCTCTACCACATCCTCTGTTGTAAAAGAACGCGGTCCCTTCATGACCGTTACCAGAACCTCCTCCAGCTGCTCCCCATCCAGCGGACTTACGATATGTCCATAATGCACCGTATGAGAGTCAGCTTCCGTAAGGGGGATACGGCTTTTGAACAAGGGAGCTACTTGGGGGATGGCCTGCGGTCCGCTAACCCGGATGATGGCAATACCGCCCTCACCCAAGGCTGTCGATACGGCAGCAATAGTGTCACTAAGCATGTTGTAATTCACCTCTGGGTATGGTATTAAAAAACAATGACTCCTCGCATAGGTCAAGGAGTCATTGCGGCATATAGTTCTATTTCAAAGTGATAACGACGCGGCGGTTCGGTTCTTCACCCTTGCTAAGGGTGTTCACCTGCCGGTGATCCTGTAGTCTGGAATGGATGATCTTGCGTTCCTGCGGAGACATGGGCTCAAGCACCACCTCTTTGCGGGTCCTCACCACACGCCCGGCCAGACGGTCGGCCAGCTCCTCCAGCGTCTTCTTGCGGCGCTCCCGGAAGTTCTCCGCATCCAGCACGAGCCGGATGAAGCTGTCGGAATACCGGTTGGCAACAATATTAGCCAAATACTGCAAAGCATCGAGAGTTTGTCCTCTTCTGCCAATCAGCAGCCCAAGCTCCGGACCGGAAATTTGCAGAACAGTTGATTCCTTGGCATGAACAATTTCAACTTCCACCTCGAGCCCCATGCTCTTGGCGACATCTACAATGAAATGAACGGCCTGACCGTATGCTTCTTCCACCGGGTGTCCGGAATCCTGGCGCGGCACACC
Organism: Paenibacillus sp. FSL H8-0332; assembly: GCF_037963835.1. Taxonomy (NCBI): domain Bacteria; kingdom Bacillati; phylum Bacillota; class Bacilli; order Caryophanales; family Paenibacillaceae; genus Paenibacillus; species Paenibacillus sp. FSL H8-0332. The sequence goes on from NZ_CP150145.1 coordinate 7,173,060, forward strand.
GCTGATCGCCTCTATATTGCTCTCTCTTGTTGACTGCTGAGACAGTAGCGGAGCACTCGCCGCTGATGCCGGTGCGGCTTCCGGGATCAAGGTCAATTCCACCTTGGCTCCCTTCGCACCGATCAATCCAAGGAATCCTTTTGACGGCTGTTCAAGTACGTTGACCGTTACCCGGTCCTTGTGAACTCCAAGCTGATTAAGTCCCCGTTCTACAGCTTCTTCAATGGTTTTCCCTGTCGCGACGACTTTGCTCATTTTGACTTTTTGACCCCCTTCTTCCCATTGCTTCCGTTTGCTTTAGCAGTAGGAGTTACATCTTTGCGGGCGTTAGAGTTGCTGTTCTTGCTCTTCGTCAGGTTAACATCCTTGGCCTTGCTGTTGCCTGCATTGGCCGTGGCATTGGCAGCAACAAGTGCTGCTTTGTGCTTATCATTGTTGCGGTACAAGAAGTAGTTCTGGACAATGGTGTAAATATTGCTGTATACCCAGTACAGAGGCAGAGCAGCCGGGAAATTGTAGGACATGATGAAAATCAGAACCGGATAGACCATCATCATGAACTGCATTGGACCCTGCTGTTGGACCGGATTCATCTTGGTCATCATGCGGGTCTGAATGAAGGTGGTTGCAGCAGCAAGAACCGGCAGGATGAACAAGTGATCGGGTTTGCCGAGCTGCAGCCACAGGAAGTCATGTAATCTAAGATCTGGGTTGTAGTAAATCGAGTTGTATAGGGCGATGAAGATCGGCATTTGCACAATCAGCGGCAGACAGCCTGCCATAGGATTGACCTTATTCTCCTGGAACAGGCGCATCGTTTCCTGCTGTACCTTTTCGGGCTCATCTTTATATTTTTTCTTAATCTTCTCAAGTTCCGGCTGGATGGCCTGCATGGCACGCGAACTCTTTACCTGCTTAATCGTAAGTGGAAGAATCAGCGTACGGACAATGATAACCATTACAAGAACGGCTAGACCATATTGGCCATTGAACCATTTCGCGAAAGTATCCAGGGCAATGGCGAAATAATACACTACATTACTCTGCCAGAAGCCTCCATTTTTCAAATCCTCCGTAGTGTGCGTCACTGTCGTCGCAGACGGAGAGCATCCCGACAGAACAGCGATCATTAGAACCATTAACCCGAGGAGAAGAAACATTTTTCCTCGCTTAGTCTTCATTAGAGACACTTCAAAACCCCTCTCATAAACATTCCATTGCACCGTAAATCATAACATAATTATGGATACAAATAAACAAGCCCTCTTCAGGCTCTTTTACTTGCGTAAAGCCTTGAGCAGCTTGGCTTTGCGCAGCACATGCAGCACGCTTTTCTCCAGCTCGCCGTAATCCTTGGAAAGCGCTCCTTTTCTGACGATGAACACGATGTCCAGATTGCCGGCAATTTCCGGCTCATGGTGACGCACAATCTCCTTCACCAGCCTTCTCATCCGGTTGCGGACTACAGCATTTCCGACCTTCTTGCTGACGGATATGCCCACCCGGAACCGTTCCACCTCTCTTTTGGGGAACCAATACACCACATACTGATGATTCGCAAATGACTTCCCATGGCGGTATACGCGGCTGAAGTCGGCACGGTTTCGTAATCGTAAACTTTTGTGCACGGGAATCTCCTATTCAAATACCGGAATTTCTCCAGGCTCCGGAATTTCATCTTCTAATTAGTATTGTCATTCAAGGGAGACCATAAACAGTTACCGCTGCGGCCCTGGAGACACCCTGCTAACAAACATAGACTCTTGTGCTACCTATAATAATGTGGAAATCATGTGAAACATATAAAATCTTATATTTTAAAAAAAAGCCCCGCAGTAGCGTCAAATCCTCTGCAGAGCCTTTCATTTATTGTCGCAGCAGCAGAAGTAATGGCTGGTTGTCCACTCTCTGAGCGTCATCCTGTTCTGCGCTATATATAGAAGAGAAATAAAAATAATGATACATTCTGCAAATTCAGCGTAAAAAAGGACCACAGCAGTGGTCCCAACGTGGCCTATCTTACGCACTCAAAACTTTTCTGCCTTTCAAGCGGCGGGCTGCCAGCACTTTGCGGCCGTTTTTCGTGCTCATTCTTTTGCGGAAACCATGCACCTTCTTGCGTTTGCTCACATTTGGTCTGAACGTCGGTCTCATGTATTGCACCTCCCTTACAGGAACATAATTACTGTCATATTAGCAGAAACGGACTAAGCCGTCCTTAAAGTAGGGACAGTATCTACAAGTATTATCAATTAAATTTGGAGACATATCCTCACAGAAAACACCTTTATATATTTAAACACATTTTTGCGGCAAAAGTCAACCTTGTCCCTTCTCCCTCTTTTTAAAGGTGTCCCCGTTTCCGGGTATCGGCCGGAATTTTATCCCCAGCTTACCTTGCCCTTCACAATTCTATCCTTAACCGCTTATCCACAAAGAAAAAAATCCAAAAAATAATCCACAGGCTTAAACAGTTATCCACCTGTGATTAATTATGAACGCAGTTTGCTCACAGGTGCGCACAACCTGTGTATAAAAAAATCGCGTCCATTGCAGAAACTGTCGAACGGTAAACAAATTATCAACAATATGTAGTGGTGTGCTTAAAAATTATACACAAGTGATTGAATTTGTGGATAAAATAGCGTGGCTCATTGAAAAACAAGGGGCGTTTTGCTATGATGGTATTACTTTTGAATGTGAATAGATTTGTTTGTTCAATAAATTATCAACAAGCTGTGGATAAAGTTGTGAACAATTCAAGTTTATCCATATTTTTTTGTCTCTTGAACTTGTATACTGGGGATAAGATTCAGCAACAACCCATTTTCTTCGACATTTCCACTTCATGGCTGATGCCACATTTGGAAGATTTAAAGGAGTGACAGTCTGTGGACAGCCATACTTCCGAATTATGGCAGGAAATTTTATTGATTATTCAAACCAAATTAAGCAAACCGAGCTTCGATACCTGGTTCAAGGCCACCAAGGCCATGACGTTCAATTCCCAGGCTCTTATCATCTCGGCGCCCACAACCTTTGCCGTAGAATGGCTGGAAAGTCGCTATACCAAATTGGTAGGAGCAACGGTATATGAAGTTACCGGACAGCAAGTGGAAGTCAGATTTGTCATTGAGGAGAACAAGCCCTCTGAGCCTGTTGTTCAACAAAATGCACCCACTCCCGTCGTCTCTCGCGAAGAAGCGCAGACGCATCTGCTCAATCCCAAATACACCTTCGATACGTTCGTGATTGGTTCCGGCAACCGTTTTGCGCATGCAGCCTCACTCGCTGTAGCCGAAGCGCCGGCCAAAGCCTATAACCCTCTGTTTTTGTATGGAGGCGTAGGTCTCGGGAAGACCCACCTGATGCATGCGATCGGCCACTATGTGCTGGAGCATAACCCCAACAATAAGGTGATTTACATCTCCTCCGAGAAGTTCACGAATGAATTCATCAACTCCATCCGTGATAACCGCGGCGAAAGCTTCCGCAACAAGTACCGCAGTGTTGACATTTTGCTGATTGATGACATCCAATTCCTGGCTGGCAAAGAGTCGACACAGGAGGAATTTTTCCATACGTTCAATGCACTTCATGAAGAACGCAAACAGATCATCATCTCAAGCGACCGGCCTCCCAAGGAAATTCCCACGCTGGAGGAACGGCTTCGTTCCCGGTTTGAATGGGGTCTGATCACTGATATTCAGCCTCCGGATCTGGAGACACGGATTGCCATTCTGCGTAAGAAGGCCAAAGCGGAGAACCTGGACATCCCGAACGAAGCGATGATGTACATCGCCAATCAGATTGATACGAATATCCGGGAGCTGGAAGGCGCGCTGATTCGTGTTGTAGCCTATTCATCGCTGACCAATCAGGATGTGACGACGCATCTGGCGGCGGAAGCGCTGAAGGATATCATTCCATCCAGCCGTCCGAAGATGATCACCATGAACGATATTCAGCAAAAAGTCGGCGAATACTACAATTTGCGCATGGAGGATTTCAAAGCGCGGAAACGCACGAAGGCTGTTGCTTTTCCAAGGCAGATTGCCATGTACTTGTCGCGTGAACTGACAGATTATTCGCTGCCCAAGATCGGTGAAGCCTTCGGAGGACGTGATCATACGACCGTTATCCATGCCCATGAGAAGATTACGCAGCAATTAAAGGTGGACCAGGAGCTCTATAAAGTGGTAAATAATCTTGCGGAGAAAATTAAAAATCCTTCCTAAGAGGAACAAAGAGCCTATACACAATCTATACACATGTGGGTAGGCTTAATTTTATGCTGTTTTGCGACTTATCCACATAAACGGAGCCCCTACTACTAATACTATTAAATAACTATAATAATTCATCTTCTAAGAGCAGGTTTCAAAGAGGATTTACGTAGACCCATTTCTCAATTTTTCAGCTAGGAGTGAAATTATGAAAATCAGCATTCTCAAAAATGAACTCAACGAATCCATTGGCCATGTCTCCAAGGCAATCTCCAGCAGAACAACCATCCCTATTCTGACCGGTATTAAGTTTGAGGTTAGCCATCAAGGAGTTACGCTGACTGCAAGCGATACGGATATTTCCATTCAGTCCTTCATCCCTGCCGAGAATGATAGCCAGACGATCGTCAAGGTAGAACAACCGGGCAGCGTAGTGCTTCCAGCCAAGTTCTTCGTTGAGATTATCAAGAAGCTCCCCTCCCAAGAGATTCACATGGAAGTTAAAGACGGCTTCCAAACCTTCATCTCCTCCGGCTCTACGGAGATTCAGATTGTGGGCCTCGATCCTGAAGAGTTCCCTGTCCTGCCAAGCATCGAGGAGAATGAAACCATCTCCATGCCTGGTGATTTGCTGAAGAATATGATCAAGCAGACCGCTTTCTCCATCTCCACCCAAGAGACAACACCGATTCTGACAGGCATTCTGTGGAATCTGGCTGACAATGAATTCAAGTTCACGGCTACCGACCGCCACCGGCTCGCTACCAGAGCTGCACATCTCGAAGGGACAGAGAGCATACAGTTCGCGAATATTGTCATTGCCGGCAAAACGCTGAACGAGCTCAGCAAAATCATCCCTGATCAGAATATGCTGGTGGATATTGTCGTGGCCGATAATCAAGTTCTGTTCAAAATCGACAAAGTGCTGTTCTATTCGCGCATTCTGGATGGCATTTATCCGGATACTTCTAGAATTATTCCAACCACCTACAAAACAGAACTAACTTTGGACACAAAAAAATTAAGCGAATCGATTGACCGTGCTTATTTGCTGTCCCGTGAAGAAAAAACGAACATCGTCCGCATGCAGACCCTGGAGAACGGCGATGTAGAGATCTCCTCCAGCTCGTCAGAGCTTGGTAAGGTACGTGAAGAGCTGGAAGTCATCGATTTCAAGGGTGAGCCGCTGCGGATCTCCTTCAACTCCAAATACATGCTTGATGTGCTGAAGGTTGTGGAGAGCGAGCAGCTTGTCATCGCTTTCACCGGCATGATGAGCCCGATTATTCTTAGACCGCTCGATGAGAGCCGGAGCCTGTATGTGATTCTGCCGTACCGGACAACTAATTAACGCCCTGTTCATCAACATGTGGATAAGTGGCAGGAAGGATAAAAAAAGATGAAAAAAATAGTTATCCACAGTGGATACATTAAGCTCGACCAGTTCCTGAAGCTCTCCGATTGTGTATCCACAGGGGGGATGGCCAAGGCGCTGCTGCAGGAAGGGCATGTGCAGGTGAATGGTGAGGTTGAAGAACGCCGTGGCCGGAAGCTCTACCCGGGTGATAAAATACAGGTACAGGATAACGGCGTGTTTGAAGTTGAGGGCGGCGGAGTCAAGGAGGAGTAACCCTAAGGAGGAACAGGCTCTTGTTTGTCAAAAATATCGGACTGCAGGATTACCGTAACTATGGGCTGCTGCGTCTTGAGCATCTGGGCGATGTGAACCTTATTCTCGGACAGAACGCCCAAGGCAAAACCAATCTCATGGAGGCCTTGTTTGTCTTGGCCATGACCAAAAGCCATCGTACCTCCAAGGACAAGGAACTGATCTCCTTCGATGCACCGTCGGGTTCGGCACAGATTGTTGCCGAGGTGGAGCGTAAGTACGGGGATCTTAAGCTGGAGCTGACCCTGTCCCCGCAGGGCAAGAAGGCCAGAATTAACGGCCTCGAGCAGCGCCGGCTAAGTGAATTCGTAGGTTCACTGAACGTGGTAATGTTTGCCCCGGAGGATCTGGAGATTGTCAAAGGCACTCCGGGAATCCGGCGCCGGTTCCTTGACATGGAGATTGGTCAGGTCCAGCCAAGCTACCTGTTTCATCTGCAGCAGTACCAGAAAATCCTCCTCCAACGGGGCAATCTGCTGAAGCAACTATGGGGTAAAGAGGCAAGCGGCCGGGAGCTTCTGGACATCTGGGACGCCCAACTTGTAGAACATGGTGTTAAAATCGTAAAAAAAAGGAAACAATTCATAAAGAAGCTGCAGATATGGGCAGAAAGCATCCACCGGGGCATCACAAACGGCGGAGAAGAGCTCAAACTGCTCTATGTCCCCTCGTTTGGTGAGCGTGAAGAGGAAGATGAAGCTGTCTTATTGGACAAATTTATGTTAAAGTTATCACAAACAAGAGATCAGGAAATCAGGCGCGGCATGACGCTGACGGGTCCCCATCGGGATGACCTGTCCTTTTTTATCAACGGAAGAGAAGCTCAGGTCTACGGTTCCCAGGGACAGCAACGTACGGCAGCTTTATCGCTCAAGCTGGCGGAAATTGAACTGATCCATGAGGAGATCGGAGAATATCCTGTGCTGCTTCTTGATGATGTTTTGTCCGAACTTGATCCCTATCGTCAGACCCAGCTTATCGAAACCTTTCAGAGCAAGGTGCAGACCTTCATCACCGCCACCGGTGTAGAGGGACTGAATGCTGATAAACTAAAGGGTGCAATCCTGTATCATGTTCATGGCGGCAAAGTGGAGCTATAAGAGCGGAGGAAGACCATGTATATTCATTTGGGCGGAGAAAAAATTATTCGATCCTCAGAGCTGATTGCTATATTTGATATATCGATTGAGAAATCCTCCAAGGTATCGAAGCAATTTATGACTCATTCCCAGCAGGATAAGAAGCTGGAACGCATTGGTGAAGAGGAAGCGAAGTCTATAGTCGTAACCAGAAATACTGTCTACTACTCCCCGATCTCCTCCTCCACTCTCAAAAAAAGAGCCAAACTCTTGTTAGAAATATAAGGTTTCACAAGTTACATGAGATAATCTGAAAGAAGTAGGTGAAGGCATGTCAATGAATCAACCGACATATGATGAGAGCCAGATTCAGGTACTGGAAGGGCTGGAAGCAGTTCGGAAACGTCCCGGCATGTACATTGGCTCCACTAGCGCCAAAGGTCTGCATCATTTGGTCTGGGAGGTTGTCGATAATAGTATCGATGAGGCGCTGGCAGGTTTTTGCGACCGGATTCAAGTCATAATTACTGAAAATAATAGTGTGACTGTTATTGACAACGGGCGGGGAATTCCTGTTGGTGAGAACGTCAAGCTGAAGAAGTCCACGCTTGAAGTGGTCATGACTGTCCTGCATGCGGGCGGAAAGTTCGGCGGCGGGGGTTACAAGGTGTCCGGCGGTCTTCACGGCGTAGGGATCTCTGTGGTTAACGCCTTGTCCGAGAAGGTAGTTGTCACTGTCAAACGTGACGGGCATGTCTACCAGCAGGAGTACAACCGCGGCGTGCCGCAATATGACATCCGAGTGATCGGGGATACAGAGGAGACGGGGACCACCACCACCTTCCACCCGGACCCGGATATTTTTACCGAAACCACTACTTTTGAATACTCCACGCTCCTTACCCGTATCCGGGAGCTGGCCTTCCTGAACAAGGGCATTGAGTTGTCACTGCTGGATGAACGGACCGGAGTCAACAATACGTTCAAGTATGAAGGCGGTATTGTGGAGTATGTGAAATTCCTTAACGAGAAAAAAGAAGCTCTTCATGAGGATCCCATCTACGTGGAAGGCTCACGGGATATGATCGCGGTTGAAGTGGCTCTCCAATATAACGATTCATACACAGAGAACATTTATTCATTCGCTAATAATATCAATACCCATGAAGGCGGAACGCATGAATCCGGCTTCAAGAGTGCCTTGACGCGGATCATTAATGACTACGCACGCAAGGCAGGCGTGATCAAGGACAGCAGTCAGAATCTGACCGGGGATGATGTCCGGGAGGGTCTGACGGCGATTATCTCCGTCAAGATTCCTGAGCCGCAGTTCGAAGGCCAGACCAAGACTAAGCTCGGCAACAGTGAAGTCCGCGGGATTGTAGAATCGCTATTCGGCGAGAAGCTGCAGGAGTTCCTGGAAGAGAACCCTGCCGTTTCGCGCAAGGTGCTAGAGAAGTCATTGCAGGCTTCCCGTGCCCGTGAAGCGGCCAAAAAGGCCCGTGAGCTAACCCGCCGCAAGAGTGCGCTTGAAGTCAGCGCCCTGCCGGGTAAGCTGGCAGACTGCTCCTCCAAGGATGCGTCTATCAGTGAGCTGTACATCGTCGAAGGTGACTCGGCCGGCGGATCGGCTAAGCAGGGCCGGGACCGTCATTTCCAGGCCATCCTGCCGTTGCGCGGTAAGATCCTGAACGTTGAGAAGGCCCGGCTGGACCGGATCTTGTCCAATGCGGAAATCCGGGCGATTATTACCGCACTCGGAACCGGGATCAGCGATGATTTCGACCTCTCGAAGGCGCGTTACCACAAGGTGGTCATCATGACCGATGCGGACGTCGACGGCGCCCATATCAGAACACTGCTGCTGACCTTCTTCTACCGCTACATGCGGAAGATTGTCGATGCAGGGTATATCTATATCGCCCAGCCGCCGCTCTTCAAGATCGAGCGAAACAAGGTTGTGCGCTATGCACAGTCCGAGCGGGAACGCGATGAGATTATTGCTACCTTTGGCGAGAACGTGAAGGTTAACGTTCAGCGCTACAAAGGTCTGGGTGAGATGAATGCCACCCAGCTATGGGATACTACCATGGACCCTGAGACCCGCACTATGTTACAGGTGACCATTGAGGATGCTATGCTGGCAGACAGTATCTTTGATACCCTGATGGGTGACAATGTCGAACCACGCCGCGAATTCATTCAGGAACACGCACAATCTGTCAAAAACCTGGATATTTAAGCAGCCTATAGCGGACCTCCGGATTATCCCTTGCGGGTGAAGCCGGAGGTTTTTTAATAATACATAGAGCTATACGTTGGATAGTCGCTTGCGGCGGCTGGGCACAGACTTCCGGTTAGGCTTTAACCGTCCATAGGCCACAGCATAACGGTGGATTCTGCGGTAAATCCCTTTGTTCGGGAACAATTTGAAAACAATGATAGAGGGTAAGGTGTTCACTTCAAGCAGCCATAGATCGTGGTGCTGGTCCATTGCTACATCAAGTCCGAGCTCTTTGAGTCCTGGATAAGCCGTTTCAAGCTGTGCCCCGATCCGGACGCCCAGAGATTTCAGCTGCTGGGTAGTCGCAGACATTTCGTCAGAGGTCATATGGTCCTTGAACAGGGTATCTACCGGAAAAATACTGCCCCCGCTGTGATAATTCGTAATCACCTTCTGCGGTGCGGCTACCCGGCCAAGCATGCCTGTAGTCTCCCAGCTACCGTGAGGATTCTTCTGGGTAAGCACGCGCAAGTCGAAGGGACGGTCCTGATACTGAAGCAGATCAATGCCCTGCTGGACCAGATAAGTGCGGTCTTTAACCCGGGGCACTAGCGCAGCATGAAGCTCTTCGGGGCTGTTAAAGACCTCGGCATCCTTGGCATACCTCAGAATATACATCAGCTTCGGCTCTGCCGGTACGGCTGCTTCACTGCTTACGGATTCTGGTTCCGGCTCACTGGTATCCGGCTGCTGCCCGCTGGGACTTAAGTGTACGATCCTCTGCTCGGCTCTCATTACTCCGCTGCCATAAGTGCCGCGGTCGGGTTTAATGTATACCGTGCCGTGCAGATGCAGCATTTCTTTCAGATCCTCCAGGCCATATTTGCGAGTTTCCGGAATATAGACCGAGAGGTGACGGTTTTGCAGAATGACTTTCGTTTTTGCCCATTTGCTGGACACGCGTTGAATCTTCATGTTCTGCCTCCGTTTCTTTACGCATAGCGAATTTTCAGGACAAGACAACTAAATAATGTTATAATATCAGGATATGAGATTTAACTTTTCGGGACGAAAACAGGGGCATGAAGCCAATTCTCTTGTCTCTACAGTCTATGTACTGAAGACAGCAGCGGAGAGGGCGTATACCCTTATCCGTACTAAAAGAAAATCAATATAGACGATAACAGGCTATCATGTTTAATTGTGCTGGTTTTGTGAAAGTAATATAATATAGGGTAGCGGTTTTTAACTGAAGGAGGTCCACCAACTCATGGCTGAACAAAATAACCCGCAAGTCAAGGATCGGGACATTGGCGTGGAAATGCGAGAATCCTTTATGGATTACGCAATGAGCATCATTGTAAGCCGGGCTTTGCCGGATGTGCGGGATGGACTTAAGCCTGTTCACCGACGCATTTTGTTTGCAATGTCGGAACTTGGTATGTCCTCGGATAAGCCACATAAGAAGTCAGCTAGAATCGTCGGAGAGGTTATCGGTAAGTATCACCCTCACGGTGACTCGGCGGTCTATGAAACCATGGTACGTATGGCACAGGATTTCTCCATGCGCTATATGCTTGTAGACGGTCATGGTAACTTCGGTTCAATTGACGGAGATATGGCGGCTGCAATGCGTTATACAGAAGCACGTTTGTCCAAAATTGCCGGAGAAATGCTCCGTGATCTGAACAAGGAAACGGTTGATTTCGCTCCCAACTATGACGGTGAAGAGAACGAGCCTGTAGTCTTGCCTGCGCGTTATCCCAATCTGCTGGTCAATGGTGTAGGCGGGATTGCGGTGGGTATGGCAACCAACATTCCTCCGCATAATCTCGGTGAGGTCATTGACGGTGTGCAGGCGATGATCAAGAATCCTGATATTACGCCTCTGGAGCTCATGGAATATATCCAAGGTCCAGACTTCCCGACGGCCGGGTACATTCTGGGCCGGGAAGGAATACGTCAGGCCTACCGGACAGGACGCGGATCGGTTACCATGCGTGCCAAGGCGACGATTGAAGAGAATAACGGCAAAGCACGGATCATTGTGCATGAGCTTCCTTACCAGGTCAACAAAGCCCGGCTCGTGGAGAAGATCGCGGAGCTGGTGCGTGAGAAACGCATCGAGGGCATTACGGATCTGCGTGATGAGTCTGACCGTAACGGAATGCGCGTAGTGGTTGAAATGAGACGGGATGTGAATCCAAGTGTTGTACTCAACAATCTCTACAAGCATACTTCCATGCAGTCCACCTTCGGAATCAACATGCTGGCTATTGTCAACAAAGAACCGAAGATTCTGAACCTGCGTGATGTGCTGTATCACTATCTGCAGCATCAGATTGAAGTCATCCGCCGCCGGACGATCTTCGACCTCAAGAAGGCGGAAGCACGGGCGCATATTCTGGAAGGTCTGCGTGTTGCCCTGGATCATCTGGATGAGGTCATTGCCCTGATCCGCGCCTCACGCACAACCGATATTGCCCGTGAAGGTCTGATGGAGACCTTCAGTCTAAGCGTGGAGCAGGCTCAGGCGATCCTCGATATGCGGATGCAGCGCCTGACCGGTCTTGAACGCGAGAAGATCGAGAATGAATATAACGAGTTGTTGTCCAAGATCGCTGAATACCGTGAGATCCTGGCTAACGAGCATCTCGTACTGGATATCATCAGCAACGAGCTGCAGGAGATTCGTGATAAATACTCCGATGACCGCCGTACGGAAATTACGGTTGGGGAAGAGAGCATTCTCGACGAGGATCTGATTCCGCGTGAAGAGGTAGTTATCACAATTACCCATACCGGCTATATCAAACGTCTTCCGGTCACCACTTACCGCAGCCAGAAGCGCGGCGGACGCGGTGTAATCGGAATGGACACTAAGGATCAGGACTTTGTGGAGCATCTCTTCGTGAGCAACTCCCATAACTACCTAATGTTCTTTACTGATAAGGGCAAGGTGTACCGGATTAAGGCCTATGAGATTCCGGAGCTTGGACGGACTGCCCGGGGAACGCCGATCATCAACCTGATTCAAATTGAGCAAGGGGAGAAGATTAGCGCGGTCATCCAGGTGGAGGAAGCGGACAGCGACAAGTACCTGTTCTTTGCTACCCGTGAGGGAATTGTGAAGAAAACACCTTTGGAAGATTACAACAACATCCGTAAGGGCGGCTTGATTGCAATCAATCTCCGTGAGGAGGATTCACTGATTGAAGTGAAGCTGACGGACGGTGAGCAGAATCTGATTATCGGTACTGCACGCGGAATGTCGATTACCTTCTCGGAGAATGATGTGCGCTCCATGGGCCGCAGCGCTACCGGGGTTAAGGGGATCACGCTTGATTCCAATGACCATGTTATTGGCATGGACTGCGTAGACCCGGAGCTTGAGGTGCTGATCGTAACCACCAAGGGCTATGGTAAACGGACACCTGCCGGCGACTACCGGTCTCAGACCCGCGGCGGTAAAGGCATCAAGACCATTAACCTTACAGATAAGAACGGGCCGGTTGTCGGGCTGAAGGTCGTCAAGCAGGACGAGGACCTGATGATTATTACGACCAGCGGTACCCTGATCCGTACCAGTATGGACGGAATATCTACAATGGGCCGTTACGCGCAGGGTGTTAGACTGATTAACATCCGTGAGGATGATGCAGTAGCCACACTGTGCAGAGCGGATAAAGAGGATGAAGAACTGTCTGAGCATGAGGACGGCGAAGACATTCAAGGAACTCCGGTAGAAGGCGATGGCGAAGTCAGCCAGCCTGAAGCGGATGCCGTGAACGAAGACGACAACCTCGAATAATGATTGCAGGAGAGCATGGGTTTCTGATGTATAGAAATCCATGCTCTTTTTTTATACCCAATTACCTGATGAACGGGGAATTCTCTATCTAGCCGCTTCCCGGGTTCCATACTATAATTAGAGAATTACAGGTGTCACCGACATAAAGGGGCTTAGGCTTATGCCAAACATATCCGTTGGAGAGATTAAAGCGGGTTCAAAGATTATTAAAGATGTGATCACTCCATTAGGAGGAGTGTTGTTCGGAAAGGGCAAGATTATTCTGCCCCGGGATATTGAGATTTTGCAGGCTTTTTTGATCGGACAGGTTGAGGTTGAAGGGGCGCAAGGGGAAGACAAAACTACGGAGAGCGCTAAACCGGCAGTAAAGCAGCAAGCAGCCAAGGCAGGTGCGCTGATCAATGAGTCGGTGCTGGCCAAGAGTAATTCTCCGCTTCACGATGAGTATGAGAAAATGCTGGTGCTTATCAAGCAGAGCTACCGTGCCGCCGCCGCTGCATCACTGCCAATCTTCGAACTGCGGAGTCAGCTGGAGCTGCTGATTACCCATTTGAAGGATTACCATGTCTTAAAGTTTGCGCCGCGTGTGTTGTTTGACCAGGAATATAATTATCATAATGCTGTCTTATCTGCCTTGACTTCATATAGAATTGCCCAGTGGTGCGGATATCCCCAGAAGGATTGGATGCAGGCTGCTTTTGCCGGCTTGCTGCATGATGTAGGCAACACTAAAGTAGACGAAGCTCTGCTACAGAAGCCGACTCCTCTAAGCGCTCCAGAGATTGACGAGGTACGCAGGCACACTACATACGGATACCAGCTGCTGCGCAATGTCACAGCCATTAACGAAGGGGTTAGACTGGCCGCCTTGCAGCACCATGAGAAGATAGACGGTTCAGGATATCCACTTAGGCTGGATGGCAGCCAGATTCATTTCTACGCCAAGATTGTGGCAGTCGCCGATATCTTCCATGCCATGACGCTGGGAAAAGCCTACAGAAAGGCACAGTCGCCTTATCTGGTATTGGAGCAGCTGCAGAAGGAGAGCTTCGGAAAGCTCGATCCAGTGATCGTACAGACCTTCATTCAAAAGACGACAGACTTGTATAACGGTACACGGATACGGCTCAGCGATGGGCGTCATGGGGAAATCATCTTTACCGACCGCAACAACCCGACAAGACCCATGGTTCAGGTTGAAGGAAACATCGTTAATCTGATCAATGAGCGAGAGCTGCATATTCAGGAGATTATTGCTTAGCACGAGTGGATAAGGGATCAGAGAGCTATGCTAGCTTGCTTGGCTAGGGCGGTTATGGATAGCATAGCTTTATAATAATCATTTCAAAATAATGCTTGCAATGAGTTTCTATCCATGATATATTCTATTTCTGGCCGCGAAACATCAACGGTTTGCTCGAAAAGAAGTTGAAAAAAAGAGCTTGCATTGATTGGCTGGATGTGATATATTATAAGAGTTGCTGGTGACGGAGTAATCGTCGCTAACAACGAGCTTGATCTTTGAAAACTGAACAACGAGTGAGTATCTGGAGATCACTTCGGTGAGATCCAAAAATGAGAATGAAAATTCTCGTCAGATGTTTCAAAATGAGCAATCGCTCTTTCTAAATACCAATTTGGAGAGTTTGATCCTGGCTCAGGACGAACGCTGGCGGCATGCCTAATACATGCAAGTCGAGCGGAGTTATGATGGAGCTTGCTCCTGATTAACTTAGCGGCGGACGGGTGAGTAACACGTAGGCAACCTGCCCTCAAGACTGGGATAACTACCGGAAACGGTAGCTAATACCGGATAATTTCTTTCCTCTCCTGAAGAGAGAATGAAAGGCGGAGCAATCTGCTGCTTGGGGATGGGCCTGCGGCGCATTAGCTAGTTGGTGGGGTAACGGCTCACCAAGGCGACGATGCGTAGCCGACCTGAGAGGGTGAACGGCCACACTGGGACTGAGACACGGCCCAGACTCCTACGGGAGGCAGCAGTAGGGAATCTTCCGCAATGGGCGCAAGCCTGACGGAGCAATGCCGCGTGAGTGATGAAGGTTTTCGGATCGTAAAGCTCTGTTGCCAGGGAAGAACGTCCGGTAGAGTAACTGCTGCCGGAGTGACGGTACCTGAGAAGAAAGCCCCGGCTAACTACGTGCCAGCAGCCGCGGTAATACGTAGGGGGCAAGCGTTGTCCGGAATTATTGGGCGTAAAGCGCGCGCAGGCGGTCATTTAAGTCTGGTGTTTAAACCTTGGGCTCAACCTGAGGTCGCACTGGAAACTGGGTGACTTGAGTACAGAAGAGGAAAGTGGAATTCCACGTGTAGCGGTGAAATGCGTAGATATGTGGAGGAACACCAGTGGCGAAGGCGACTTTCTGGGCTGTAACTGACGCTGAGGCGCGAAAGCGTGGGGAGCAAACAGGATTAGATACCCTGGTAGTCCACGCCGTAAACGATGAGTGCTAGGTGTTAGGGGTTTCGATACCCTTGGTGCCGAAGTTAACACAGTAAGCACTCCGCCTGGGGAGTACGGTCGCAAGACTGAAACTCAAAGGAATTGACGGGGACCCGCACAAGCAGTGGAGTATGTGGTTTAATTCGAAGCAACGCGAAGAACCTTACCAGGTCTTGACATCCAACTAACGAAGCAGAGATGCATCAGGTGCCCTTCGGGGAAAGTTGAGACAGGTGGTGCATGGTTGTCGTCAGCTCGTGTCGTGAGATGTTGGGTTAAGTCCCGCAACGAGCGCAACCCTTGACTTTAGTTGCCAGCAGGTGAAGCTGGGCACTCTAGAGTGACTGCCGGTGACAAACCGGAGGAAGGTGGGGATGACGTCAAATCATCATGCCCCTTATGACCTGGGCTACACACGTACTACAATGGCCGGTACAACGGGAAGCGAAGCCGCGAGGTGGAGCCAATCCCAGCAAAGCCGGTCTCAGTTCGGATTGCAGGCTGCAACTCGCCTGCATGAAGTCGGAATTGCTAGTAATCGCGGATCAGCATGCCGCGGTGAATACGTTCCCGGGTCTTGTACACACCGCCCGTCACACCACGAGAGTTTACAACACCCGAAGTCGGTGGGGTAACCCGCAAGGGAGCCAGCCGCCGAAGGTGGGGTAGATGATTGGGGTGAAGTCGTAACAAGGTAGCCGTATCGGAAGGTGCGGCTGGATCACCTCCTTTCTATGGAGAATCGTTTCCTGCAACGGAAACATTCAAATCGGAAGCTAAAGCTTCCACAATAGAACCCTTGGGTTCGAATACTCACTCGTTGGTCAGTTTTGAGAGTTTAAGCTCTCATCTTTAACTTTGATCCTTGAAAACTGGATACCGAAATGAATTTGCGTTTTAGAACATTCCTTTAAGCTGAACTTGTGTAAACAAGTTTCAATATTTTAGTGATGCTAAGCGAAGGTTTTCGATTGTGCAAACAAGCGAAACGCCGGAGCATTGGTTAAGCTACTAAGAGCACACGGAGGATGCCTAGGCGCCAGGAGCCGACGAAGGACGTGGCGAACAACGAAACTGCCTCGGGGAGCTGTAAGCAAGCTTTGATCCGGGGGTGTCCGAATGGGGAAACCCAGCTGTGGTAATTCGCAGTTACTCGTATCTGAATACATAGGATACGCAGAGGCAGACCAGGGGAACTGAAACATCTAAGTACCCTGAGGAAGAGAAAACAATAGTGATTCCGTCAGTAGCGGCGAGCGAACGCGGAACAGCCTAAACCAAGGGGCTTGCCTCTTGGGGTTGTGGGACGTCTCACATGGAGTTACAAAGGAATATGGTAGGCGAAGAGGTCTGGAAAGGCCCGCGATAGAGGTAAAAGCCCTGTAGCCTAAACTGTGTTCTCTCCGAGACGGATCCCGAGTAGTGCGGGGCACGTGAAACCCCGTATGAATCCAGCAGGACCATCTGCTAAGGCTAAATACTACCTGGCGACCGATAGTGAAACAGTACCGTGAGGGAAAGGTGAAAAGCACCCCGGAAGGGGAGTGAAATAGAACCTGAAACCGTGTGCTTACAAAAAGTCAGAGCCCTATGCTGGACTTGTCCAGCACGGGTGATGGCGTGCCTTTTGTAGAATGAACCGGCGAGTTACGTTTAACATGCAAGGTTAAGGTGAGAAGCCGGAGCCGCAGCGAAAGCGAGTCTGAATAGGGCGATTTAGTATGTGGACGTAGACCCGAAACCGTGTGATCTACCCCTGTCCAGGGTGAAGGTGCGGTAACACGCACTGGAGGCCCGAACCCACGCATGTTGAAAAATGCGGGGATGAGGTGGGGGTAGCGGAGAAATTCCAATCGAACTCGGAGATAGCTGGTTCTCCCCGAAATAGCTTTAGGGCTAGCCTCGGTGAATGGAGTCGTGGAGGTAGAGCACTGATTGGGTGCGGGGCCCGCAAGGGTTACCAAGCTCAGTCAAACTCCGAATGCCATGTACTTCTTGCCGGGAGTCAGACAGTGAGTGCTAAGATCCATTGTCAAAAGGGAAACAGCCCAGACCATCAGCTAAGGTCCCCAAGTGTGTGTTAAGTGGGAAAGGATGTGGAGTTGCACAGACAACCAGGATGTTGGCTTAGAAGCAGCCACCATTGAAAGAGTGCGTAATAGCTCACTGGTCGAGTGACTCTGCGCCGAAAATGTAACGGGGCTAAACACACCACCGAAGCTATGGCTAGATGCTTTGCATCTGGGGTAGGGGAGCGTTGTATGTAGGTTGAAGGTGTACCGTAAGGAGCGCTGGACAGCATACAAGTGAGAATGCCGGTATGAGTAACGAAAAGATCAGTGAGAATCTGATCCGCCGAAAGCCCAAGGTTTCCTGAGGAAGGCTCGTCCGCTCAGGGTAAGTCGGGACCTAAGGCGAGGCCGAAAGGCGTAGTCGAAGGACAACAGTTTGAAATTACTGTACCACCGTAATCCGCTATGAGCGATGGGGTGACGCAGGAGGGTAGTGACGCGGACTGATGGATATGTCCGTCTAAGCAGTGAGGCTGGTGTGTAGGCAAATCCGCACACTACTAAGGCCAGGCTGTGATGGGGAGCGAAAATTACAGTAGCGAAGGTCATGATCTCACACTGCCAAGAAAAGCCTCTAGCCAGGAGAAGGTGCCCGTACCGCAAACCGACACAGGTAGGCGAGAAGAGAATTCTAAGGCGCGCGGAAGAACTCTCGTTAAGGAACTCGGCAAAATGACCTCGTAACTTCGGGAGAAGAGGTGCCTCGGTAGGGTGAATAGCCCGAGGGGGCCGCAGTGAAAAGGCCCAAGCGACTGTTTAGCAAAAACACAGGTCTGTGCGAAGCCGTAAGGCGAAGTATACGGGCTGACGCCTGCCCGGTGCTGGAAGGTTAAGGGGAGTGGTTAGGGGCAACCCGAAGCTGTGAACCGAAGCCCCAGTAAACGGCGGCCGTAACTATAACGGTCCTAAGGTAGCGAAATTCCTTGTCAGGTAAATTCTGACCCGCACGAATGGCGTAACGACTTGGGCGCTGTCTCAACGAGAGATCCGGTGAAATTTTAATACCTGTGAAGATGCAGGTTACCCGCGACAAGACGGAAAGACCCCATGGAGCTTTACTGCAGCTTGATATTGAATTTGGGTACGATCTGTACAGGATAGGTGGGAGCCGGTGAGGCAGGAGCGCAAGCTTCTGCGGAGGCGCCGTTGGGATACCACCCTGATCGTATCTAGGTTCTAACCTAGTGCCCTTACCGGGTACGGGGACCGTGTCAGGCGGGCAGTTTGACTGGGGCGGTCGCCTCCTAAAGAGTAACGGAGGCGTTCAAAGGTTCCCTCAGAATGGTTGGAAATCATTCGCAGAGTGCAAAGGCATAAGGGAGCTTGACTGCGAGACCTACAAGTCGAGCAGGGACGAAAGTCGGACTTAGTGATCCGGTGGTACCGCATGGAAGGGCCATCGCTCAACGGATAAAAGCTACCCTGGGGATAACAGGCTTATCTCCCCCAAGAGTCCACATCGACGGGGAGGTTTGGCACCTCGATGTCGGCTCATCGCATCCTGGGGCTGAAGTAGGTCCCAAGGGTTGGGCTGTTCGCCCATTAAAGCGGTACGCGAGCTGGGTTCAGAACGTCGTGAGACAGTTCGGTCCCTATCTGTCGTGGGCGCAGGAAATTTGAGAGGAGCTGTCCTTAGTACGAGAGGACCGGGATGGACGTACCGCTGGTGCATCAGTTGTTCCGCCAGGAGCATGGCTGAGTAGCTACGTACGGACGGGATAAGCGCTGAAAGCATCTAAGCGTGAAGCCCCCCTCAAGATGAGATTTCCCAACATGTAAGACCCCTTGAAGACGACGAGGTAGATAGGTTGGAGGTGGAAGTGCAGCAATGCATGGAGCTGACCAATACTAATCGGTCGAGGGCTTATCCAAATTTCTAACACGCAGATTCATTTCGGATTCAGTTTTCAGGAATCAAATTCCTGAAAGATTTTAAGCTGCATGTCCTTTCTGAGGATTGATATTTTGCGGGAGTGATCTCACGGATGTCAACGCAGCGCAAAAATCATGTTTGGTGGCGATAGCGGAGGGGTTCCACACGTACCCATCCCGAACACGACCGTTAAGCCCTCCAGCGCCGATGGTACTTGGACCGAAGGGTCCTGGGAGAGTAGGACGTTGCCAAGCACATGAGCCATTGCCGATAATTCGACAATGGTTTTTTTGTATATCCACATATAAAAAAGCGGGTAGTGATACGGAAAATTAATATAAAAACGCTTACAAACGAGTGACATTTTTGTTACCGACGAGGCGATGGTTCCAAGTATAATGGAAAAGTGCAATAAATAAGCAAAAGCCTTAATACGAATGAACTACGTATAAATTCTAACTTGGAATTTTCTTGCGTCTTTAGATGCATGGTAGAGGTAAGGAGGATTTAAGGTATGAAGCGAACCCAACCTTTGTGGATATTAGTTATTCTTTGTATAGTCGGAGTAATGCTGGCGGGTTGCGGAACGAAAGAGCCGGCTTGGGATACTTTTAACGGTGCACTCAATGAGGAGGACTTCCCTGTTCCCAAAGAGGCAAGCTCTCCCGACAGAACAACTACAAATGTAGCCATGGACTATGTACGTTACTCCCTGCCGGGGCTGAAGGAGAAGAAGGGCGTACCAGAGCCTTATCTCGAGGCGATTAAAGCGTGGGGATGGGAAGAGCAGGAACAAGATCAGAATGCGGACGATTCCGGGAGCTCCCGTGTTTTTCAGAAAGAAGGACTTATTGTACACCTAACTATACATGATGATTACTTCATTGTAATGATCCCAAAGGAAAAGAAGGTCACGACCAAAGGTTTGAAGAACAGATAAAAAATCGCCGTCCGATTGTGGATGGCGATTTTTTGTGTGCATGCTTGGCCGCTTAAATACAGGGCTATGTATATCTGGTTGGGATTATTGGGCGTAATAGGAGGCATCTGCTGCATTGAACTTGAGCATTCCGTCTTTGGCTACACTGTTCAAGCGCAGCAGCGTATACAGACGGGGCAGCAGCAGCCACAGGTGGCATACCGCAAGCGAAGCCGTGAAGGCGGGCGGAGCCCAGAGGATGAAGAGTGCGGCTATGCAAAGACCGATCCAGAGGTTATGCAGCTGTACGGTGCGGAAGATGCCGTAATTAATATATTGATCAGGCATGTAACCGGGCCAGGGCAGGCGCAGGGACAATCTCCAGCGCTTGGCGATAGGGTGTCCGCTAATTAGCAGCACAGAGCGTGAGATGACATACTGAATCCACAGCATGACAGGTCCGGCTATAATCATGAACAGGACACTCAGCCAGGACAGAAAGACACTTTCGAGCACAAGGCATACAAAGGGAAGGGCGAGATAGACCCGCAGCAGGAATGCTGTAATAGTAATTTTTTTGATAAGCTTGTATTGATAGAATGTAGCGGCACCTTTGGTGTTTGGTTCCATACCGGAAATTCGGACCTCCTCGCAAGTTCTCTTGTTATTAATATCGGCCTGCTCCTGCGTTTTGTTAAACAACGGGCTCAGATTCACCGAATGGGTATCGGGCGAATATATATATTTTAGGCTATTAAGGATTAGGAAAAAACTATGAAAAGGTTTAAAATGATAGAAGGTGTACCATACTGTTCTTAAAAGAGTCAAGGTGGGATGAAAATGGAACAGCAAACCGGGCAGGCCTGCATTATCTGCGGGCAGGAAAAGGAAGAAGGCATTGTGATTGTCACGCATTTCATCTGTGAAGACTGTGAGAGTGAGATGGTGCGTACGGAAGCTGAGGATGTGAAGTACAACTTTTTTATTAGCCGGATGAAGAAGATCAATCTGCAAAAGCATGCTTAATGCACGAAGCGCAGTACTTGTAACAAGTAACATATAAAGAGCGGGCGGTGGATCTGTGTCGCGTTGGCTGCAAATAGAAGGTTCCTCTTAACGGCTTCTCCGCCCTGACCGGGTGAGGGGAGCCGTTTTGTTGCTTGTGCAGTCCTTTGCGGAAGTGATAGGCGTTTGGGTGTATTTGCGTTAAAATAGAAGGTAACCCCCAGGGAAGGAAGAATCTATGGACAAGCTACAGCCTGGCAGGGCACCTGTATACGAAATGCTGGAACAATATAGACATAAGGGTAATATATCTTATCATGTGCCGGGTCACAAGAACGGAGAGGCTTACCGGAGTACTGTCAGTGCAGAGAGTGCGGGGTATCTCACGGAAGTGATGCGTTACGATGTGACGGAGATAACCGGAACGGATGATCTTCATCATCCGGAAGGGGTAATAAGGGAAGCGCAGGAGCTGGCCGCCGATTGTTATGGCGCGGAGGAGAGTTATATGCTGGTGGGCGGCAGCACTGCCGGTAATCTGGCACTGATCCTGACGGTCTGTTCTGAGCCCGGCAGGCTGCTTATCTTGCAGCGCAACGTCCACAAGTCCGTGATCCATGGACTGATGCTGGCAGGAGCGCGTGCAGTCTTCCTGGAGCCGCAGATCGACCCGGGCAGCGGCCTTGCCGTGGCCCCGTCTGCTGAGACGGTGCAGGCGGCGCTGGCAGCCTACCCGGAGGCTGCCGGAGTACTGGTTACCCTGCCGAATTACTACGGCATGGGCATTGACCTTGCGCCCCTCGCGCAGGCCTGTCACACCAGCGGCGTGCCGCTGCTGGTGGATGAGGCGCACGGGGCGCATTACGGGCAGCACCCGGCGCTTCCAGCCGGGGCGCTTGCCGGGGGCGCGGACGGCGTGGTGCAGTCCACGCATAAGATGCTGACGGCGCTGACGATGGGCGCCATGCTGCATGTGCAAGGGCCATGGCTTGACCGCGCGCTGCTGCGGCAGCGCCTGGCCATGGTGCAGAGCTCCAGCCCATCGTACCCCGTGATGGCTTCGCTCGATCTGGCCCGGCGCCTGCTGCACAGCCAGGGCACCGGTGCCTTCACGGCGGGGCTCGCCGCCGTGGATGTCCTGCGGCGCGGCCTGACGGCGCTGCCGCGCTTCAGGCTGCTGCAGCCGGCTTCGCTGCAGCAGCCTGTCTGCGGCGAGGCGTGCGCCGCAGGAGTGAGTACGCCGCCGCTGCGCGGGGCGGCGTACGTGACCCAGGACCCCTTTAAGGCGGTCATTTATGACGCCGCAGGGGTCCTGGGGGGCTTCGAGCTGCAACGCAGGCTAGAAGAGAGGGGGATCGTGCCGGAGATGAGCGACGACCGGCACGTGGTTCTGGCCTTCAGCCTCGGCTCGAAGGCTGAGGAGGCAGCGGAGCTGCTGACAGCGCTGCAGGACATCGCAGCGCAGACCTCCTTGCCAGCGCCGCAGATAGGCGGGACCGCAGCCCCGGCAGCGTCATATAATAGCAGAGAGGGGGATGCAATCTCCCCTGGCCATATTTCCACGTGGAACAATTTCGACATTCCGGCAGTATCGGCTCCGGTTGCGTTCTCTACCAGGCCGGTGGCTGCCGGAGAGACAGAGAGCATAGAGCTTGAGGCAAGCGCCGGCAGGATTGCGGCAGAGATGGTTATTCCCTATCCGCCAGGCATCCCGCTCTTATATCCCGGAGAGAGCATTACAGCGTCTGTCTGTCACAGGCTGATCCGCCTGCGTACAGGCGGGGCGAAATTCCAGGCCTGTGCTGATCCGGCCTTACAGCATATTATGGTATACAACATTCAGAAGGGCGGAGAAGCATAAGTGAAGCGAGAAGGATTCTTCATTACACTGGAGGGAGGCGACGGCTCCGGCAAAACAACCGTACTAGGCAGGGTGGCAGCTTATCTGCAGAACCATTCCATGCCCTACTTAATCACCCGCGAACCGGGAGGGATTGAGATTGCCGAGAAGATCCGCTCTATTATCCTCGACCCGGCGCATACGGCTATGGATGCCCGGACAGAGGCACTCCTGTATGCTGCGGCAAGAAGCCAGCATCTGGCGGAGGTGGTCGAGCCTGCCTTGCAGGAGGGAATTACCGTGCTCTGCGACCGTTTTGTAGACAGCAGTCTGGTCTATCAAGGGTACGCCAGAGGGCTGGGCATCGAAGAGGTGAGGGGGATTAACCGGTTTGCGACTGGCGGGAGAATGCCCGATCTTACCTTTTACCTGGATGTAGATCCTGAGGTGGGCCTGTCCCGGATAGCGGCCAATCAGAACCGGGAAGTGAACCGGCTGGATCTGGAGAGCCTGGAGTTTCATCAGAAGGTGCGGGCGGGCTATGAACTGGTAACCAGCTCTGATCCGCAGCGGATTGTGGTGCTTGATGCGGGTCGTCCCATCCATATGGTGGAGCAGGATATTGTACGTGTACTGAAGGACAGGATATTAAAGGATTTCTAAGGTGTTTTGTCAAATAAACAATAGAGGTATAATGATTGAACAGGGCTTCTCCGCAGATTGAATCGATGTTGTGCGGAAAGCCTGTGAACATAACTAATTAGGAGGGGATACGAAGATGAATTTGATCATTGCAATTATCCAGGATAAAGACAGCAACCGGCTATCCAGTGAACTGGTGAAGGCGAACTTCCGTGCCACCAAGCTGGCGAGTACAGGCGGATTTCTCCGTGCGGGTAACACTACCTTTTTGATTGGGGTAGATGATATTCAGGTAGACGCTGTACTCAGTGTAATCCGTAACAGCTGCAAAGTACGCGAGCAACTGGTCACTCCGGTCACGCCGATGAGCGGCACGACAGATTCCTATTTGCCGCTTCCTGTTGAAGTGCAGGTGGGCGGAGCTACCGTATTCGTACTTCCCGTCGATCGTTTC
This sequence comes from Paenibacillus sp. FSL H8-0332, assembly GCF_037963835.1. Lineage (NCBI taxonomy): Bacteria > Bacillati > Bacillota > Bacilli > Caryophanales > Paenibacillaceae > Paenibacillus > Paenibacillus sp. FSL H8-0332. Next base: position 7,197,335 of record NZ_CP150145.1, read on the forward strand.
GAGCATTATTGAGCATAATGAAGATCAACCCGGGCTACAGGCCCTTAAAAAGCGAAATGCTGACCACGGAGGCTGAGAGGCGGCCGGTTCAGCAAAAAAATTTCAACGATGTATTTCAACAGCAAAGCCAGCAGAAAACTATAGATGAGTTGAACCGTCAGATTAAAGATATCCAGCTGCAAGGCGACCGGCTCTCCAAATCCATGACTGTACGTGAGCTGTCGATCTACCGGAACCTGATCAAACGGTTTCTGGAGGAGACGGCCCGCCGCGGAGTGATCCTGAAGGACACCAAAGGCTGGGACCGGCGGGGGCGCGGCAAACGCTACAAGCTGCTCGAAGAGGTTGATGCCGCTCTGCTGAATATGGCAGATGATCTGCTGGACAGCGAGCAGGGGCGGATCGATCTCCTGGGACGGGTCGGAGAGATCCGCGGGCTGCTGATTAATCTTTCTTTCTGACAAACTTTGGAGGAAATTATGTCTTTTCATGAACTATTAGGCCAGGAGGACGCCAAGCGGCTGCTTCAGAATGCCTTACGCAAGGATGCTGTCAGCCATGCCTATCTGTTCACGGGTCCGGCAGGCAGCGGGCAGGTGAAGATGGCTTTGACGTTCGCCCAGGCGATATTCTGTACCGCCAGCAAAGATGATGCCTGCGGAGAGTGCCTGGAATGCCGCAAGGTGGAGCATGGCAATCATCCTGATTTAACGCTGCTGCGCCCCGATGGGGCGAGCATTAAGATCGATCAGATTCGTGAACTTCAGCGTGTTTTTTCCTACCGCTCGGAAGGAATTAACCCGAAGGTTTATATTATAGAAGGAGCGGACAAAATGACGGTGCAAGCCGCGAATAGTCTGCTGAAATTCCTGGAGGAGCCGCCGGCCCCTGCGGTAGGCATTCTGATCTCCGATAACAGCAGTTCCCTGCTCCCGACGATCCAGTCCAGAACCCAGCGCATCCCGTTTAGCCCGCTCCATCCGGATATTATGCTGCAGGCGCTGTCCGGTGAAGGGGTTCCGGTGCCGCTGGCACGGTGCGCGGTGTCGCTGACTGCCGGTCTTGACGGCTGCAGGGAACTTTTGGCACAGAATTGGTTTGCAGAAATGAGAAATCTAGTGTTACAATTAGCGAAGGAGTCTCTGGGCAAGGGCAGCACTGCGGTAGCAACCGCGGGTTCGAAGCTGTTCAAGACCGGACTTGGTGAACATTTGGACACTCTATTCAGCATGTTCCACTTATGGTTCAAAGATATGCTCTACTTCCTGTACCGAAAGCACGAAAGTATCGTTTTCATAGATCAGTTAGACTTTATTTCGAGGGCTGCCCGTCAGAGGAGTACGCAGCAGTGGGTGGCTTATATGGAATATGCGGCGGAGAGCAAGCGGAAGCTGCGTTCCAATGCCAATGCCCAGCTGTGTCTGGAGCAGTTTTTAATCCGGCTGGAAAGCTAGAGGCTCGGGTTATTTATAATAGATCCTCCGGGATATAATCCTCAGCACCTGGAAAGACCGGGTATAGCGGACGAGGAAGGACAAGCATGGATCATCAGGGAAGCAGTCTTGCTTAAGGGTTCCTTTACCGTCAAACAAGGGGGTTAATTTTTGTACAGCGTAGTAGGTGTCCGCTTCAAAAAAGCGGGTAAAATATATTATTTCGATCCGCTTGATTTCCCGATTGAACGCGATCAATGCGTGATTGTCGAGACTGCAAGAGGGGTCGAATACGGTAAGGTTGTCGTTGGCAAAAAAGAGGTGCAGGAAGCTGACGTTGTACTGCCGCTCAAGAAAGTCATGCGCATTGCCGGTGAAACCGACGCGCGCGTGGTGGAAGAGAACAAGGGTGCAGCGAAGGATGCTTTTACCACCTGTTTAAATAAAATCCGCGATCATGGCCTCAAAATGAAGCTGGTGGATGTGGAGTTTACGTTTGACCGCAACAAGATTATTTTCTACTTTACGGCCGAGGGCCGCGTGGATTTCCGCGAGCTGGTGAAGGACCTGGCCAGTATTTTCCGTACCCGCATTGAGCTCCGGCAGATTGGTGTGCGGGATGAAGCCAAGATGCTGGGCGGATTAGGCCCATGCGGACGGGTGCTCTGCTGCTCCTCCTGGCTTGGTGATTTCGAGCCGGTGTCCATCAAGATGGCGAAGGATCAGAATCTGTCGCTTAACCCGACCAAGATCTCGGGATTATGCGGACGGCTGATGTGTTGTCTGAAGTTTGAGCATGATAATTATGAGAGCACGAAGGAAGAAATGCCGGCCGTAGGCAAAATGGTCGTTACTTCACTGGGTGACGGCAAGGTAGTCGGTATCAATGCCGGCAGCCGCACGGTTCATGTGCAGTTGTTTGAAGTGGGTAAAGTTAAAGAACTTCCAATGGATGATGTTGTCGTCAAGTAAACCATTATAAGGTTACTTTCGGGGTGGAAACTTGGAGAAGAAAAATATATTTACACACATGCAGGAGATGGAAGCGCAGATGGATGAGATGCGCACCACTCTGGGCGATTGGAAGCAGACGGTCAAAGAGTTGATGGAAGCGAATCAGAAGCTGAGTCTGGAGAACGAGCAACTTCGTATCATATTGAAAAGGGAAGCGCCTGTAGATAAGGCCGCACTGTCTGCGGAGGCAGAGGCTATACTTGCTGCCGAAGGGAAAGAGGAGGTTGTCGGGGAAGGCTACGATAATCTGGCCCGGCTGTATCACGAAGGCTTCCATATCTGCAATGTTTACTTTGGGCATTTGCGGACGGAAGGCGATTGTCTGTTCTGCCTTTCTTTTCTTAATAAATGAGGATATCCAGCCGTAGGAGATTGTCGCCTACGGTTTTTTTGAATGTAGAGAAGGAGATTACAATGACCCATTCAATGAACAATACACCTGTACCCCTGCAAGAAGCAGAGCGGATCGATGACCTGCTCACCCATGATCTGAGAATTATCCAGAGTGACGAAGTGTTCAGCTTCTCGATGGATGCCGTGCTGCTGGCACGGTTCGCCAGTGTACCGCCGCGTGGCCGGGTGCTTGACCTGTGTACGGGTAACGGGGTCATCCCCATGCTGCTGACGACGCGGACAAAGGCTTCTATAGAAGGAATCGAGATTCAGCCCCGTCTGGCAGACATGGCCCGGCGTAGTGTGTCGCTTAACGGTCTGGAGGAGCGGGTACAGATTCATGAGGGTGATTTGCGGGAGCTTCATCTTACAGCGGGCTATGGCGTATACGATGCGATCACGGTGAATCCCCCTTATATGCCGCTGAACGGGAGCGATCTGAAGCTGAATTCCCATCAGGCGATGGCCCGCCATGAAATCGGTTGTACCCTGGAGGAGGTCATTCAGGCCTGTGTCCGGCTGGTCCGTACCGGAGGCAAAGTCAGCATGGTGCATAAGCCGCAGCGCCTCGTGGATATTATCAGTCTGATGCGGAAGCACCGGCTTGAGCCGAAGCTGATCCGCTTTGTGCATCCACGTGCCCATCTGGAAGCAAATATGGTTCTGATCGAGGCCGCGCGTGACGGGAAGCCGGAGGTGCGTTTACAACCGCCTTTAATCGTATATAATGAGGACAATCAATATTGCCCTGAGATTATGGATATTTATTACGGAAACAAAGAGGATAATAGCCAATGACCATACAATGCCAAAGCAGCTTTCAAAATAATCATGATGGAGCGAAGCCTGAAGGATGCGGATGTCTGTATCTAGTAGCTACGCCGATCGGCAATCTGGAGGATATGACTTACCGCGCAGTACGCACGCTGAAGGAATGCGATATTATCGCCGCTGAGGATACGAGACAGACGCGTAAGTTGCTGAGCCATTTTGAAATTACACCGTCCATGCTGTTCAGTTATCATGAGCATAACAAGGCCGCCAGCGGACCGGAGCTGATACGCTATATAATAGAAGGTAAAAATCTGGCACTCGTCAGCGATGCCGGTCTGCCGGCGATTTCCGACCCTGGTGCCGATCTGGTAGCTCTGGCTGTCAGTCATCAGATTCCGGTGATTCCGGTACCTGGAGCGAATGCCGCCTTGTCGGCTTTGATTGCCTCAGGATTGCCTACGGCAAGCTTCACGTTCATCGGCTTCCTGCCCAGAGAGCGCAAGGATATAAGGGCTGTTCTGGCCCCTCTGCGTGCTGCCCAAGGAACACTGCTCTTCTATGAATCGCCGCACCGCGTTGCCAAGACACTTGTTCATTTGCAGGAGGCCTTCGGCAACCGCCGGATTACACTGGCCCGTGAGCTGACCAAGCGCTATGAGGAGTTCCTGCGCGGAAGCATCGAGGAGTGCATAGCCTGGCTGGAGGAGCATCCTCCGCTTGGTGAATACGTAATCGTGCTTGAGGGAGAGAGTAAAGAGGAGGCGGAGCTGGCTGAATCTTCCTGGTGGCGCCAGCTTAGTACCGGTGAGCATGTGGCTCATTATGAAACTTCAGGCTTAACGCGTAAGGATGCTATGAAAAAGGCAGCGTCCGACCGCGGCTTGTCCAAGCGCGATATTTATAACGAACTCCTGGAGCGGAGGTAGAACACTGCTGTGCTGAAGTTGTTCGAATTCCAGTAAAAACCTAAAAATGGGTATAATCATCTGAACACCCAATGAAATAAATGTATTTCATACACTTATATGGATTGTATTATTCCTTTTATTAGTTATAGTTGTAGTTTATACATTTATATGTATAGGAAACGTACCATCTAGAGGATTTATATGGATATAAGTGTACAAAGTACACTTATATTGATCAGATGGATGAATTGGAAATAAATAGCTGCACGGAATACAGTTATCCAGTTAACCCATGCTGATTTTTCATTATCCATTAACTCTAGTTCACTAAAGTAACCGATCCCAATCATGTTCAAATTGACTAGCCGCTCCACAGTAAAGCAATTCCCGCAGGGAGAGCGATCTACGCTCATTCGTGGCACAAAACCACCCGGCTCAGCCGCCATAGGCAGCCTGCCTATGGCGAACCCCTTCGCTTGACAAGGCCCTGAGGAATCACCGCAGGGAGGCCGAGAAGGGCCGGTTCACCGCCGAACCTTGCTTCCTTCCGCGCCAGCTGCAGAGATTCACCAAGCTTCCGGGTGTCCAGAGGGCCGGGGCCCTTGGGGCCCTCCCTTTAGGGAGGGTTTGGGAGGGTAAGAGATAGATATAAAGTTTTTGAACTTCAAGCTTGAACTTCTGATTTGAACTTCTAGTAAGTAAAAGAAAAAGGGCATCCGGGGAAAGTCCCCGAAAATAGTACAAAAAAATACCTCCCGCGCGAACGGGAGGCCAAGGAGATATAAAAAGGTTAGAATTAACAATTGGATTAGTCCTATTATACCCTATTTATTTTAGTTTGTCACAGGGGTAGGGATAGCCGAAATGCATTCATGACAAACAATTTTACCCTTGAAGTAAGTTACATTCTCAGCATTACCGCAGAAAATACAAGCAGGTTCGTATTTCTTAAGCATGATCCGCTCACCGTCCACGTAAATTTCGAGCGCATCTTTTTCTCCAATGCCTAGCGTGCGACGCAATTCAATTGGAATAACGACCCGTCCAAGCTCATCTACCTTACGTACAATTCCTGTTGATTTCATCATTACAATCGTTGCTCCTCTCAATGTTCAAAAGCGTCATTATTCGACATTCTTCACTGTTTTATGATATTTATAATACCAACCATTCCCAAAACAGTCAACCTTTTTTCAGGCTAATTTTAAGGATTTTTTTGAGAGTACATTTATACCGCGATTGATCAAGCAAATTACCTTCAAAAAGCTTATAAAGATTTTTGTCGATTTGGCAGTCGTTTAATCGCTAATATTCGACAAAGAGCGACAATATATTATATAAAACAAGAAAAGGAGATGATTTCATGAAGCAACCTTTGTCAGAAGAGAAGGTATTTAAGGACCCGGTTCACAACTACATCCATGTACAGGACACCATTATCTGGAGACTGATCAACACTATGGAGTTCCAGCGCCTGCGGCGTATCCGGCAGCTTGGCACCTCTTACTTAACCTTTCATGGAGCGGAACACAGCCGATTCTCTCATTCTCTAGGTGTATATGAGATTACGCGGAGGATTATCTCCCAATTTGAACGGAGTGGTTACAAGGACTGGATACCGGAGGAAAGACTGCTCACCTTATGTGCGGCGCTGCTGCATGATCTGGGGCATGGCCCATTTTCCCATTCTATAGAAGAAGCTTTCGAAATGGATCATGAAGACTGGACCTGCCGCATCATTCTGGAGGATACGGAGATCACGGCTATTCTGCGCGATGTGGCGGAAGATTTCCCTGGTAAAGTGGCTTCGGTCATCTCCAAAACCTATGAGCATGAAATTGTTGTCAATTTGGTGTCAGGACCGCTGGATGCGGACCGGATGGATTATCTGCTGCGGGATGCGTATTATACAGGGGTGAATTACGGAACCATAGACATCGACCGGATTCTGCGGATGCTTCGCCCTTATGACGGCCGGGTGGTGGTGAAGGAATCAGGGATGCATGCGATTGAGGATTATCTGATGTCACGGTACCAGATGTACTGGCAGGTCTATTTCCATCCGGTAACCCGCAGCTCTGAGATTATTCTGCGGCAGATTCTCCGCCGGGCCAAGGAGCTGGTGCAGCAGGAGTATGCCTTCAGATTCATGATCGAGCCCTTGAGTGATCTGTTCAGCGGAGAGGTGACGGTAGCTCAGTATCTGCTGCTCGATGAAGCCTTGATGCAGACTGCCTTCATGCAGTGGACGCTGGAGGAGGATGACATCCTGAGCGACTTGTGCAGCCGGTTTATCCATCGTAAACTGTATAAATATGTGGAGATGGAGCATCTGGATTCCGGCACCATTGACGAAATCCGCCGCAGCTTCGACGGTGCCGGACTGCGGCCCGATTATGACCTGGAAATTGATTTCCCCACCGATCTTCCTTATGATGTGTTCCGTCCGGGAGACGGGTTTGACAGCAAGCAGATTCTGCTTCTGGACAAGTATGACCAGCTGAGGGAAATCTCCGAGGTTTCGGATATTGTACGCTCTATCAGCGGCATTCACCGCGGCAGATACCATCTGTATTTTCCGCAGGACAGGCTGCAGAAAGCCCTTCCACAGCTGCCGCCGTCTATCGCAGAGATTTTTGCCAAATAATCAGATCAAGCCTGGAATTCTGGAATTATAGATAGAATCACAAGCCGAAAGGATGTAATGTAATGCAGCTATTCGACACACATACCCATCTGGATGCTCCACAATTCGACGAAGACCGCGAAGAGGTCATTGCCAGAGCGCTGGAATCTGGAGTCAGCAAAATGATCAACATCGGCTTTAACCGGGAAACGATACCGACCACCATGCAGCTTGCCGAGAAATATGATTATATTTATGCAGCCGTAGGCTGGCATCCCCAGGATGCGATCAGTATGAAGGACGGAGACCTGGAGTGGATCGCCTCCCTGTGTGCTCATCCCAAGGTGGTCGCCATCGGTGAGATCGGGCTTGATTATTACTGGGACACCTCCCCTAAGGAAGTGCAGCATGAAGTATTCCGCAAGCAGATCGGGCTTGCCCGTGAGCTGAAGATGCCAATTAGTATTCATAACCGTGATGCTCATGAAGATGTCATCCGTATTCTCCGTGAGGAAAAGGCGGGCGAGGTTGGCGGCGTTATGCATTCCTTCTCCGGCAGCTGGGAAAGTGCCAAGATGTGTCTTGATTTGGGCTTCCATCTTTCTTTTGGAGGACCGATTACGTTCAAGAATGCCAGGGTACCCAAAGAGGTGCTTGCCCAGACTCCGCTGGACCGGCTTCTCATCGAAACAGACTCCCCATATCTGACTCCGCACCCGTTCCGGGGCAAGCGAAATGAGACCGCTCATGTGAGGCTGGTAGCGGAGGCAGCTGCGGCAATAAAAGGGATTGAATTACAGGAATTGGCGGAAATTACGTATGCGAACGCACTGGAACGATTTGGTATACTCTGAAAATGAGAGTAAAAGTGATGAAAAATGAAGTATAGCGGATATATTAAACTTTTATGACCGAAAAACGGCCGATTATTACAATATTTTAATCATTTTTTTACGTAAACGTGGTTGAATCGTCCTTTACAACATGTATCAAAACAGGATATCATCTTTTCAGTGCAGTGAGCTGTTGTAACTGTGACAGTCACTTTTTCATGGATCGTCTCGCTGAGTCTCCGGATGGAGAACGGGGGAACCAATAATGCTCTGCCGCATGAACGTATGAGAGTACAACACAGAATTGCCGCAGACTTTATTTGATTTCTTTACGTGGTCTTTGGGGTGAATTTGAGGGCAACCGCCGTGAGCGGGTGACCTGAGATAGGGCGTCTCTCTTATGCCCGAACCCGACAGCTAACCCCGTAAGCGCAAGTAAGAGAGGAAACCTCGTGCATAAGCATTCCCGCGTTTTTGACACCGGAGAAGCCACGAAAGAGTCCTCCATGAACTCTTTTTAGGCTTTTTTTGTTTTGAATAACGCGGATGCTCCCGGCATACTGTTATATAACAGATATCCGGAGTAACTATGCCGAGCAGGCGATCCATGAGCAGGAAACGCTGAAGCAATGCGGGCGTATCCTGTTGCAATCTCAAACCTAGTTTCGTCAGAAGTGATACAGTCACCTTGATATAACTTAGACGACGGGGCTATGTAAGGAGGATGGAGAGAGTGGGCGTATTCCAACCAGAGGTATCCCATGATTCGCAATCATCCAGCAGGTCTATCGCATTACGGTTGAAGCAAGTAAATCCCCGCGTAGTTTTACTTGCCGGTGTGGTATCGATTGTTATCGCACTGTTAATTCTGCTGTACGTACACGGTCAGAGCAAAAAGGAAATTACTCTAGTAATAGACGGACAGGTACAGACACTGGAGACGCGGGAAACGCTGTTCAGTGATGTGCTGGCTAAGGAACAGATTTCGCTGCAGGCGCATGATGAATTATCTATTGGCCTTAGTGATGAAATAAAAGACGGCGACCGTATCGTGATTAACACTGCGCAAAAGTTCGCTCTTACCGTAGACGGGAAGACCGAGACGTTATTTACGACCGAGGATACCATCGGTCAGGCCATTGGCAAACTGGGCCTCAGCCTGGAAGGCTTAGACAAGATTTACCCTTCGCTAGAAACCGCAGTATCTGCAGACATGGAAATCAAAATTGTCCGGATTAACAAGCATGTGGTTCAACGGACAACCAATTTGCCTTTCCGGGTAATCAAGACAGCAGACCCCTCTTTGACCAAGGGAACCGTAAGAGTTGCACAGGCAGGTAAGCCGGGCGTTATGATCCAGCACATCGAGAAGATCTATCAAGATGGCGAGCTGGCCACCATGCGCATGATCGGCAAAGAAGTACAGACGGTTACCAAGGACAAAGTCATTGCCATTGGTACCAAGCCGCTTCCTAAGCCCGCTCCTGTTGTTGCCAAAGTTTCCAAACCTGTAACAACCTCCAAGTCATCTAAAGCCAGTGCAAAGGCCAGCAATGTTACCAGTAAAGCTGGTGTGGATTTTGAGTACAAAAGAATGATTAAGAACGTATCCATGACCGCGTATTCCTCGCAAGAACCGGGTATTGGAACACGTACCGCCTCCGGCACGCGCGTAACGGAAGGCCGCACTATAGCTGTAGATCCAAGCATTATACCAATCGGCTGGTGGGTGTACATTGAAGGATTAGGGTTTCGCCGAGCAGAGGATACCGGCGGTGCCATCAAAGGCAACAAGGTGGATGTCTATTACGATTCACTGAGCCATGCCCGTAATTTCGGACGTAAGTCGCGGACACTTTATGTGATCGGACCTGTGAAGCCGGAGCTGAACTAAACGTAAAGTCTTTTGCAAATTAACGGTTAATACGATATAGTGAGGGAAGCACTTACGAAATTTTAGAGAGCTGCCGCTCATCACTTATACATTCTTTAGCCAAAAAGAAGGGGAGCGAATCCTCTTCTTTTTGCGTTCTGGAGTAAGGAGTAACATTATTTATGATTAAAGAGCTGATTGTGGTTGAAGGGAAAAGCGATACCGTTGCCGTTAAGCGGGCGGTAGAGGCAGATACGATCGAAACCGGGGGCTCGGCAGTGGACCGCAAGGTCATTGCCAAGATCCAGCTTGCCATGCAGCGCCGGGGCGTAATCATTCTTACGGACCCGGATCATGCCGGAGAGCGGATCCGCAAAATTGTCGCGGCCAAGGTACCGGGGTGCAAGCATGCCTTCATCCCGGAGAAGGATGCAACCCGCAAAGGGGATATCGGGATAGAGAACGCTTCGCCTGAGGCCATCCGCCATGCGCTGGAGCATGTGCATACCTCCTTCGAGGGGGCGCCGGTCATCATCGGGCTGGATGAGCTCATGGCCGGAGGGCTAATGGTGCATCCCCGCGCCGCAGAGCGCAGAATGCAGCTGGGCAATCTGCTCGGTATCGGTTATTGCAATGGCAAGCAGCTGTACAAACGTCTGGCGATGTTCGGCATTACCCGCGAGGAGTTCGCGCAGGCCCTCGCCCAAATTGATCAGGGAGGCATTACTTCATGAGTGGTACCGAGAACATCTCGTCCCCAACAAGAACCAAAGCGATAATTCAGCGTTACAAATTTTCCTTCAAAAAAAGCCTGGGCCAGAACTTTCTGATCGATCAGAATATTCTGGACAAAATAGTGGATGCCGCCGGTCTGGACAGCACAGCCGGTGCGCTTGAGATTGGACCGGGGATCGGAGCCCTGACGGAAAGATTGGCGATGACGGCCGGGGCCGTCACTGCGGTGGAGATTGACCGCAGGCTGATTCCTATCCTCAGGGACGTCCTGTCGCCCTATCCCCATGTGAAGATCCGCAATGACGATGTGCTGAAGGTGAATTTGCAGGAGCTGTTCGCTGAGGATTTCGCCGGCAGGGACCGGGTTAGTGTCGTAGCTAACCTGCCGTATTATGTGACCACACCTATACTCATGAAGCTGCTGGAAGAGAAGCTGCCGCTGGATAATATCGTGGTGATGATTCAGAAGGAGGTTGCTGAGCGTATGGCAGCGTCTCCGGGCGGCAAGGAGTACGGCAGTCTGAGTATTGCCGTTCAGTATTACAGCGAGCCTGAGCTGGTCTGTATGGTGCCGCGTACCGTGTTCATCCCGCAGCCGAATGTGGAATCGGCTGTGATCCGGCTGAAGGTCAGAGAGCGTCCTCCGGTGGAGGTAGCGGACGAGAAGCATTTCTTTGGTGTGGTTCAGGCGTCCTTTACCCAGCGGCGCAAGACGATTGCCAATAATCTTAAAGCCCGCTTCTTCCCGGAAGAAGGGCGTGAGCGCCTGGAGGCGCTGCTCTCTGAGGCCGGTATTGAACCCTCACGGCGCGGCGAGACGCTTAGCATTGAAGAATATGCACGGCTCAGTGCGGTTCTTCTGGCCGCAGGCATCGCATAGAATACAGAAAACCCTCCCGGGGGATGAACCAACCGGGGCCTTTGCCCATAACATGGGGTAGAGGTGGTGTTGTGATGAATCTAGGAGACTTGGTCATTCGTAAATCCTATGGCGGCGATGTGACCTTCCGGGTAGACAATATATTGCAGAATAGAGCAGTCATTAAAGGCACGGAGTTCCGTTTGCTGGCGGATTCCCCGCTGGAGGATCTGGTTCAGGTGCCTCCTACACGGGTTACCGAGCGGGGACAGCGTGCGCAGATCAAGGCAACAGAATCCTTAACCTGGCTGCGTAAAGACCGGCAGGTGCAGAGCCAGCGAAGCGGAGAGAGCGTATCGGGGACCACGGGGACCTGGGGTCAATCTCCGAAGGAAGCGGCTTATTTTGAAGTGCCGGGCAAGGTCCTGCATTTGGATGGGGACGCGCTCTATCTGAAGAAGAGCCTGAGCCTCTACGAGCAGCTGCGCATACCGGCAGAGGGACATCATGTCCATGAATCCAAAATGGCGGAAACGCTGTTCCGGCTGCTGCCCCGTGTGCGTCCCGATATCGTTGTGATTACCGGTCATGATGGAGTACTTAAGCAACAACAGAATTATGATCTGTACAGTCTGAGCAGCTATAAGAACTCACAGAATTTTGTGGCAGCCATCCGGGTAGCCCGTGAATATGAGCGGAATTTCGATGCCTTGACGATCGTAGCCGGAGCCTGCCAGTCGCACTTCGAAGCCCTCCTGGGCAATGGTGCCAACTTCGCCAGCTCCCCGGGCAGAATACTCATTCATGCCCTGGACCCGGTGTATATCGCGGCCAAGGCCTCCTTCACTTCCATCCGTGATACGGTGAACTTAAGCGATGTTCTGAACCATACGATCAGCGGTAGCCAGGGGATGGGCGGAATAGAGACGCGAGGCAGCTTCCGTATCGGAATGCCCCAGCTGCAGAATCTGGCAACGCTGAAGGTAGCGCCTTCGATGCTGTAAGCGGGCAAGCGGTAATTGAATAGATGGAAGAACAGGGTAAGCACTATTTGTGCTTATCCTGTTTTTGTTGGAGTAGGGGGACAGCTTCTGGCAGAAGGATGGGCTATGAAGCTGCCCTCGCCGTTACCGCTAACAAGGTGCTAAAGACAGGACTTTCCCTGTCTAAAAAAATTCCGTTGACAACTTTTTTGTCTTCATCTATAATTATTTATTTAATTTGACAACGTCATAAGGAAGTTGTATAATGGACAAGGAAAGAGGTGGTCGTCAGGTAATGGCTAATAACGCGCTGTTAGAAATTAAACGCAGTCTTGAAGCTCACGTCGGTCATAAGATCACGTTGCGGGCTAACGGTGGCCGTCGTAAGACCGTTGAACGCACCGGTGTCCTGGAAGAAACGTACCCTTCTGTATTTATTGTCAAACTTGATCAGGAGCAGCAGACCTTCAAGCGTGTCTCCTATAGCTATGCCGATATACTTACTGAATCTGTGGAAATCACAGTTACCGAAGACGATGGGCAGATGCGGATTATGTATATCAAAGCTTAGCGTCATGGCAGTCTCCCTTGCAGGGGGGCTGTTTTTTGATAGAATTTTTATGTTTTGGGGTCCCCGCAAAGTACCTGAGTCATCATCGAAGCTAAAGCCCCACTTTGTGGGGTTATTTTGCATGTAGGGGGTCTTCCTGAATTATGCTGCATGACACTTGCCCCTTGGCTGCATACTACATAGGCAGTACGTACGTTCATCATAGGGCAGCATAAAGGAGGAATTCGTAATGAGCCGCAGAAGACGGAGTATGATGTCGGAGGAATTGAAGACGGAGCTTGCCAAGGAGCTTGGGTTCTACGAAACGGTTGAGCAGCAGGGCTGGGGCGGAATCCGGGCAGTTGATGCCGGGAATATGGTGAAGCGGGCCATTCAGCTGGCGGAGCAGGCTGCGCGCAAATCATAAGAGCTGTAGCGGTGTTCTGCCGCACCGGGGTATCGCCAGCTGGCGGTACCTTTTCTGCTTGAAATATAAGCGTATTTATACGTTTTACACTATAAATTATCCTTCTATTTCTCGCCGAAACGGTACCGTCCTTTAAAAAGAACGGTAAAGCCGTTTCCACTTGATAGAACCGGATGTTTATTTAATGGACTTCACTGCCAGTTTCTCATATAATATGTTAAGTTGTTTTTTACGGGAAAAGCTGAGGGTGGGTGAACGCCTTGAAAATGTATGAGAAGGCACCGGCAAAAATTAATCTGATGCTGGATGTTCTGCATAAGCGGGCTGACGGATTTCATGAAGTGGAAATGATAATGACAATGGTCGATCTGGCGGACCGTCTGGAGCTGTCGGAGCTGAAGCGGGATTCGATTATTATCTCAAGCCAGGCCGGATATATTCCGCTGGATGAGAAGAATCTGGCCTTTCAGGCTGCAAGACTGATCAAGGACCGGTATAACGTGAGAAGCGGTGTACATATCCATCTGGACAAAAGAATTCCGGTCGCTGCCGGCCTCGCCGGCGGCAGCAGCGACGCTGCGGCTACGCTGCGCGGTCTAAACCGGCTCTGGCGCCTGGGTATACCGGTGCAGGAGCTGCAGGAGCTAGGTGCCGAGCTGGGTTCGGATGTCCCCTTCTGTGTCACAGGAGGCACTGCCCTGGCTACGGGCAGAGGAGAACGGCTGACCCGTATCACGAATCCGCCGCAAATGTGGGTCATCCTGGCGAAGCCGCCGATCAATGTATCGACGGCTGAGGTATACGGCCGCGTGCGCGCAAGCAGCATAACAGTGCATCCGTCCGCGCTCCAGATGCAGCAGGCCATTGAGGCCGGTGACTTCGCAGGCGTCTGTGCGGGCCTCGGCAACGTGCTGGAGGATGTGACCCTGAAGCTGCATCCTGAGGTGCAGCAGCTCAAGGAAGCGATGCTGAAGCTGGGTGCGGACGGCGTGCTGATGTCGGGAAGCGGTCCGACTGTATTTGGCCTCGTCTCCAAGCAATCCAAGGTGGCAAGAATCTATAACGGGCTGCGCGGATTTTGCAAGGAAGTCTATGCAGTGCGTTCACTGAGCTAAGTGGTTTCCGCTTGTATAAATCCGTACAATAATGATATTATTCATAGTAATATTCGGTTTTGGCGAGGAGCATTCCGTGAAAAAACTTAAACGAAGCCAACGGTTAGTTGACATGACTCAATTTTTACTGGAGAAGCCGCATGATCTGCTGCCGCTGTCCACTTTTGCAGAGCGGTATGGTGCGGCGAAGTCATCGGTCAGCGAGGACCTGGCTATTATAAAAGAGGTATTTGAAGGCGAAGGAATGGGCGAGCTGCAGACATTGGCCGGGGCAGCGGGCGGAGTACGGTATATTCCGCGCATGCCTATGGATATGGCGCTTGCCTTCGTGAACCGGCTGTGCGGGCAGCTTGAGCAGAGCGACCGGATTCTGCCCGGCGGTTATCTGTACATGTCCGATCTGCTCGGCCTTCCATCCCTGATGGAACAGGCCGGCAAGATCATTGCCACCGCCTTCTACGGGGTGGAGATTGATGTTGTGATGACGGTGGAGACCAAAGGGATTCCGCTCGCTTATTCAACGGCTGCGCAGCTCGGGCTGCCGGTAGTGCTGGTCCGCCGCGACCATCAGGTAACGGAGGGCTCGGCTGTAAGCATCAACTATGTATCGGGTTCCCATAAGAGCATTCATACGATGTCCCTGTCCAGACGGGCGCTGCGCGAGAAATCCCGGGTGCTGATTGTCGATGACTTCATGAAGGCAGGCGGTACTGTACGCGGAATGGTCGATCTGCTGGGTGAGTTCAATGCTGAGGTCGCAGGTGTAGGCGTGCTCGTAGAGTCCGGCGCCGTGGAGAATGAAGAACGTCTGCTGCATGACTACGTGTCGCTGGTGAAGCTGACAGAGGTGGACTCCAAGGTGCGGCGCATTTCGGCATTTCCGGGCAACTATTTCTCCTCCTGACGAGCGGGAAGTGCCGGTTCTGAAAAGCAGTGCATAATGTCGAAACTATGAGGATTCTTAAGATAACTGCACGAAATCTGTCGAAATTAGGGATTCGGCAAAAATAATCTTCTTAATCAGGCATTATTTGGAATGAAAAAGAAGGAATTCGCTTTGCTGTGTGGAATTATACACCAAGTCTCTGATGGAAAAAGGTGGTGAACACACACATGCAAATTACGGATGTCAGACTCCGCCGCGTCAACTCTGAGGGGAGAATGAAAGCAATCGCATCCATTACAATCGATAACGAGTTTGTTGTTCATGACATTCGCGTCATCGACGGGAATAACGGGATGTTTGTTGCAATGCCCAGCAAGCGTACACCTGACGGAGAATTCCGCGATATCGCACACCCGATTTCTTCGGGAACGCGCGAAAAGATTCAATCTGCGGTTCTGGCCGAGTACGAACGTGCCGCTACGGAAGAAGAAGAAGTTATTGAAGAGGGAGCTTAAGCGGTGAACCGCTGACTCTCTGGGATTTGCCGCCTCCCCAGGGCGGCATTAGGCCATACCGGATTTTATTGGGGTTCGAAGAAAAGGGAATCATGCCTGCATGGTTCTCTTTTCTTTTTGCCCGGAATGAGATATATTCAGTAGTGAGTTCAAGAAGTAGGAGGTTGGCATTCTTGAAAAGAATGGCTGTTGTACTTGCTGCAGGTCAAGGCAAGCGCATGAAATCTAAATTATACAAGGTACTGCACCCTGTCTGCGGTAAACCGATGGTAGGGCACGTGCTTGATACAGTGAAGGCGACCGGGTGTCAGCGTAACGTAGTTGTCGTAGGACACGGCGCCGAGAAGGTTAAGGCATACTTAGGTGAGGATGCCGAATATGTGCTGCAGGGTGTCCAGCTTGGAACCGGCCATGCCGTCAAGCAGGCCAAGGATCTTCTTGGAAGTGAAGAGGGAACCACCATTGTCATCTGCGGAGATACGCCGCTTGTGATGAAGGAGACGCTCGAAGGCATGATGGCGCTGCATGAAGCGCAGAACGCTGCTGCAACGGTCCTAACGGCTGTTATGGAGCAGCCTGCCGGATATGGCCGGATTATCCGTGGTGAAGATGGCGGAGTGCTGAAGATTGTGGAACAGAAGGACTGCACGGAGAGTGAAGCTGCGGTTCACGAAATCAATACAGGGACGTACTGTTTTGATAACGCCAAGCTCTTTGCTGCTCTGGAGAAGGTTACGAACACCAACAACCAGCAGGAGTATTATTTGACGGATGTCATTGGCATACTCCGGGCGCAGGGCGATATCGTCCTGGGTTACCAGACCCATGATGCCACAGAGTCCATTGGTGTGAATGACCGACTGGCGTTGTCTGAAGCTGAAGGCTATATGCGTCAGCGTATCAACCGGGGGCATATGCTCGGCGGAGTAACTATAATCGACCCGGCTTCAACCTATATCGGATCAGATGTTGAGATTGGAGCAGATACGGTGCTGTATCCGGGCACGGTGCTCAAAGGCAAGACCGTGATCGGTGAGGATTGTGTGATCGGACCGGCAAGCGAAATTGAAGACTGCATGATTATGGACGGTGCTGCCGTTAAGCAGTCAGTCCTGAATCAGGCTAAGGTCGGCGCACGGGCTTCCGTTGGGCCTTTTGCATATTTGCGTCCGGGTGCCGTGCTTGGCCAGGAGGTCAAGATCGGCGATTTCGTGGAGATCAAGAATGCTACGATCGGCGATGGCTCCAAAGTATCTCATTTAAGTTATGTCGGTGATGCTGAGATCGGCAAGAATGTGAATATCGGCTGCGGCGCCATCACTGTTAATTATGACGGCTATAATAAGTTCAGAACCGAGATCGGTGACGATGCCTTTATCGGCAGCAACGTGAATCTTGTCGCTCCGGTAACGGTAGGCAAAGGCGCATTTGTTGTCGCCGGCTCCACCATCACCCGTCCGGTTGCAGAGAACGATCTGGCGATTGCCAGAGCAAGGCAGGAGAATAAGCCGGGTTATGCAGAGAAGATCCGCTCCCGGGCCAAAGCGAAGAAAGACCAGCATAGTCCATCGTAAAGCTGTAAGCAGAAAGCAGCTGTAGGCTTAAAGCGCCGGACGGACTTCTTGCACATCCGCGCCGGCACTTTGGCAAGTTAAATTCCGTCACGGAGGGTTTATATTTTATGACTTATTGCGATTCCAAACTCAAGATTTTCACCTGCAACTCCAATCCTAAGCTGGCCAGCCAGATTGCCGATTATATCGGTATTCCGATGGGCGAGTCCCATACGACCAGCTTCAGTGACGGAGAGATTCAGGTTAAGCTGTCGGAGAGTGTCCGGGGCTGTCATGTCTATATCGTACAGTCCACCTGCGGACCGGTGAACGACAATCTGATGGAGCTTCTGGTTATGGTAGATGCGCTTAAGCGTGCCTCTGCAAAGAGCATCAATGTCGTGATTCCTTACTACGGGTATGCCCGTCAAGACCGTAAGGCCCGTTCCCGTGATCCGATTACGGCCAAGCTGGTAGCGAACCTGATTGAGAAGGCAGGTGCACATCGCGTCATTACCATGGACCTTCATGCGATGCAGATTCAAGGCTTCTTCGACATTCCTGTGGATCATCTGCTGGGTGTTCCGATTCTGGCCCAATACTTCCGTTCCAAGCAAATTCAGAACCCGGTAGTCGTCTCTCCTGACCATGGCGGTGTGGTACGTGCCAGAAAGCTGGCCGACTTCCTCAACGCTCCGCTGGCGATCATCGACAAGCGCCGTCCTGAACCGAACGTCAGTGAGGTTATGAACATTATTGGTAACATTGAAGGCAAAACAGCGATTCTAATCGATGATATCATCGATACGGCAGGAACGATCGTTCTGGGAGCCAATGCTCTGATGGAAGGCGGCGTGAAGGAAGTCTACGCCTGCTGTACGCATCCTGTATTGTCCGGTCCGGCGCATGAACGTCTGGAGAACTCGCCGATCAAAGAAATTATCGTGACGGATACCATTCCTATTCGCAGCAGCAACCCGACATCCAAGCTCAAGGTGCTGTCCGTAGCTCCGCTTATGGGCGAAGCTATCATTCGCGTGCATGAAGAGCTGTCGATCAGCAAGCTGTTCGAAATCGAATAGACTGCAGTCAGATCAGCAGAAAAAGGGTTACACCTTTCGTCAAGCGGAAGGTGTAACCCTTATCGGCGTGATGCAGCGGCCGGGACTGAGGTTAAATAGGCTTCAATATCCCGGACGGGAGATGAAGGTGAAGAGGCTGCGGTTGTACAGTGTACCCTGCAGCTCTACGAAGCCTTCATCCACCGCTGTAATCACACCGATGTCTACGTGCGCGTTCCCCCTATAGACTTCAACAGGCACAGCATATTGAATATGGTACTGGAAATGGCGCTGCAGTGTTAAAATATCGCCCTGATGTGGCATGTTCATCACCTGTCTCCGGAGTATAAACTTATTGTACCAAAAACGGAACTCTTCTGCTGAGAGTACCGGGTGGAAAGGATAAACCTTAATTATGAAATGGATTGTTGGACTTGGGAATCCCGGACCGCAATACGCGAAAACCAAACATAATGTCGGCTTCATGGCCCTCGATGTGCTTGCGTCCAGACACGGAATTGCTTTTAACCAGAATAAATGCAAATCGGTGATCGGTGAAGGGGTGATCGGCGGTGTGAAGACGGTACTGATCAAACCGATGACCTTCATGAATCTGTCGGGGGAAGCGGTACGGGCTTATATGGATTATTATAAGGTCCAGCTGGAAGATTTGATTGTAGTCTATGATGATCTGGACACGGAGCTGGGCAAGATCAGGCTGCGTTACCAGGGCAGTGCCGGCGGGCACAACGGTATCAAGTCCATCATTCAACACACGGGCACCCAGAGCTTCAACCGGGTGCGGATGGGGATATCCCGTCCGGAGCCGGGCTTTGCTATAGTGGACTATGTATTGTCTACCTTCGCCAAGAAGGATGGAGCAAGGCTTGAGAGCATGATAAGTGATACTTGCGATGCTGTGGAATACAGCCTGCAGCACACCTTTGAACAGACCATGGCCAAATTCAACGGATGAAATACAAGGCATAGGGCTCAGGAATTGAGGCTAAAGCCATCCCAGGCGGGGCATACTGGAGGTATATACTACCTTCAGGAGGCATATAGATGGCAATACACTATGTATGCAGGCACTGCCGGACGTTCTTGGGAAGCATTGGCAGAAGCGATATCACAGAGATGCAGCTGGGGCTGCAATCCTTGACCCCTGCGGAGCGCAGAGATATAATAGCGTATGATTCAGAAGGCGAGATTACGGTGAAGGTGACCTGCGATTACTGCAAGCAGGCGCTGGATAACAACCCCGAGCTCAGTCTGCTGGCCAGTCCGCTTCAGTAAGGTGGAAGCGCCTGTCTCTATCGTCATCCGCAAGCCTTGGCCTTATCCGCTAAGGCTTGTTTTCGATTCCAATTATAATAGGTGACAGCGGCGCTGCCGTTGTCAGCCTGTTTAGTAAGAGAGGTGCACCTGTTGTTACAAGGTCTTATAGAAGCTTTTTCGAAGGATTCCGATTTCCAGTCTGTCACTCGCGGTATCGCTGCAGGTATGAAGGAACAGCTTATCTCCGGTCTGTCCGGCTCGGCCAGACAAATCATGCTGGCTGCGCTGCATGAAGAGGTGCAGCGTCCGCTACTGGTAGTGACCCATAATATGTTCTCGGCCCAGAAGATGGCTGAGGATTTGCAGGAAGCGCTTTCCTCGGAGCAGGTGCTACTCTATCCGGCGAATGAGCTGGTGGCGGCTGAAGCCGCTGTCTCAAGTCCCGAGACGCTGGCCCAGCGGATTGATGTGCTGACACGCTGCGCCAAGGGCTTCCGTGGAATCGTAGTGGTTCCATACTCCGGCGTGCGGAGGCTGCTTCCCGCTCCACATATCATGGCTGAAGCCCAGCTTACGGTTTCGCAGGACGGAACCCTTTCGCTCGATGACTTCCTTATGTCCATGATTGAGATGGGTTATGAGCGGGTGGAGCGTGTAGAGAACCGTGGTGAGCTAAGTGTACGCGGCGGTATTATCGACTTCTATCCCATGACCTCTCCACTGGCTTACCGGGTGGAGCTGTTTGATGATGAGGTAGACTCCATTCGTACCTTCGATCCTATGGATCAGCGCTCCATTGATAAGGTCCGCAGTGTGAAGATTACACCGGCCAAGGAGATTATCGCTGATCAGCTCCGCCAGGATGCGGCTTCTTCTGCTGCATCTGCGATGCTGGAGCGGCAGCTGGAGAAGATGAGTGACCGTCAGGCCAAGCTGCGCCTGCGTGAGGAAATGGGCCGGGAGCTGGAGATGCTGCGGCAGGGCACCTATTTCCCGGAGGTCTATAAATATATCAGTCTGCTGTATCCGGAACGCTCTCATTTGTATGATTACATGGCTCAGGATACCTTGCTTGTCCTGGATGAGCCGGCCAGACTTCTGGAGACCGCCAAGCAGCTGGAGCGGGATGAGTCGGAATGGAATCTGCACTTGCTGCAGAACGGCAAAACGCTGCCCGAGCTGCATCTCTCTGTCGACAGCGATGTTATTATGTATCAGCGTCCGTTTCAGAGCCTGTTTATGTCGATTTTTCTGCGCCAGGTTCCGCATATTCAGCCACAGAACATTCTGGGCTTCATCAGCCGTGGAATGCAGGATTTCCATGGTCAGATGAATGTGCTGAAATCCGAGATGGAGCGCTGGCATAAGTCCGGCGTGAAGGTTGTGATGCTCGCGAATGGCGAGGAGCGGATGGAACGCATCCGCCGGGTGCTGGAGGACTATGGCATCGAAGAGCCAACCATCCTGCAGGGCAACCTGGGCTCCGGCTTTGAGCTTCCTTCGATTCATCTGGCTGTGATTACTGAAGGTGAGATGTTCTCGCAGAAGCAGCGCAAGGCGCGGAAGGTCTCCAAGAGCATTGATAATGCCGAACGGATTAAGAGCTATACCGAGCTGAAAATTGGGGATTATGTGGTTCATCAGAATCACGGGATCGGCAAATATATGGGCATCGGGACGCTTGAGGTCAGCGGCATTCACCGTGACTATATGCACATCCTCTATGCAGGAGGCGACAAGCTCTCTGTTCCGATTGAACAGATTGATCTGATTCAGAAATATGTAGGCTCGGAAGACAAGGAGCCTAAGGTATATAAGCTGGGCGGTAATGAATGGACACGCGTTACCAGCAAGGTGCGGAGCTCCGTCCAGGATATTGCCGATGATCTGATCAAGCTGTACGCGGAGCGCCAGAGCGCGCTTGGCTATGGCTTCGAGAAGGATACGCAGGAGCAGCACGAATTCGAAGAGATGTTCCCGTATGAGGAGACCCGTGACCAGCTTAGAGCGATCGAAGAGATCAAGAAGGATATGGAGCAGAACCGTCCGATGGACCGCCTGCTCTGCGGCGATGTAGGCTATGGCAAGACAGAGGTGGCGATCCGGGCTGCTTTTAAATCTGCGATAGAGGGCAAGCAGGTGGCGGTACTCGTGCCGACGACCATTCTGGCGCAGCAGCACTATGAGACCTTCCGCGAGCGCTTCGCCAATTATCCGTTGAATATTCAGGTGCTGAGCCGGTTCCGCAGCCGCAAGGAGCAGAATGAGACGATCAAGGGAGTACGCCAGGGGACTGTGGATGTGATTATCGGCACCCACCGGCTGCTGTCACAGGATCTAGTTTTCAAGGATCTCGGCCTTCTGATTGTCGATGAAGAGCAGCGGTTTGGCGTGACCCACAAGGAGAAGCTGAAGCGGCTAAAGACCAATGTCGATGTATTGACTCTGACAGCAACACCGATTCCCCGCACACTGCATATGTCGATGCTCGGGGTGCGTGACTTGTCGGTTATTGAGACACCACCGGAGAACCGCTTTCCCGTACAGACGTATGTCGTAGAGCACAGCCAGACGCTGACCCGGGAAGCGGTAGAGCGCGAGCTGGCCCGTGGCGGGCAGGTCTACTATCTGTACAACCGTGTACAGGGTATTCAGGAAATGGCGGCGCAGATCTCCATGCTGGTGCCGGAGGCAAGAGTGGGTATCGGGCATGGGCAGATGTCAGAATCCGAGCTGGAGAAGACGATTCTCGACTTCCTGGACGGAGAGTATGATGTGCTGGTCAGCACCAGTATTATAGAGACGGGTGTCGATATTCCTAACGTGAATACACTTATCGTTCATGATGCTGACAAAATGGGCCTGTCCCAGCTGTATCAGCTGCGCGGACGCGTCGGCCGTTCCAACCGGATTGCTTATGCCTACTTCACCTACCAGCGCGATAAAGTGCTGACAGAGGTGGCTGAGAAGCGCCTGCAGTCCATCAAGGAATTCACGGAGCTGGGATCAGGCTTCAAAATCGCCATGCGTGATCTCTCCATCCGGGGAGCGGGCAATCTGCTGGGAGCGGAGCAGCACGGCTTCATTGCCTCAGTCGGCTTCGACCTGTATTCGCAAATGCTGGCGGAGGAAATCCGCAAACGTAAGGTGAGTGTGCTTGGTGAGGAGGATACTTCGCTGAAGCAGGGGAATACGGTCATTGATTTGTCGATTGACGCCTATCTTCCTTCCGAGTATATTTACGACAGTATCCAAAAAATAGAAATCTATAAAAAAGTGGCTGCGGTGGCTACCTTCGAGGACGCCTCGGAGCTTGAGGATGAGCTGCTGGACCGGTTCGGCGAATTGCCGGAGGCCGTTATTAATCTGCTCTCTGTGGCCCGGCTGAAGGTCTACGGCAAGCTGTACGGCATGGAATCCATGGTCCGGCGCGGGGATGATGTAGCACTTAATTTCCACGAGGGAAGCCTCGGGGCCTTTGATACGGCAAAGCTCGCCAAAGTTGGTAATAGCTTTGAAAGGCGTGTACAATTTGATAAGGATGCCCAGGCAACCATTCGGATCAAAGCTAAGGATTTAGGTGACAAGGAGCTGCTGGATGTGCTGGAGCAATTCCTGGCGGCAGCCAAACAGTCTTTAAAATCGAAGGGAGAATTACACAATGTCGTTAAATAAAAAATCCTGGAAGGTACTGGTGGTCTCGCTGACCGCAGCCCTGTCCTTCTCCATGCTTGCTGCCTGCAGCAATAAAAGTGATGATACTGCGGTGGCAACGTATAAGGGCGGCACCATTACCCAGAAGGAATTCAATCTGGATACCCGCATAATGAAATTCCTGTCCCCTGAGCAGGCGCAGTATCTGGAGATTGATATGTTCAAGGAGTCCATCCTGAAGCAGGAGGTCGCGTTCGAATACTTGGCGGACAAGGCCACGGATGAAGCGAAGAAGGCTGCAGAAAAAGA
This sequence comes from Paenibacillus sp. FSL H8-0332, assembly GCF_037963835.1. NCBI lineage: Bacteria > Bacillati > Bacillota > Bacilli > Caryophanales > Paenibacillaceae > Paenibacillus > Paenibacillus sp. FSL H8-0332. Next base: position 7,221,114 of record NZ_CP150145.1, read on the forward strand.
AGTCGATACACAGATTGGCTCTATCAAGACTGCGCTGGGCGACAAATACAAAAGCACGCTGAAGGAACAGGATCTGAGCGAATCGGACCTGCGTTCGTATATGAAGCGTGTACTTACCGTATATCAGGACATGCTGCTGAAGTTAACGGACGAGCAGGTCAAGACCCATTATGAAGCCACCAAGGCTGACTATACAGTGGCTACACTGCGTCATGTATTGGTTGGCTTGACCGATAGTGCCGGTAAGGAGCGTACTGATGCCGATGCGCTGAAACGCGCCCAGGAAGTGAAGGCGAAGCTGGATGGCGGTGCGGACTTTGCAGCCGTTGTCAAGGAATACTCGGATGATACCCGCACGAAGGAAACCGGCGGTGAATACAAGGACAAGGCTCTGGTAGATTATGTAGCAGAGTTCAAGGCTGCGGCCCATAGTCTTCCGCTGAATACGATCAGTGAGCCGGTCAAGACCACCTACGGATATCACATTATCAAGGTGGAAGCCCGCAAGGACACTACCTTCGATACGCTGACTGCCGACCAGCTCAAAGCCGTGAAGAACGCTGCGGCTTCTGCGAGCCTGGAGACCTTCCTGGAGAAGGACCTGGATAGTCTGGAGATTAAAATCAATCTGCCGAAGAGTTCTGCTGCTGCAGGCAGCGCGGGAGCCACAGCTACACCGGCTCCGGCTGCGGGTAGTGACACGCCAGCCGCTACAGATGCACCGGCTGCTACAGAAGCCGCCAAATAAATTAAGGCTGGACAAGCCGCCTGATGCGCCACGCATCCGGGCGGCTTTTTTTGTCGATACAGAAGGAAATGCGGAGAAGCGGGCGGGGAGATGTATAAGGAACTGGGAAGAGATGAATACTATGGTCAGATATTACGATAAATCACTGGGATTAACCATTCCCATAATGGACAGTAGTTGGACCATACTTCTTAAGAAAGCGGGGCAACATGTGAAATGAAAGCTACTGGAATTGTACGACGTATTGATGACCTCGGACGAGTTGTTATCCCCAAAGAGATCAGACGCACCTTGCGGATTCGTGAGGGCGATCCTCTGGAAATTTTTGTTGACCGCGATGGTGAGGTTATACTGAAGAAATATTCGCCGATTGGTGAATTGGGCGATTTCGCTAAGGAATATGCAGAGTCGCTGTATGAAGGAACAGGGCATATTACCATGATTACGGATCGGGACACGTTCATCGCGCTCGCCGGCGGGTCCAAGAAGGATTATCTGGAGAAACAGGTCGGTGTGCTGCTGGAGAAAGTAATGGAAAGCCGTAAAACGATGCTTGAGAACAATGGTGGCAGCTATGATATCAGCAAGGACCACTCGGAGCTGTTATCCACCTATGTGGCCGCGCCTATTATCTCCGGAGGAGACCCCATTGGCTGCGTAGTGCTGCTGAATAAGGATGATTCGGTCAAGATGGCCCAGATGGAAGTAAAAATGGCAGAGACAGCCGCAGCCTTCCTGGGCAAGCAAATGGAGCAGTAATCAGCTAGTGTGACAGCCCCGCTTTTCCTTTGGTTATAATAACCGTTGGGAATAGCGGGTTTTTGCTGTGGAATCGGGCTGCTCAGGAATAGAAGCACGGCCATTTACACTTCTACCCTTAGATAAGTTATAATATAGAAATTCATTTGCTTAGGTAAAGCAAGCTCTATATTATGGCAGTTATAGCTGTAGAAGCAGGTAAACGATGACATCCAACACTCAAGGCTCGAAGCTGCTACAGGGCGCTTTTATTCTCAGCGCGGCAGCTATTTTCTCCAAATTGATCGGTACGCTTCAAAAGATACCGTTGCAGAATCTGGGCGGTGACGCCGCGTTCGGCATCTATAATACGGTCTATCCGCTGTATACCATTCTGGTTACGGTGGCGATGCTCGGACTGCCTGCCGCCATCTCGCGGTTCGTGGCTGAGGCTTCGGCGGCACAGGATGTGCAGAAGGGGCGGCGGGTGCTGCTGCTATCAGCCGGAATTACGGCGGCCAGCGGCCTTCTGCTCGGCATTCTGGTCTACGCCGGGGCTCCGCTCATAGCGGTATGGGTCGGCAGCTCCCATATTGTTCCTGCTCTGCGCAGCAGCGCCTGGGGGCTGGCGGTGGTGCCGCTGATGGCGGCGCTGCGCGGCTACTTCCAGGGACTGCATAATATGATGCCGACCGCAGTGTCGCAGGTGGTTGAGCAGTCGGTACGTGTAGCGGTTATGATCGCGCTTCTGCTGTATCTGACGGGCGCGGGCGCAGATGCGGCAGGAATTGCTGCCGGTGCGATGCTGGGCCCCGCCGGAGGCGGGATCGCAGGTCTTGGCGTGATGCTGCTGTATTGGCGCAGCCACCGCCGGGGGTTGCAGGACAGGCTGCCCCAAGCTCCGCTTAAGAATAGAACGGCATCGGCCGTAATAAGTGCTAAGCAGGGCGTTCCTGCCCGCGAGCTATTAGCCTATGGCCTCCCGGTGATGCTGGGCGCGCTGGCGGTTCCGTTAATCGGCCTGGTCGATGTCTTCACGGTTCCCCGTCTGCTGGCAGGGAGTGGCAGCAGTGAGACGGCTGCGATGGCCCAGTTCGGCATCTATAACCGCGGGCTGCCGCTCGTGCAGATTGTAACGATGCTGGCGACCTCGCTCTCGGTCGTCTTCATTCCGGCGCTGGCCGAAGCGAAGTACCAGCGGGATGAGGCCTTGATCCGCACGCGCATCACGCTGTCGCTGCGCTGGTTCTGGCTCCTCGGGCTGGCCGCGTCCGTAGGCCTGGCCGTGCTTGCAGAGCCGGTGAACACGGCTCTGTACGGAGATGCCGCCGGCAGCGGCGCGATGACCTGGCTGGCCTTCACCGCCGCGGGCGGCACGGTCAGCATCATCTCCGCCGCGCTGCTGCAAGGTCTGGGCGCCGTGCGTGCGCCGGCGCTGACCCTCCTGGCCGCCGCCCTGCTTAAGGCGGCCCTCAACCTGCTGCTGGTCCCGCAGCAGGGCATTACCGGTGCGGCCATCGCTGGCGTGGCCGCACATCTCTTCGCAGCAGCGCTGAACGTGCTGCTGCTCTACCGGCAGGGCTATCTGCAGCTTCGCTTCGCAGATGCCCTGCTGAAGCCCGCGGCGCTGCTCGCGGGCCTGGGGCTGGCCGCCGCAGCCGTGAGCCACGGCGCAGCCAGGGCGGCAGACGCCGCCGGCTTCGGCGGCGGGCGGACCGCGGCCCTGGCGCAGAGCCTGCTCGGCGTGCTCGCAGGCTGCGCCGTCTTCGCACTCGGCGCAGTGGCGCTGCGGCTGCTCAGCGAGAGCGAGCTGCGCCAGCTTCCGGGCTTCGGCCCGCGCTTAGCGGACAAGCTAAAAAAGCTGCGCCTGTTCCCTTAAGGCGCTGACCATACATAGCGCAGCCACCCTGCGAATAGCAGCAGGCGGCTGCCTGGAAGGAGTAGACTGGCATGAGCGCAATATTAACGATCGTCGGCCTGGGCTCCGGGAATCCGGACCGGCTGACACTGGGCATCATCAAAAAGCTGAAGGCGGCCTCCGCCGTATACGTGCGGACCGCAGAGCATCCCGTCATGGCTGCTCTGGCGGAGCTGGAGATATCCTGGGAGTCCTTCGACGGGTTGTATGAGTCGCTGGAATCTTTCCCTGAGGTCTACGAAGCCATTACGGCAGCACTGCTGGAGAAGGCTGCGGCCGCTCCGCAGGGCACGGAGATCGTCTATGCCGTGCCGGGTCATCCCATGGTGGCCGAATCCGCCGTCTCCCTGCTGCGTAAGCGGTGCCCGGAGGCGGGCATAGAGCTGAATATCCTCGGCGGTGAGAGCTTCCTCGACGAAGCGTTCGTCCGTCTGGGCTTTGATCCGATTGAAGGCTTCCAGCTGCTGGATGCCTCCGGTATCCGCAGCTCCCAGCTTCACCCGGAGCTGCACACCCTGATCGGACAGGTCTATGACAGCTTCACCGCGTCTGAGACCAAGCTCTGCCTGATGGAGCTGTACCCGCCCGAATATGAGGTGATTGTCGGACATGCGCTTGGTGTGGAAGGCGAGGAGCGGATTCACAGAGTACCCCTCTACGAGCTGGACCGGCTGGATGGCTATGGCAATCTGTCGCTGGTCTATGTTCCTGCGAGCCTTGCGGATGAAGCGCGTAACCGCACCTTTGCCCGGCTGCATGAAATTGTCGATATTCTGCGGAGCCCCGAGGGCTGTCCCTGGGACCGTGAGCAGACGCATGATTCCTTGCGCAAGAACCTGATTGAAGAGACCTATGAGGTGCTGGAGACGATTGACGAGGATGATCCGGACCATATGAAAGAAGAGCTGGGCGACCTGCTGCTCCAGATTATGCTTCACTCCCAGATGGAAGAGGAGCTGGGGACCTTCGGTGTCTACGATGTCATTGAGGGGCTGAATGAGAAGCTGCTCTTCCGCCACCCGCATGTATTCGGTGATCAGGCGGCCGGCAATGCCGAGGAGGCGCTGCAGAACTGGGAAGGGATGAAGGCCGAGGAGAAGCGGCGCAAAGGCGTGAAGCCCGAAGCCCTGTCCGCACTCAGCGGGGTTCCGAGGGATCTGCCGGCACTAATGAAGGCGTACAAGCTGCAGAAGAAGGCATCCAAAGTCGGATTCGACTGGGACAACACCGGCGATGTGCTGGCTAAGATCCGTGAGGAGATTGACGAGCTTCAGGAGGCGATTGAGACGGGACAGTCCCCAGAGGAGCAGATGCTGGAGCTGGGCGACCTGTTGTTCGCAGCCACTAATGTGGCCCGCTTCATCGGAGCTGATCCGGAAGAAGCGCTGACCCGCACCAACCGCAAATTCGTAGCCCGGTTCCAGTATATTGAGCAGCGTCTGCGGGATCAGGGGGTCCGGCTGGAAGACAGCTCCCTGGAAGAGATGGAGGCCCTCTGGCAGGAAGCCAAGGCAGAAGAGCGGAAGCAGTAGGGAGCTATCAGCAAGGACTTCCGTGAGAAGGCTTGAACGTCATAGAATAATAGTCTTCTGCGGTATATCCCGCGCGTTTCACGGCAATGCTGTGACTACGGCGCGAATCTCTGATTTGAAATGCAATGAGAGGTTTATAATGTTATAGTGCTATAAGCCCCCATATCCTACGCAAGATGTTACTTTTTCAAAAAAAACGGCGGATCGTGGCAGGAATTGAGGGTGGAATCCAGAATATCATAAAGACGAAATGACGATTTGCCGTGATTTTCCGGTAAACCTGATTTTCATTTATTTTTTGTATCCTAGGAGGAACTTCAAATTATGAACAAGACAGATCTGGTAAACAACATTTCCGAGAAAAGCGGATTGGCCAAAAAAGACGTAGAAACCGTACTCAACGGAGTTCTGGGCGAAATTACAGAAGCTCTCGCAAGCGGAGATAAAGTACAGCTGATCGGCTTCGGTACTTTTGAAACGCGCAAACGTTCCGGCCGTACCGGCCGTAACCCGCAATCGGGCGCACCTATCGAAATTCCTGAATCCACAGTGCCGGCCTTCAAGGCAGGCAACAAGCTCAAAGAAGCCGTTAACTAATGCGTCTGGACAAGTTCCTGAAGGTCTCCCGTCTGATCAAGCGCCGCACCGTGGCCAAGGATGTGTCCGAACAGGGCCGGGTGTTGATCAATGGACGGGAGTCCAAACCGAGCAGCACGGTGAAGATCGGTGACGAGATTACCGTGCAGTTCGGCCAAAAGCTTGTGACGGTCAAAGTGGAAAAGCTGGTGGAAACCACCCGCAAGGACGAGGCCGCCGGAATGTATACCCTGCTCCGTGAAGAGCCCGTTGTCAAAAGCACTGGACTCGACTGGTAGCAGAACATTGAAGTGTAAGGTTAAGAGGTATTCCCGAAGCCGGAAGACGGCGGAGCGGAATACCTCTTTTTTCTTCTTTTAACCGGTTCTATACCCTGTCCTTCCTTCATAGATTAGAACCAAGAAGGAGGGGTACATGCTATGATCGAGCCAGCCAAAGGGAGCAAACAGCATGATCTGCACATGCGCAGCCGCAAGCAGATTGAGCTTACAGGTGTGCAGAATGTGGAGAGCTTTGACAGCGAAGAGTTTCTGCTGAGTACAGAACTCGGCCAACTGACTATACGGGGTACTCATTTACATATCAAGAATCTAAGTCTGGAGAATGGAATGCTGTCCCTTGAAGGCAATGTTCATTCCCTGATTTATCTGGACCCCGGGGCACAAGGTAAAAATAAAGGGATTCTCCGCAAGCTGTTTAAATGAATCCCTCCGTTCAATGGATCACCCTGCTCTATATGATTCTGGCCGGCATTGCCATGGGACTGGCCTATGACAGCTACCGGGTGCTGTCGCAGAAGCTGAGATTTCCCCGTTGGCTGAATGCGCTGCTGGATCTGCTGTACTGGATAGGGGCGGCCCTGCTGGTCTTTCGTATGCTTTATGCCGGAAACCAGGGGCAATTGAGGTTTTATGTCGTTCTTGGCCTCTTTCTAGGAGTATGGATCTATTTTTTGATCTTCAGTATTACGGTACAGCGTTTTGTGGTAAGGTTAATTCAGTCGGTTCAGTATGCAGGCAGGATGCTATGGCGGTTCGTTACCATAGTCATTGGAGGTCCGATTCTCTGGCTGTGGCGCCTGGTTAAGGGAACGCTGCGGCTGCTCGGCCGGGTCCTTCTTTATATTTTTAAGCTGCTGCTGCGTCTAACCAAGCCAATCTGGGTACTTCCTGTAAGGTGGGTCTCTCCGTATGTATCCCGGTTCGTTCACAGTGACCGGATGGTGAGGATCACCGCTTGGATATCAGGGTGGCGGAAGCGTTGACCTTGAACCCTGGAACTGGAGGTAAGCTGAATGAACAGATTCTCTGCGGATGAGAAGGATAATAATCACCATGCTTCGGCCGCAGGCGCGAAGAGAAGAAAGTTTATATGGATTCTTGTGATGGCTGTATTCTTCGGCTGGGCCGGATTCACTTTCTTTGCCCAGAGCGCAGCGATCGCCGACAAGAGCGCACAGCTCGCCCGTAAGACAGAGAACAGTGAGAGTGTAACAGCCACGCTGAATCAATTGAAATATGAGGTCTCGCGCCTGAATGACGATGAGTATATCGGACAATTAGCGCGTAAATGGTACAATATGTATCCTGCAGGGGAATCACCTATCCGTACCGAGCAATCCGGGCAATAAAAGCAGGCGAAAAGAGGCTTACGCTGTGTTGCCTTGCTTTGCTCTTTACTGTATAATCAAATCACCGCAGACAGGATGGACATTATATTCGTCTGTATATTTTTAAGGGAGGATCATTTTATTCTATGGCAATTGAAGTGGGCACCAAGTTAGAGGGCAAGGTGACAGGCATCACGCATTTCGGAGCATTTGTGGATCTGTCAGGAGGTGTCACAGGTCTCGTTCACATCTCGGAGATCGCCGATAACTACGTCAAGGATGTTAACGATCATTTGAAGATTGCGGATGTAGTAACCGTTAAGGTGATCAATGTTGACAAGGACGGCAAGATCGGACTTTCCATTAAGCAAGCCGTTGATAAGCCGGCATCGGAAGTACGTCCCCCCAGAGCTCCAAGACCAGAACGTCCAAGCGGTGGAGACCGTTTCGGCGGTGGTGGCGGCAGTGGCGGAGGCGGCGGTGGATTCAATCGTGAACGGGGTGGGCGTCCATTCAAGCCTGCAGCCGGTAAACCTTCATTCGAGGATAAAATGTCACGCTTCCTGAAAGACAGCGAAGAACGGATATCTTCGATCAAGAAGAACACAGAAGGAAAGCGCGGCGGCCGAGGAGCCAAGCGCGTATAATCTGAGTCTTGTACATCATAAATAACCGCTGGGGCGCTTGCGCCCTTCGCGGTTTTTTTGTTGCGTCTGGGCGCTTTTCCACTTCATTGCTGCAAAGTCAGCTTGATTGTGATCCAATCAGGAGTTGTATGCTTCCAGCAGGCTTACGGCGGCAGGCTATTTTTGTCGGCTCAGAACAAATTGCCGACAGCATCCAAGCCATTCTCACATAACTCAAGGGCAATCGCTGACGAATGCCCGCGCGGGCGCTACCTGCAACCGGCAGCGTGAGCGCAGCAGTCTGCAGCCGATCTAGTACCCCGTAAGGGATTGGAAGGCTTTTCCACAGAATGTCGGGACAGGCTTTTTTGTCGGAAATTTTTTACAGATTGCTCTCCGTTTCTGACAAACTTTCTTAAGACCCCCGCTATATAATGAGAATCATAAAATTCATAAACGGGTGGTGCAGGGAATGAGTAAAAGCAATGTGGTGAATTTGCCGGAGTGGACAAGAGCAGGAAGCAAAGACAAGAATCAGAAAGAAGCCTTAGGAACGCGCTTGAAGGCGTGGGGCACCAAGCTGCCGGTTCTCCAGTTCATCGCGGTCAAGAAGTGGGTGCTGCTGCTGAGCCTAATGGGCTTTTTACTGGGACGGGCTATGATCCTGGATGAGCTTACCCCGTTTGCTGCTGCTTATTTCGCCGTCATTGTATTTATGCGCAGGGATTCCATGCTCCCTGTGGCCGCAGCCATCGTGCTCGGCAGTCTCTTCACACCGTTTCCGGGTGCCATCGTGGTTGCTGCGGAGCTGATTATTTTTTACCTGATCTATAAAGGGCTGGAGAATTTCCAGCGGGTGGATCTGTCTTATGCCCCATTGATGGTGTTCGTGGCAACTTTTATGGTGGGATTGTTCCAGGTCGTCATCGGTCCTTCGCTCACGTGGTATCCGCTGATGATGGCGGCCATTGATGCCATACTCGGTTTCGTGCTGACACTGGTATTCCTGCAGGCGCTTCCTTTATTCACCTATAAGCAGAAAAGCAGGGCACTCCGCAATGAGGAGGTACTCTGTCTGATCATCCTTCTGGCTTCCGTAATGACCGGCCTTGTTGGCTGGACCATTAACGGTCTATCGCTGGAGCATATCTTATCGCGGTTTCTGATTCTGATCTTTGCCCTGGCCGGGGGGGCGCCGCTTGGCGCAGCAGTTGGCGTAGTGACGGGGCTGATTCTCAGTCTGGCCGATATCGGAGCCATCTATCAAATGAGCCTGCTGGCCTTTGCCGGGATGCTGGCAGGCATGATGCAGTCCGGACGCAAAGGGGCGGTCTCGATCGGGATGCTGCTGGGATCAACGATTCTATCTGTCTATTTCATGGGACCGGGCGATGTCATGAATTCTACCTGGGAGACCTGCGCAGCCGTAGTGCTGTTTCTTCTAACACCTAAGGGGATGATTACTGCCATTGCCAAATATGTACCAGGTACGGCCGATCACAGCCGTACCCAACATGAATATGCCCGGAGGGTCAGGGATATTACAGCAGACCGGGTGACCCAGTTCTCGCAGGTATTCCAGCAGCTCTCCAGCAGCTTCGGGCAGATTCCCCGGGCCGCAGAGGCGGGCAAAAGTGACCGTGAGATGGAGGACTTCATGAATACGGTAACAGAGGGAGCCTGCGCCGGGTGCATCCGGCGGACTCACTGCTGGGATGCCAAGTTCTATCAGACCTACAGGTATATGACGGACATGATGACCACGGTCGAGGAGTGCCCGGATATTACCGCTGCCCAGCTGCCGCCGGAGTGGAGCCGGATCTGCGGCAGGACGGGGGAGGTTCTTGAGGTCATGAAGGGCCAATATGAGCTATACCAGCATGATATGCGCTGGAAGCGGCAAATATACGACAGCCGCCAATTTGTGGCCGAGCAATTATCCGGCGTCTCGCAGGTGATGGAGGATCTGGCGAAGGAAATTAAGCGGGAAGGGCAGGCGATGTACCGGCAGGAGAGCCAGATCCGGGAGGCGCTGGAGAAGCTGGGCTTATCCATTCACAGCATTGAGATTCTGAGCCTCGATCCCGGCCGGGTGGAGATTGAGGTCGTGCATGCCTACACCCGGGGCTTCGATGAATGCCGCAAAATGATCGCTCCGCTGCTCTCCGATATTCTGGAAGAGAACATCGCGGTTGTGAGTGAGACCGCCGTCCATCCCCGCGAGGGCTTGTCGATGGTGACGTTTGGTTCGGCCAAGGCTTATGAGATTAATACCGGCGTAGCCGCGGCGGGGATGGGAGGCGACATGCTGTCCGGCGACAGCTTCAGCACGGTGGAGCTAGGCAATGGCACCTTTGCCGTATCCATCAGTGATGGAATGGGCAATGGGGAGCGGGCCCGGATGGAGAGCAGCGCTGCCTTGTCCATGCTGGAGAAGCTGCTGCAATCGGGCATGGATGAGAAGCTGGCGGTGAAATCCGTGAATTCGATTCTGCTGCTGCGCTCCCCGGATGAATTCTACGCTACAGTGGACATGGCGCTGATCGACCAGTATTCGGCGCAGACGATCTTTATGAAGATTGCCTCCGCACCGAGCTTCATCCGGCGGGGCAGCGAAGTGATTCCCGTGACGGCCAGCAATCTGCCGATTGGAATCATCAAAGATATTGAGGTGGACCTGGTCACCATGCAGCTGCGTCCCGGCGATATCCTGATTATGATGACCGATGGTATTTATGATGCGCCGGGATATGCCGTTAATAAGGAGATATGGATCAAACGCCTGATCCAGGAGCTGGAGGGCGATGACCCTCAGGATATGGCAGACGAACTGCTGGACAAGGTAATCCGCTATCAGGGGAATGAGGTCCATGATGATATGACCATTGTGATCAGCCGTGTGGATCATTACCACCCGGAATGGTCCAGCTTGCATATGCCTGGCGTCGGCCGGATGGAGCGCCCGCGTACGGTTAGCTAACGCAGCTGGGATACGCTTACCGGGCACCACTTGAGTCTCATTCTGATTAAGCTGGAAATGTTGTACGAAATGCAGCCTGGTGTTGAAGATACCCGCTGCTGAAGCTCGATTGTTGCATGAATTGCAAGATTTTTTACACTAATCTAATTTAGGGAGGGGGATTCCTGCCTTTTGTGCAACAATTTCAGTATTTAGACGGATTAACGGGAGGAGAGTTGTATTTAAGGCAGGATTAGGAGATTCGGAGCTGGAGTAAGACTCTGAAGTGTAGAAGCGTCAGCGTTCGCCTTTGTCTTCCGATTTCAACCGCAAACCGCGGTCTCAAATCAGGAAATCGGAAGACAACAGCGATCGGAAGTCCACAATTCTTGCAGTGACCCTTACCTCACCTTGATTTCATTCCAAAGTTTTTCAGCTATAGGCGGCGTTTGAAATCTCTCAACCTTGGCAATGCTAGTAACTAGACAAGGAAGGGAGGAATGGTCATGAAGCAAATTCTGCTGATCACGGACGGTTGTTCAAATGTGGGGGAGAGCCCGGTGCTGGCGGCAGCACATGCCCGTCAGGAGGGCATCACGGTCAACGTGGTAGGGGTCGTGGATTATGGAACCATCGGTGAGCTGGGCAGCCGGGAGATTGCCGACATTGCCAAGTCCGGGGGCGGGATCAGCCGGATCGTGGGGACCCCGCAGCTGGCCCAGACCATCCAGATGATGACACGCAAGACAGTGGTTCAGACCATTCAGCAGGCAGTGAATAAAGAGGTGCAAAAAATTCTCGGCGACGGCTCGCTGGCGGAGCTGCCTCCGCAGCAGCGTTCACAGGTAGTAACCGTGGTCGATGAGCTGACGGAGACCTCGCCGCTGCGCATAGCGCTATTAATTGACGCAAGCGCCAGCATGAAGCCGAAGCTTGGCGCGGTGGAGGACGCCATCCGTGATCTGGCGCTCAGTCTGGAGGCCCGGGAAGGGAGCAGCGAGATTGCCGTGTTCCATTTCCCCGGGCGCTCCAGCAGTGAGGATGCCATGCTGGATATGGACTGGACGCGGAATGTATCCGAGGTCCGCTCCCTCTTTTCCAGACTGAAGATGCGGGGGGCTACGCCGACCGGACCGGCTATTTTCAAGGTGCTGGAATATTATCGTTATGATAAACTGGAGGAACATCGTGATTATCTTCCAGGGGAAGATGACGGGGCAAGAGAAGGGATGATTGGTGGGTATGTCGTCTAATCCATCCTATCCGGCAGGCACAGTAATTACCGGCAAATGGCGGGGGAACCGCTATGTTGTCGAACGTGTGCTGGGGAAAGGGGCAAACGGAACCGTATATCTGGTGCAGCGGGAAGGCCGGCGGGAGCGGTATGCGCTTAAGATCGGATACGATACGCTGGAGCTGCAGTCTGAGATTAACGTGCTGACCTCCCTGCAGTCCTGCCGCAAGCGCAGCGAGCATCGGGCCCGCAAGGAATCGCCGTTGTCCTCTTACCTGCTTGAATCCGATGATTTCAAGGACCGGGAGCATACGCCCTTTTATGTGATGCGTTATGTGGAAGGAAGGCCGCTGCACCATTTCCTGTCCAGGAACGGTGCTTCCTGGCTGGGGCTGGTCGGAATGACAATTCTGGAGAAGCTGCAGACGCTGCATGAGTGCGGCTTCGTGTTCGGGGATCTGAAGCCGGAGAATGTCATGGTATCCAGCTACGGGGAAGCCGAGCTGATTGATTACGGAGGGGCAAGCCCCATCGGCCGCAGCGTGAAGCAGTTCACCGAATGGCATGACCGTGGATTCTGGAATGCCGGCAGCCGGACGGGCGACGAGAACTATGATTTGTTTGCTTTTGCCGTCCTGTGTCTGCGGCTGCTTAATGAAGAAGGGTTGAAGTCCGCCGCCCAGCAGCTGCCGCAGACAAGGAGCGTAGAGGAACTGCTGAAGCTGGCCAGAGAGCTGCCGGATAAGAAGCTGTCTTCCTGGCTGTGCCTCGCGCTCAAAGGCGGTTTCCCCGGTTCCGCGCAGGCTACGGAGATCTGGAGAAGCCACATTTACAGAGGACGGAAGACTGGTCATGAGACGATGGCGACCCCACGCTGGCTCAAAAATGCATTTGGTCTGTCTTTATTTCTGCTGGCGTTCACGCTTTACTGGGTTTTCCGTTTCTGAGAATTGACAGTTGTAATTGTACATACTTACTAAGATGCTGACCGCCGGAGCAGGCCGCGTTAGGGATGGCAGGAAAGGAAGCCCCTATGGAGCACAGGAAAGAACTGGTGGAATCCGTAATAGAAGCTGCGGCTGAATATGAGCTGTGGGCGCCCCATGACACCATTGTAGTCGCAGTTTCCGGAGGGCCGGACTCTGTGGCTCTTTTGCGTGTTCTGCATGACATATCCCTGACCCGGATGCCGCTGTCTCTGATATGCGCCCATGTCAATCACGGCTTCAGAGCGGAATCAGCAGAGGAAGCGGAGCTGGTCCGGGCCTTGGCGGCAAGCCTGCGAATCCCCTTCGAGCTGGGCGAATTCGATATTCCGTCCATCATCAAGGAGAGCGGGCTCGGCCCGGAAGGGGCTGCACGGGAGAAGCGTTACCAGTTCCTGATCGCTACCGCACACCGTTACCACGCGCGCTCTGTTGCGCTGGCCCATCATGCAGACGATCAGGCCGAGACGGTGCTTATGCGGCTGTTGCGGGGGAGCGGGCCTTCGGGACTTGCAGGCATGCGCTGGAAACGGACTGAAAAAAAGGTGGAACTCATCCGCCCCTTCCTGCGTATTAACAAAACGGCTCTTGTCGGCTTTTGCCAGGAGGAGGGTCTTGCTTATGCGGAGGATGCAACCAATCTCCTGACGAAGTACAAGCGCAATGCAGTCAGGCTGGAGGTGCTGCCTATGCTGGAGCAGCATAATCCGAGAGTGAGACAATCGCTTCTGCAGCTGGCTGAAATTGCCTCGGCGGAAGATGAATATATGGAGGCGAATGCGGCAAAATGCTTTGATGAGCTGGTTTTCACCGAGCATGGAAAATACACCTTGAAGAGAGCTGACTTTGCAGCCATACCCTCCGCTTTACAACGGCGTTTGATTAAACTAATATTAAATTATCTGTCGGCGGATTCATCATTCATGGATTACCCCAAGATTGAAGCAGTACGCCGGGGAACGCTGCAGGAATACCCTACCGTCTGGACGCTGGATATGGGTGGGGGTTATGTCTGTGTGCGGCAATATGATACCATTGTGTTCTCGTCCAAGCCCTTGATCCGGCAGGTAAGCTATACATACCGGCTGTCTTTGACTCATCCCCGGATTAAGCTGAGGGAGATAGGAAAGGTTATGACGATGAAGGTGCTTGCGAGAGAGGTTTTTTCTGCACAGGAGGAGGATTACGGGAAGAACTCGGCTTGGTTTGACGGGGGCGATCTTGTCCTGCCGCTTACCATTCGTTCCCGATTGCCTGGAGATACCATAAGGGTTATGGGATTAAACGGAAGCAAAAAGGTAAAAGATATTTACATTGATGATAAAATACCTTCTTCCGAACGTCCTGCAATTCCCCTTGTTTGTGATGCGCTGGGCAATATCGTCTGGATTCCGGGCGTAAGACGCTCGATGCATGCCGCAGTTGGGCGGCACACGGTCTCGGTTCTGCTCCTGAGCCTCGAAGATATGGAACAGGGTGAAGAATCGTAATGGCCGAAGTAAGTCTTTCATAAGTATATCTTAGGAGGTTCGCAAGTTGCAGAATGATATTCAAGAAATCTTGATCAGCGAAGAAGAAATTCAACAGAGAATCAGGGAGCTTGGCGCCCAGCTGAGCAAGGAATATGCAGACCGCACACCTTTAGTGATTTGTGTACTCAAAGGTGCGTTTATTTTTATGGCGGATCTGGTTAAAGTGATTACAGTACCCGTTGAAATGGACTTCATGGCGGTATCCAGCTATGGCGGTACAACCAAATCATCCGGCGTAGTCAAAATCATTAAGGATTTGGACACATCGGTTGAAGGCCGTGATGTTCTGATTGTCGAGGATATTATCGACAGTGGCCTTACACTCAGCTATCTGATTGACATGCTGCAGGGGCGCAATGCCGCTTCTGTCAATGTAGTCACTCTGTTCGACAAGCCCTCGGGCCGCGCAGTTAATCTTGAAGCCCAGTATACCGGCTTTGTGATTCCTGATGCATTCCTCGTAGGCTATGGACTGGACTATGCCGAGCTGTACCGGAACCTCCCTTACGTCGGTGTACTGAAGCCTGAGATTTATACCAAATGAACTACCCGACAGCCTTAGATCTACGGATCACTTTTCTGGATTTCCTGACAATTTGAGGAGTCCGGTCAGGCTATGGTACAATAACTTGAGCGTTGCGAGAGGAGGTAGGGGATGAATCGGTTCATCCGGAATTCTGGTTTTTATTTGATTTTATTTTTAGTCGTGGTGGGCATAGTCCAGTTTGTAAGCAATGGAAATGAATCCGCCGATCTCCCTAGATATGACGAGTTGCGGCAGGAGATCTCGAACAATAATGTGAAGAGCATGACGGTTCAGTTTGAGGGGAATGCATTTCTGGTTACTGGCGAATATAGAGAGCTGCCACCCGAAGCTAAATCGAAGAATTTCTCCACTTATGTTCCTCCTACAGACCAAGCCCTTACTGAACTTGTGGATGCCAGCCAGAAAAATGGCATAGAACTTAGCCAGAAGAAAATGCAAGGGGACAGCATCTGGCTGACATTCCTTTCTTCCATGATTCCACTGGTTATCATGTTCATTCTGTTCTTCTTCCTGTTCAATAATGCACAGGGCGGCGGCGGCAAGGTGATGAACTTCGGCAAGAGCAAGGCCCGGTTATATAATGAAGAGAAGAAGAAGATCAGCTTCGAGGATGTTGCAGGGGCTGACGAAGAGAAGCAAGAGCTTGTGGAGGTTGTTGAATTCCTCAAGGACCCCCGCAAATTCGCAGCGGTGGGTGCCCGGATTCCGAAAGGGGTACTTCTTGTAGGTCCTCCGGGAACAGGTAAAACCTTGCTGGCCCGTGCAGTTGCAGGGGAAGCAGGAGTTCCGTTCTTCAGCATCTCCGGTTCCGACTTCGTGGAAATGTTCGTCGGTGTCGGCGCATCCCGCGTACGTGACTTGTTCGAGAACGCGAAGAAGAACGCACCTTGTATTATCTTTATCGATGAGATCGATGCTGTGGGACGTCAGCGCGGCGCTGGACTTGGCGGCGGACATGACGAACGGGAACAGACCCTTAACCAATTGCTCGTTGAAATGGACGGCTTCGGCGGCAACGAAGGCATTATCATTGTCGCGGCTACCAACCGTGCAGACATCCTTGACCCGGCGCTGCTCCGTCCGGGCCGTTTCGACCGTCAGATTACGGTTGACCGCCCAGATGTGAAGGGCCGTGAAGCTGTACTGAAGGTTCACTCCCGCAACAAACCGCTGACCAAGGATGTAAGACTTGACGTTATCGCCAAGCGTACAACCGGCTTCACTGGTGCGGATCTGGAGAACCTGCTGAACGAAGCGGCATTGCTTGCTGCACGCCGTAACCGCAAGGACATTACGATGCGTGAAGTGGATGAAGCGATTGACCGTGTCATTGTCGGTACCGAGAAGCGCAGCCGCGTCATCAGTGACCGCGAGAAACGAATTGTCGCATATCACGAAGCAGGCCATACCATTGCCGGCTACTTCCTGGAGCATGCTGATGTGGTTCACAAGGTTACCATTATCCCGCGTGGCCGTGCCGGCGGATATGTCATTATGCTTCCTAAGGAAGACCGGATGATCGTTACCAAGCAGGAACTCTTGGATAAGGTTACCGGATTGCTTGGAGGACGTGTTGCAGAAGAATTATTCATTGGTGAAATCGGCACAGGCGCTTATAGTGACTTCCAGCAGGCTACGCGCATTGTGCGTGCGATGATTATGGAATATGGCATGAGTGATAAGCTTGGGCCCTTGCAGTTCGGCGCAACCCAAGGCCAAGTCTTCCTTGGCCGAGATATCGGGCATGAACAGAATTACAGCGACTCCATTGCTTATGAGATTGATCAGGAGATGCAGAACCTTATCCGCAGCAGCTATGAGCGCTGCAGAGAGCTGCTGACCAAGCATTCCAAAGAAATGCACCTGATTGCCAACACCCTGCTTGAGAAGGAAACGCTGGAACTTGATCAGATCTCACAATTGATTGAGCAAGGTTTCCTGAGTGAGGATGGCAAGCCAGAAGAAGGCGACGCCATTACCAATGAAGCGGGCGAGCCGATTATCGATTCCATCGGTGATGTGCGTGTCCGGATTCAAGGTAAGAATGACGATGAATCCCCATTAGACCTGTCCAAGGATATTCCGAACAAGCCGGACCCTGAAGAGGGAAACGGACCGGATGACGGGAATAAGGGCGGCGGAAGTCTGGTATAACCCTTACAGCAGCAAACGTTGTAATCTAGTCCGGAGAACCACTGGTTCTCCGGGCTTTTCTTTTATATATAAGCACATAGAGGTTTCACACGTTAACTTGTTCTCCGGTTTCACTCTGAAACAGAGCGCCCGCTTGGATTGACAGGGGGTGGAACGTTGTGTACATTAGTGAATAAATATTAAATTTATCATTTATAAGAAATGTACTGGCGGCAAGCCATGAAGACATAAGGGGGAGACTGACCGTGGAAGCTCTGGCGCTTGAGCGCAAGCAGGAACAGAATCGTGAACTTCGTGTGCGCCTCGAACAGCTCAAGAAGGAACGGAACGCTATTATTCTGGCTCATTATTATCAGCGTGATGAAATTCAGGAAGTCGCGGATTTCCGGGGAGACTCTTTTTTGCTGGCCCAAAAGGCAGCGGAGACAGAGGCAGATGTAATCGTGTTCTGTGGCGTTCATTTCATGGGAGAAAGCGCCAAGATTCTGGCGCCGAACAAGACGGTTCTGATTCCCGATGAACGTGCCGGTTGCCCGATGGCTGACATGGTCAATGTGGATGGGCTGCGCAAGCTGAAGGCTCAGCATCCGAATGCGAAGGTAGTAACCTATATCAATTCTTCGGCAGAAATCAAGGCGGAGACGGATATATGCTGCACCTCGGCGAATGCAGTGAAGGTGATCGAATCGCTTGATGCCGAAGAAATCATCTGGGTACCCGATAAGAATCTGGGTCAATATGTCCAGGATCAGACCGGCAAGAAGCTGATTATCTGGGAAGGCTATTGCAATACTCATGACATGCTTACCGTCAAGGATGTAATGGAGATGAGAGCCAAATACCCGGAAGCCGAATTTGTGGTACATCCCGAATGCCGCCCGGAAGTCGTGGCGATGGGGGATTATGTAGGCAGCACTACCTCCATTCTGGAATATTGCCGGAAATCGGACCGCCGGCAGTTTATTGTGGGTACTGAGGATGGAACCGGGTATCAGCTGCGGCTGGACAGCCCGGATAAGGAGTTTCATTTTGCCACCAAATTCCTGGTGTGTCCTAATATGAAGGTTAATAATTTGAAGAAGCTGGTCAAATGCCTGGAGACAATGAAGCCGCAGATCTATGTACCGCCTGCAGTCGCCGACAAAGCCAGAACATCCTTAGAGCGCATGCTACAAGTCCGGTAGCATGCGCTACTCTTTCGTTGAAACAGGTGAAAAGCGGTCATGATTCCACAATATTTGGTTGATTTTGATCTTCAGGGACTTCCTGTAGTTAAGACAGACTGCCTTGTCATTGGTTCAGGCATTGCCGGGTTATTCACAGCGATCAAGGCCAGCGAAGACCGGAAGGTTATTATGATTACGAAGAAGACCGTAATGGAGAGCAATACACGGTATGCCCAGGGCGGAATTGCGGCCGTCATTTCCGAGGACGATTCGCCGGCGTATCACCGTCAGGATACCTTGATGGCCGGTGCAGGACTGAACTCTTCTGCAGCTGTGGATGTGCTGGTCAATGAAGGACCCGAAGGCGTCCGTGAGCTGATCCGGCTTGGCACTATTTTCGATAAGGAGAATGGTGTACTGGCTTTAACCCAGGAGGGGGCACATAGCCACCGCCGTATTTTACATGCAAATGGGGATGCTACAGGATATGAGATTGTCCGCGCACTCGCTGAACAGGCTGCCCGGCATGAGAATATTGAGACCTGGGATGACCATTATGTGATTGACCTGATTACTGAGGGCGGAGAGTGTCTGGGAGCGCTTGTACAGCGGCCTGACGGCGGGCGGTTATTCCTGCAGGCGGATTCAACAATCCTGTGCTCCGGCGGAGCAGGACAGCTCTACCGTTACACAACCAATCCTGAGGTGGCCACCGGAGATGGGGTAGCTATTGCCTACCGTGCCGGTGCCCATATCCGGGATATGGAGTTCATTCAGTTTCATCCGACAGCACTAAGCTATCCTGGTGCTCCGCGTTTCCTGATCTCGGAGGCTGTGCGGGGAGAAGGGGCCGTGCTGCGCAATATCAACGGTGAGCGGTTCATGGAACGTTATCATGAGCTGCAGGAGCTGGCCCCGCGGGATATTGTCGCCCGTGCCATTGTAAGCGAGATGGAATTAACCAAGTCTACCTTCGTCTATCTGGATATTACGCATGAACCGGCGGATATGGTTAAACACCGCTTCCCGACCATTTATGCCACCTGCATGAGCTATGGGCTGGATATCACAAGTGACTGGATTCCGGTAGCTCCTGCTGCGCATTATATGATGGGGGGCGTGAAGACCGATCTGAGCGGAGAAAGTACGGTGTCCCGCCTGTTTGCCTGCGGTGAGGTATCCTCTACTGGGGTGCAGGGAGCCAACCGGCTGGCCAGCAACTCCTTGTCGGAAGCGATTGTGTTCGGCCGCCGGATTATTGAACGAATCCGCGAGCTGCCGCCGCTTGACCGGGATAACGTAACGCTAGCCTATCATCAGGCAAGGCTGGAAGCTCCAACACAAGCTGTTGTAGAGCGGAGGCTGAAGCTGCAAAAGGTTATGGTGCGGTATGCCGGACTGCGGCGGAACCGGGAAATGCTGAATAAAGGACTGGATGAGTTAAAGCGCCAGCTGCCGGTTTTTAATGCTGAACTGACAACACGGGAAGAATACGAGTTCGCCAATATGCTTACATGCTGTCTGCTGGTTACCGAATCAGCCCTGGCACGGGAGGAGAGCCGCGGTGCGCATTATCGTGAGGATTATCCGCTGCGCAGTGACGCACAGTGGCAGAAGCATCTGCTCCAGATCCGGGAACTTGGAATAGTGGAGGAATTAAGTGATGATGTTTAACGGATATAATGAAGACCTGCTTAAGACTATTAAGGGCTGGCTGCAGGAAGATGTCGGCTCAGGGGATATTACTACCCGGACAACGATACCCGCAGGGCATGAATCTAAGGGAATCATTCATGCCAAGGAGGACGGGATTATTTGCGGAATCCCCGTGGCTGAGCTGGTGTTCGAAGTCGTTGATCCTGCGCTCGTATTCACGGCGCTGGTCCAGGAAGGACAGGCCGTTTCCAAGGGGACGGTGATTGCTGAGGTAGAAGGCAGCACCCATGCCATCCTGACCGGTGAACGGCTTGCCCTTAATTTAATGCAGCGGTTATCCGGTGTGGCCTCGCGTACAGCCTCTTTTGTGGAGAAGCTTCAAGGGCTGCAGACCCGCCTGGTGGATACCCGCAAGACCACGCCAGGCCACCGGATGCTGGAGAAATATGCGGTCCGCATAGGCGGGGGAGCCAACCACCGGTACG